>JAUWOO010000022.1 GCA_030612095.1 Thermoplasmatota archaeon | reverse complement strand
CTCAAGATGTTTTGATGCTCCCTCCCTGGTACGGAATAATCCTGTAGATTCGACGACAACGTCAATATCTAGGTTGTTCCAAGGTAGTTTCGAAGGATTAACCTGTGAGAAAAATTTTATTTGTTTTCCATTAATTTCGATACTGTCATCTTCGACATTTATCTCGCCATCAAATTTTCCATAGACTGAATCATACTTGAGAAGATGGGCAAGTATCTTAGTATTTCCAAGATCGTTTATTGCTACTATTTCAAATTTTTTTCCATATTGAGAATGTCCCAATGCTGCACGTAAGACATTTCTTCCTATCCTTCCGAAACCGTTAATTGCTACTCGAATCATCCCTTCCACAAATTCACAAATATTGCGATTCTATATAAGCCTTCCGAAAAGATATGTTGAAGCAGCATCCGTTATTATAACAGGTATAATTTTCCCCATCTCTGCCTTTTCTCTGATTACAACAGGTTTATAGTTTTCTGTTCTGCCTATGACTGTATTGTTTTTTCCCTTTTTAGTTATAAGCACAGTATATTTTCTCCCAACATGTCTACGGTTGTTTTCCCCTGATAATTCGATACATAGTTTGGTTAAAATTTTTGAGCGTTCTTTGGCCACATCAGTTCTTACTCTACCTTTCATTACTTTTGCTTTGGTATGGGGTCGTGAAGAATACCGCGTAATATTGGTGATATCGGGTTTTACAGTTTTTAGCAAATCGATTGTATGTTGAAATTGTTCATCTGTTTCAGTTGGAAAACCAACGATGATGTCGGTTGAAATGACCGGATCTGTATAGTTATCTCTAAATTTTTTAATTATTTCTAGAAAATCATCGACTGTGTATTTTCTATTCATTTTTTTCAGTATGTCATTATCTCCAGATTGAACTGGTATGTGCAGAAATTTGTAAATTTTGGTATTATTAAAGGCTTGAATGGTAGAATCAAGATTTTTCAAGATAGTATATGGATTCGCCATTCCAACCCTTATTCTATACTCTCCTTCGACTTTACAAACGCTGGTTAGAAGCTCACCAAGATTATAATTTGAATCTAGACCGTACGAACCGGTATCCTGGGCGGTAAGTTGTATTTCTTTGCAGCCCTGTCTTAATGCGGAGCATACATCTTGTACGACTTCATCTATTGGATAACTTTTCAATTTGCCTCTTGCAACGGAAGTAATGCAGTAGGAACATGAGAACATACATCCTTCGGCGATGGAAATAGGGGCAGCTATATTTGCATAATATTTTGGCAAGAGTGTTTTATTTCTCGTCTTGAAGGATACTTTTTTATCATCCAGCAGATCAAGAATGTTATAAACATACTGGGGTGGTAGTAACTGTGCGTTTGGTACAATGGATTTAACTAAATCAGATTGAGCAGATGCCATGCATCCAGTTACAATGATTTTCTTACCTGTTTTTTTAAATTCCCTCAACCGTGACAACATCCGTTGTTCGGTGGTTCCTATAACCGTGCACGTGAGTAGAATAATTACATCAGAATCATCTATTTTTTCAACGATTTCATGATTTCCTTCTTTTAAAAGACCTTTTACTAAACTTGCATCACTTTTATTCGCCGTGCAACCGTAAACCTCTAGATAAATTTTCATGAACTATGTTGCTAAGAGTAGATTCCCTATTTAATTGCTTCTTCAAATCGATTCAAAACAAAATCTTTGTCTAGATTTGATAAAAAGTATCCCGCACGCGGTCCATTCTCCTGTCCAAGCAGGATTTGATAAATTGTTTTAAAAGCCGTTTTCATCTGAATTTTCTCATTTTCTGATGTCTCATGGATTGCATTGTGGATGTTTTCTGCTTCCCATGCAGGGGAAGATAATATTACCGCAAGTGATGATAGAAACTTTTTTTGTTCCACCGTTAGTTTTACATTCGGCATGTTCTTTTTCACTTCAAATTTTACCATATCTGGCGCAAAATGACCTAGCCAGTATCTTACATTCTCTGTTCTTTGTTTTAAATGCTCCTCGTCTTCCTTTTTCAAACTCTTTGAAATTTGTCCAGTTCGTAAAAGGATTTTTTTTACTTCGTCCCAATTTTTGTCTATTTGGGCAATGGTTACTAAATGTCTATATGGAAGTTGGTATGGAATGGTTTTTGGAATACGGTAAGGTTGTGAAAGTTCATAGGTTTTCTTCAAATCTTTCATTCCTTTAGTTTCTTCTTCTTTTCCAAAATATGCTCGTTCCTCCTTATCATATTCGTCAACCAGGCTAAGTAAGCCAAGCCCCGAGTCAAATACAATGTGTTTACCCGGCTGGTTTTTCATAAGTAAAAATCTTAATACCTCTGGAGGGGTCATTTTCAGCATTTCTTCAGAACTTAAAGCGGTACCTTTGGAGCTATGCATTGCACCTTTACCTTTTAGCAAGATGAATTCATAAACAAGCAATGCCGGGTGAGGGTAGTCATATATTTCTTCCACAATTTTTGCTCCAGTATCTCTTGCTCCACCTACTGTGGCAAGATCTTTTCCACACGGTTCAAATGTTACACCAAGCATTTTCCATCGGGCAGGCCAATCAACTCTCCATGGAAGTTTTCCGACATTTCCTTTTCTTATATCTACTTCTCCCTCATATCCACAATTGCATTTGTATTCGATAATTGGATACTCATATAGAATTGGTTTTGCAGTAGACAGTCTCCCACATTTTTCACATTGAATGTTGAAAGGAAGCCACTCTTTTGGGAGTTTTCTCTTCGATATTTTTTCTATAATCTCCCTTATTTTGTCGACATTTTCCAAAGCTATTTGAATTGATTCTTTGTAATCTCCATTTTTATACATCTCGCTTGCTCGATAAACGAAAGGTTTTACCCCAATTTCCTTCAAAGAATCTAAAAATGAAGTCAGATAATGATCTGCATAACTCTCGTGATCTCCACATGGGCACGGAATCTCAGAGATGGGCTTTCCAACGTATTTTTCATAAGATTTGGGGAGATATGGATAGACCTTTCTTAGAGGATCATAATCATCTGCAACGTAGATAAAATCAGCATCTACACCTTTATCAGTCAGCGATCTGTAAACTGCATCTGTTGTTAGAATCTCCCGCATGTTTCCAATATGGATAGGTCCAGATGGAGTTATCCCTGTAGCCAGAACATGTTTCCTGTTTTCTTTAACTAGCTTATCTGCTAAAACGTCAGCCCAATGCATTGTTGATTTCTCCAAGAGATAAAACCGGATTAAATCACTCTTGCTCTTATGAGTGCGCGGAGAGGTACTCCTGATATGTCGTTCTGAACCTTTTTATTTAAAACTGCCAGGCACAACATAGGTTTACCCTTCTCAGTTATCGTAGTTTTTATGGCACCTTTAAAAGTATCACCAGTTCCTACTACATCGTCCACAAAAACAATGTTCTTTCCTTCTATGCTTGCGTAATTTGAGGAAAAAGCTCCTGATTTTTCATAGTGTGGTCGGAAAACCGCAAGTTCTAGTCCTAATTTATCTGCAATGAATGTAGCATATGGAATGCCGTTTATTGCAATACCAACAATAGTATCAATCTCAAGATCTCTGTTCTCTTCTTCCTCCTCAAAAACATCACATAAAGCGTCTGAAATAGCTGATATTCTTGATGGATATGCGCCGATAGAGCGCCAACCGATTTTTACCTCTCCCTCTGGTTTTTTCTCTTTACCTTTGTTCAAGAGCCATACTGCTGTTTCTTTGGATACATTTAGTTCTTCTGCAATTTCATGAGTCGTAAGTCCACTCTCTTTATACTTCAACGTTTGCTTTATAAGAGCATCTATTTCCTTCATTTGGCTACACCCTTGGCTATGTATATATAATCAATATTTAGATGTTTCCTACAACAGTAGAAAATTTGCAAGATTTTTGGATGATAACTAGTACAAGAATCCCACGATTTGCAAAACTTCTGCATGTATTCCAAATCGATTACATTATTTTCTAGGAGGAAGTTATTTCAGGATAACACACAAAATCCATCAATAGAAACACTAAAATATCATAACCTTATGCTACGATCATAGATTGTGGGTTAGTGAATAATAATGGCTAAAGATAAAAAAGGAGAAGGATTTCATTCTTCAGCAGGATTAATACGATATTTTGATGCAGAGGAAAAAACATCACTCAAAATACCACCATGGTTTGTTATGGCAATGTGTGTGGCAACAATAGTAGTAATAACTGTTGTTCATATAACCGTTAAACTCTAGAATTTTTTTTCATAATATTGTTTTTGGCTGAATTCAGATAGAATGTTGCTACCAGTGTCATCTAGATAAAGAAAAACATATCAAAAGTGGAAAATAGAACATGTTACGTTTTACTACAGTAGAATTTGAAATAAGTGAAAACTATCTGTTAGTCAATGCAGCTATTGTTAATTCCTTGGCTTTTTCTAAAGCTTCCTTGGCTTTATCTTGGTTGGGTCCGCCGCTTTGCGTAAGTTTTGGTTTTCCGCCACCACTTCCACCAAGAATTTTACCGATCGCTGGTGCGATTTTCCTTAGATCAATGTCAACGTTTTCTGAGGCCATTGATACAAGTTTTTTTCCATCAAAGATATGTACAACGTAGTTGCCCTCCTCTATTATTGCACCACCAATGGATGTACCTTCACCAGTTGTTTTTGCAATGATAACTTTTATTGTAGTTCCAGTAATTGTTTCTGCCTGATCCATAAGTTTTTCAATCTCACCAGATGATACTTTCTTTTTGTCTTTCTGTGTTTTTTTCCATTCGTTGAAAAGACGGTTACATGCATCAATGAGACTATCAACTGTTGTTTTTCCTTGCTCCTCTGTTTCTTTAATAAATCTTTTTATTGTTTTATCAACTTGTTCAACTGGTACTGAGAAAATTTTTGAAACACCTTTTAGTTGTTCAGAGACATTTTTCTGTGTTTTTATATCATAAACATTACCGAGAGTTTTCACAATTTGATTGTACATCTTGTTTTCTTCTTCTTGGTATACATCAACCATTTTACCTGCTGCAAAAATAAGTCTGTTTACTCCATCTTGTATTCTCTCTGTTTTTAGAATGCGAATTTTTTCAATTTCATTTATGTTGTTTAGATGCATTCCGCCACAGGCTTCTACGTCGATACCTGGTATGTTAAGAACACGGATGCTGTTTCCGGGTGGAAC
This sequence comes from Thermoplasmatota archaeon, assembly GCA_030612095.1. GTDB lineage: Archaea > Thermoplasmatota > E2 > DHVEG-1 > DHVEG-1 > JAUWWG01. The sequence continues at coordinate 10,848 of JAUWOO010000022.1, read as the reverse complement.
TCCACCTTGGTAGAGTCTAAAACCATATATTCGCTCAGCACTATTCCGATCCATTATTTTTTTCTCAACATTCTGTCCTTTTTGCACTAGTTTATTTGCTAAGTCTTCAATTTCTTTTCTTTCTTTTTCCGTTATATTCTTATAATGGGCAAAATCAAAGCGTGCATCGTTAACACCTAGTTGCGATCCAGCCTGCCAAATATGTTCACCAAGCAGCATACGTAGCGCACCATTTACCACATGTGTACCCGTGTGGTGTCTCATGAGGATGTATCGGTGTTCCCAATCAAGTTGTCCATGGACTTTATCACCAATATTTAGTTTTTCATCTATTAAATGGATTATCGTTCTTCCATGTTTTTCAACATGTTTAACAAGTATTTCTCTATCATTAATGATGAGTGTTCCTTTATCTGCTGGTTGTCCACCACCTTCCGGATAGAATGCTGTTTGATCAAGAATAATTTCAGTACCATTACTTGTGTTGTTTTTCCAAATAACCTCTGCATCAAATTCCTTTATATAATGATCCTCATAGTAAAGTGCACGGGTTTCCGGCAAATTTTGTTTCGCATCTTGTTTTGTTTCTTCTTTTTTTTCATGAGAATGAAGTTCGGCGATCATTGAATAAAAATTCTCAGGAATTCCAACAGATGTACCTTCTTTTTCTGCAATGTTTTTCACAATTTCAGGCGGCATCCCATGTGTATCGTATAATGTGATGAGTTCATTTGTAGCAATGTTTTCTTTTTCTTTCAAAATTCGTTTAACTAGTCCTTCTCCTTTAGATAATGTCTCTGTGTATCTTTTTGTTTCAATGTCTAGTATTTCATCAATTTGTTCTTTTCTTTTTTTAAGTGATGGAAATTCCTTTTCAAGAAAATCCAACTGCATATTTACGAGTTCTTTCAAAGAAACATTTAGTTGAAGTTTTTCAATGAAACGAAGTGATCTTCTGATAATAAGACGTGCTAGGTATCCTGCTTTAACATTTGATGGTACAATACCATCACCTAGCATAAAAGCCAAGCATTTAGTATGATCTGCAAGGGAATAAATACTCTGCGTATCAGAGATATTCTCAGTATGATTTTTTAACCATTCTAGCATCTCAGGAAACACAGTATCGTAAACAGTAGAAGTGCCCTGAGTAACCCATGCTATACGTTCTAGTCCATACCCTGTGTCGACGATGTTTAGTGGGTTGTTTGTATATTTTTCGCCTTCTATTGTAAAATCCCCATCTGAATCTTCTTTCATATTCATGAAAACAAGAGTGGCAATTTCTAGCCCTGCTGTCAGTACCTCTAAGCAAGGTCCTGCGTTTCCACCACCATACCAGATTTGCTCTTTGTAGCTAATTGCTTCTCGTGATATCCCTATGTGTTTCACAAAATATTCATCACAAAAACGCACGGTGTCTTCTTTGAAATAAATCTCATCAACGTTTTTGTTAAATGAGTGATGCCCCATCATCTCAAACATTGTTAGATGGCGACCACTTCTACCCACGTTCTCAAGATCATTAAGACGGATACATGGTTGTGAGATAACAAGTGGGTTTGCAGGTGGTGGTACCTCGCCGCTTGTAACATGTGGTTGAAAATCAGCAATACTAGCAATTGTTAGATATATATCAGTCCGCCATCGCGCTATAACAGTACATCGTTCACCTGTTTCAGGATACTTAAGCCTTGAATGATTGTGTTTTTCAAAAAAAGAAAGGAAGCTTTCACGCACCTCTGCAAGAGATAATGGTTTTTTACCAAGTGGATTACCAATAAAACTAAACTTTACGCACGGTTGATCTCCGCAAAGCTTTGCATCGTGGTCTAATGTCCAAAAGTATGCTTTGCAGGAGGTACATTGTTTCCTTACAAAGCCATTGTCATGAAAGAATTTTAAATCACATTCTTTTTTAAGAAATGAATCCATATTGTATCACTGTCTCCAACCGAGATATAAACAAGGTTTATAAATAATATCTATATCAAAGGTTTTTGTCATGTCTGCCATGTCTGAAATTACCCAACTATGCTTATATCTTTTCTACATCTTTTTACCCATTTTGGCTCTGTATATTGGATATTTAATTTTGACAAGGGCATTTAAAGACATGGGTTTTTCTTCAATTGAAGCGATAATTATAGTTTTCGCTTCATTCATCTTCGGATATGGTTTTATCGATAGATACATTGGGTTTAGTTTAGCAAATATTAAACTATTTGCTTACAACAATTGGTTGGTTGGTATTAACGCTGGTGGGGCAGTTATACCCATATTGTTGAGCATTTACCTTAGCATAAAAAAGAAAATAGCTTTAAAAAAAATATTATTGGGAACGTCGACTGTTGCAATAATAACTTTCTTCGTTACCTATCCTGTTCCAGAGAAAGGGATAGTATCTCCTTTTCCATTCTGGCTTCTTCCTGCTATTTTTGCCAGCTTCGCTTCGGTATTTCTATCCTGGAACAATTTTCGACAGGCAGCTCCTCTAGCTTACATTTCTGGAACAATTGGAGTTTTGATAGGTGCTGATTTCCTTCATCTCGCTGAATTATTAAACTATCCTATAGAAACACCAACGCCTGCAGTTATAGGTGGTGCAAACGTTTTTGATATGGTTTTTATAACAGGAATATTGGCAGTTGTCGTTGATGGTATAATTATGTTTCGACAAAGATCAAAGGAAAAACTGTATTAGCATTTCACGTCTGTTTTAATGTTTTTCACACAAGTGTACAAAAATTAAAGGTGGAGAAACATATATAAAGTGAATGTTAATTAGCCGCATATTAGCTCCACAGGGGCAAGTTTATTTATCTAAATGTTGGAGGTAAGCTATTATCTTTCGAAATACTTAATAAACACTTTATATTTTACATAATAGAGACTACTATCTTTAGAGGTTTGGAATGGACGAATCAATAGGCGACTTAGAATCAAAGAAGGATGAATTTCAGAAGAAAGCTAATGAGTTAAAAGAAAAAAGAAACCAATTGCATTTAAAATCAAAAAAACTTGCTGATGAGAGAGATGAGTTGAACTCTGCTATTCGGGGAATGAGAAATAAAATTTATGATCACAAGAAGACTAGAGATGAATTAAACGAAAGAGTAAAACATGCAAAGGAACAGAGGAACAAACTCAACAAAGCATATAGTGAGATTAAGAAAAAGATTGAGGAATTAGAAAGGGCACGCTCAATTGCTGCAGGTGCAAACTTAAATGATCTCAGAAAACAACTTAGAACTCTGGAAACTGAGCAAATGACTCAACCTATGTCTGCTCAGAAAGAGAAAAAAGTGATCGAGATTATTTCAGGACTTCATGCAAAGATTAAGGAACAAGAGGAGATTTTGAATAAAGACCCCAAACTCAAGAAGGCTGTTGAAGAGGAGAAGATTGTTAAGCAAAAGGCGGAAAAACAGCACGATATGGTAGAGAAACTGGCAGCAAGGGCACAGGAAGAACATGAAGATATGATCGGTTTGATTAGACAGTTGGATAACCTGATTAAAAAAGTAAATGGTATTCAGGAGATGATTGTTGAGACAAAGATTCGGGCTGATGTCGTTCATAGAGAGTTTATAGATTATGTTGATAAAATTCATGACTTTGAAAGAGAAGTCTCAACTGCTCGCGATAAGAGATTTAAGAAAAGAAAAACTGTGGAGGCTACAATTGCTCAGAAGGAAGCAGATGAAATATTTGAGAAATTTAGGCGTGGTGAGAAACTTAGCACTGAAGATTTGATGGCTTTACAAAAAGCTGGTTTAATATAAAATTGTTGTTTGGAGGTATGATAGACATGCAATGTGAACTTTGTGGTATGGAAAGTTCTGGTTGTAGACCTGCTCTTGTTGATGGCGTTAGGATGATGTTGTGTCCTGGTTGCATGAAGCATGGAGAGGGTGTAAAAGATGTTGCCCCTGTTGATGTTCAAAAATCCATTTTAGGGCGGATTAAAAGACCCCGGGAAAGGGACGTGTATGTAGAAATGGATACGGAGCTTGTATCCGGTTGGAATGATATAATTAAGAGTGCTAGAAAAGAAAAGGGACTCAGCAGGGAGAAATTGGGATTTAATATCGGCGAGCGTACGATTACTATTTCTAAGATTGAGAACGGTGATCTAAGACCTTCTGATGAGGTTGTTGGCAAGTTGGAGAAAGAATTAGGGATCACTCTTGTTGAGAAGGCCAAGGAAGTTCCCAATATTCCAAGTGGTTCTCGGCCAGGTAGTGGTCTTACTTTGGGTGATTTTTTAAAGACAGAAAGTAAATAGATATGCAGAGAATTGAGCTGTCCAAAGCTATTGAGGCGTTACGGAATGGGGATATTGTAGTTTATCCCACTGATACGTTGTATGCTTTTGGTGTTGATATTTACAACAAAGATGCTGTTAAAAAGGTTTTTGAAGTTAAGAAGAGACCGCTGGACAATCCATTGCCTGTAGCTGTGTCAAATCTTGTTGATATTGAAAAGATTGCTTTTGTGAGCGACATTGCTAGAGATTTGGCAGAATATTTTCTACCGGGTCCGTTGACTATGATATTAAACAAAAAAAGTGTTATTTTAGATGTTGTTACCGGTGGGCTTGATAATGTTGCTGTGAGGATACCTGATAATGATGTTGCTTTGGAGTTGTTGTCTCGGTACGGTCCAATTACAGTCACAAGTGCAAATGTTCACGGTAAAGAAGTGCCAGACATTATAAGTGATATAAAGATGCAGTTTAATTCCGGTGATGTTGCTGTTTATCTTGATTATGGGAAATTAAATGGTCTGCCGTCTACTATTGTTGATATGACTGCAGGTAAGCCAAGAATAGTCAGAGATGGAGCAATAACTAAGGAAGAAATATTGGATGTGATTGAACATGGATGATGACGTTTATGAGAAATATAAGCGTGCTGGTAAGATTGTAGCGGAGGCCAGAGATTACGGGGCAGGTCTAATAAAGCCAGGGGTCAGTTTTTTAGAGGTTGCAAACAGTGTGGAATCAAAGATACTGGACGAGGGTGCAGGTCTTTCATTTCCAGTCAATATTTCCCGAAATGAGATTGCTGCTCACTATAGTCCAAGACATGATGATAAATTGGTTTTTAAAAAGGGGGATGTGATAAAACTGGATGTTGGATCACATGTTGATGGCTATATTGCCGATACAGCTGTAACTGTTGAGGTTGAAACACATAAATATGACGACATGATAAAAGCGTCAAGTGATGCGTTAGATAAAGCAATAAGCTTGATGAGGGCAGACGTTCCCCTTTCCAAAATAGGGAGTGCAATAGAAGAAACCATCAAATCATATGGTTACAAACCCATAGATAATCTTACAGGTCATAGTTTGGAACGGTATCAACTTCACTCTGGTATGTCAGTTCCCAACGTATCAAATATGTGTAACAAGATTAAACCTAAAGCCGGAGATGTTTTGGCTATAGAGCCATTTGCTACTAATGGGGGCGGTCATATCGTTTCTGGAAATGGAAGTAACATTTACATGTGTGAAAGATCATTTAGATCAAGGGTGGTTAGAGATAATAGATCCAAAATTTTGTTTAACAAAATGAAAAACGAGTTTAAAACACTTCCATTTGCGGAGCGATGGTCTGAAAAACTATTTCCCAATAGTAATTTGGTATTAAGAAGGCTATCTTATTTGGGGCTTATCAGGCAATACCCACAACTTATTGAGATAAATGGTGGTATCATTACACAGAAGGAACATACCGTTATCGTAACAGAAGATGGGTGTGAAGTAACAACATATGAAAAAGGACATAAGGTGACAATATGAAAGTTAAAAAAAGCAATTCTAAGAATGACATGAAAGTCATTCAGATGGAAGAGCTCAGTTGGAAACAGATTGAAGGATTAGACAAAAAGAAAACGATTTTTTTCCTCCCAATTAGTCCTTTGGAAGAACATGGTCCTCATTTACCTGTAGGAACCGATCTTTTGACGGCAAAAGATACAGCTACTGAAGCAATTAGGATTTTGAATAGAAAAAATCCTGAGTTAACATACGTTCTTTTGCCCGTCGTTCCTTTGGGATATTGTAAGTTTAATACTGATTTTCCAGGTAGTATTTCAGTTAGTTCAAAAGTGGTTAGGGATGTAATTTATAGTATAGGATCGTCTCTTGCGAGCCATGGATTCAAATATCTGATAATTTGTACATATCATATGGCCATTGGTCACCTTAAAGGCATATATTCTGGCATGGGGCATGTCATGCGTAAATACGATATGAGAATTTGTGAACCTTGGAGCCCGTATTTCTATAATGGTGAGGTAGAGAAGCGTGAACCAAAACTTGGTTTTGATACTAGTAAAGAGATGCATGCAGGTTTCAGGGAGACGTCTCTGATGAAATATCAATATCCCTATTTGGTTGACGAATCCCATAAAAAACTACAGAACATTTACAGGGATCTTCAATCTCCACGCGTTCTTGGAAAAACGTTTAAAGAGCTTGGTTTAGAGAATGGCTATGTGGGCAGTCCGGCTAGAGCAGATGCTGATTATGGTAGATGGTATTTTAATGAGACCGTGAACGTTTATGTTGAATCGGCACTTGATTTATATGGGGGAAAAGAGCTGCCAGAGTTACCTAAAAAGATTAAAATGATTATGAAGTCACTATTTTGGCAATAATCTTTCAAACAACGCGCCAATCATAAGGGGCATAAGAACTGTTGCATCTCCTTCTATGGTTACATTATCTGCTTTTTCTTTTACCTTGCCCCATGATATGGCCTCTCTCGTCTGAGCACCACTGAGACTTCCATCATACTCTACAGCAGTTGTGATGTATACTGCATGATCAAGTCCGCCCTTGAATTGGTTCCACCAGATGGTGTGATGCTTTGATATACCTCCGCCAATGATGAAGGCACCACTTTTTTCAGCGTCAAAAATAATGTCGGATAGTTCTTGTTCGTCCTTTAGTAAGTCGATAGTAAAATCTCTGTGTTCTTGATAATACATCCAAATCTGAGAGCCGAAGGCACCATCTGTGATACCAGGTATATACATTGGTATTTTGTTTTTCCACGCCCAGTACATTATTGAATCTTTTCCGTTCTTTTCATTTTCGAGATGTTTTCCAAACTCCCAGACAAGTTCTTTTGTTGACCATTTGTTCTTGGTTTTATAGAGTTCTTCTAAGATGGGCTGCATTTTTTCTTCAAGTATCTTTCCATAGCATTCGTTTGGTATGAAAATGTTTCCCAACCGGTTAATACCTTTATTGTGGAGTTCCTTGTCATTTGCCATAAACGATCCATGATAGTAATCTCTCCAAACTCGAGCTAAATCATGATCCAGTGTGCCTGCAGTTGTGATGACGACATCAAACAATTTCCGTTTCAATAGTTCCTTTATAACTCCCCTAGTTCCTGTTGAACAGATACACGCTGGAAATGAAAGAAATCGTATGCAGTTTTTTTCCTTGATCATTTTTTCGAGGATGTCAACACCCAAAGCCACTTTTTTCGCACTGAAACCACCCGATTCATAGAGCTCTTTTATTAGATCGTTTGGATTCATCCCCTTTTTTAACTGAATGTCTCTGACTGGTTTTCTTTTCATGTTATTTTCACCTCAGTATACTGCTAAAGCACCATAGCCAACACAGGAACTGCTAGGTTGTACTTCATAGGATGTCCCATATTTAAGTAATTCCACCTGCTTTGCACCAAGCATTTTGGATGCTGTCAACATGACTGCCACAGGACCATAGCCACACATCGTGATATTGTTTTTATGAACTGTATCAATTAATCCTTTGGGGTCCATTTCAAGAATCTTTTCTATTGCAATTTTATCCTGTTTTTCTGCATGTTTATCAACTCTTACTCCTGATGGCGGCATGCTTGCGTAGTTGAAACCCGCATGAGAAAAGTCACTACTTGCAATGATGACAACCTTTTCATCTGAGTCTTTGATTGCATTTGCTAAGATATTTCCGACTTCTTCTGATGTTTCAAAATCTTGCATAGCCATACAAATAGGTATAAAATCAAATTTTTTGTCTCTGGCACAAAACTGTAAAAATGGGAGTTGCACCTCTATGCTGTGTTCATGCGTATGGGCAATTTGATCTTTGTCTATTATTCCTGTCCATAGTTTCTTAGCTAGAGCCTCGTTTATTGGAACTGTTCCTAGCGGTGTCTCCCATGATCCCTCTGTCATTATTGACACTCCTGAGCCCATTCCTGTGTGATTTGGACCGAGAATGATAAACGTGTCGGCAAAACCATTTTTTGAAAGGTAATAATACGAATTGGCAGCTATGGCACCTGAATATATGTAGCCGGCATGGGGTACAACTAAACCTTTAACGTTCTTTTTCCCTTGATTTGCTTCTGGTAATTTTCTTGGCCCTCTTTCATCTAGAAAATATTCTTTAATATTCTGTTCCAGATTTGCTTTATTTCCATCGTAGAACTGACCTGCTACTGCGGGTTTTCTTACTTTCTCCAATGTTTCACCCCAATTGTCATATTATCGGTATGTGCATTAAACTTTATCCACAAAAAATATAAATACATTCGATGGATTTGGGGTAGAGATTGGATAGGGGTACATATGGAGACGGTTTGTCACATTGAAATAATAAAAGATGGGCGAGACTTTGTAGCAAGGGCTCATTTATCAAATGGTGCGATCAAGGAATATCGCCATCAAATTTTCGAAGATGTACTTACTGAGATGGTGATAGATCTTCAGGAAGAGCTTGCTGAATAAGGAACTCACTAACCTTTATTGAACTATATTTCATAAGGAGTTAGTTTCCATCTGTTTTAAGTAAAAATGCACAAAATCAATTTTTACTGGCTTTCCGCATAAGTTATTTCGGCTAATTTCAATAGAATCAACCATTGTTTTGAGTTCAAGCATCAAGATGGATGTCTCTGATAAATATATGTTCTGAACCGCATTTAGGGCATACTGCATCGATTACATCTCGTAGTTCATGAGTTTCTACTTCACAGATCTTTCCACACTTTCGACATTCAATTTTTGTTTTATCCATATTTTTCCTCCTCAGATCGCAATTTTATAACATTCATTGCTTTATAAATCTGTGTTTCTTCATATAGATTAAGTATTTATGTTGCTCAAACTTTCTTTTTTCTATCTAACTCATTTGCTGCCAAGGCTAAGAGAAACAAACCCAAAAATAAGCAAACAACAGATATCAACAATCTATTCATATCCTCGGCCAAAATAAGACTAACAAAACCTATCATCAACATGATGGTGCTAGCAATAGCTAAATTTCTCTGTTTTTTCTCTTTAATCCCTTTCATCGCAAACTTCATCAAATATATTTTTGTAACTAATATTATATAAATATTCTCCAATATTAACATGAAATGACAAAATAAGTGGTTTTACGATACTACTTTTCCATCAATTACATATTCTTAAAAATACTTTAAAAATTTGCTATTTTGATAGCTCATCTGCTTTAACTGCCCTATAAGCCTGGTGATTTACTAGACGTTGCCAAACAGGAACAGTACTAATATGAAAGCTATCAAACCATACATTATATACACAAGCATTTTTCTTTTTTTAACCATGGTTTGGTATCTTTGTTTACATTCCTCTGAACAAAGTGTTTCCGCAATTGGAATGGCTTTCCCGCATATCTGACAATGTGTATGTTGGGCTACTTTCTCCACCATATTTAACCTCGCATCATATATGACTATAACAATGAAATACTTTCCTATGTGATTTTTATAGCAACTCTGCCGTCGATAACATCTATGTTAACTAGGGTAGTAATACTTACGTTGGATTCATCCATTATCTCTTTGGCCACGTTTCCCTTGTTTACTACTATAAACACACCTTTGATAATTACACCCATTTTTTTAAGAGCAGTTAAAACTGCCCGAAGGGTCCCACCTGTACTTAACACATCATCGACAATAACGATTTTATCTCCTTTCTTGAGACCATTTATGTATAGTTTTGAGTTCGAGTAGCCAGTTGCCTGCTCGACACTTACTTCATCTGGAAAATCGTATTTTCTTTTTCTAATGATTGTGAACGGAACGTCCATATTCAATGATAATGCTGTGGCAAGAGGTATTCCCATTGCCTCCACGGTTACAATCTTGTCTATTTGACCGCATTTTTCTATAAGTTTTTGCATTTCGCAGGTAACTTCTTCTAATAAATCTGGTTTTATATATGGTATACCATCAATTATTGGATGAATAATATAGGGATATTCTCCCTTTTTCACAACTGGTGCTTCTTCTAATGATTTTTTTAGCTGTTCTAGACTTATAGTTCTCCCACCTCTTCACAAGTTTTTCTAAATACAGGAATAAACTCATCTATGATCTTTTTTGTTGTCTGCGGCATTATAACAATGCGTATACATGAAAGACGATCTATCTTGTTAACTTTCCACCCATATTCCGATAGTTTTTTTACAAATTCTGGTACGTTTTTCATTTTTATGCCAAGTACGTTCATCGTGGGTTTTGTAACTAGAGTTAAACCCATCTCCCTTATTTTTTCTTCTGTATATCTTGTAATGTTCATGCAGTTTTCAACCACCTTTCTGTAACCATCTCTACCAAGATATCTTGCAACAGCATACGCAGCAGCAACTGGGCCGCCAGATCTGGTTCCAAGTATGCCTGCTTGTTTTCTGCTACTAATGCAGTGGGATTCCACACTTATCTCATCAAGCCATTTTTTGTCTCTGATTACAATTGTTCCTAAGGGGATGGCTGAGTACCCCATTTTGTGGGCATCAAGTGATATGGTACTTACACCTTTTAATCGGAAATCGAACTCCGGTAC
>JAUWOO010000048.1 GCA_030612095.1 Thermoplasmatota archaeon | reverse complement strand
GTATAGTGATGTGTTTTTAGAGTGGTAAAATAGTAGAGTGATGTGGGGGAAACGATGGAACAACACACTCAGCAATATAATAAACAACATACTAATAAAACAATAACAAACAGCACATGTATTGTTACTGGTGGTGCAGGGTTTATAGGTAGTCACCTCGTGGATGCTCTGGCAACGCCAGCACTTCAAAACCACATCATCATAATTGATAATCTCAGTACAGGAAAACTTGCAAACATCGCGCATCATTTCCCAAAACAGAAGCAAAAAGAAACGAATTGATTTATATGTGATTCATTTCAAATTGTCCATTTTTTGGGATTTTTTAAAACAAATTATTTAAATACTATTTGTCATTAATTGTCTGTATGAAAAACGATGGAAAAATCATAAGAAATATCTTAGAATCTTTTAAAGATAAACTTGTTTCCAAAAAGCAGTTAAAAAAGGTTTTTAGTGATGTATTACAAGACAACTCTTCTGAAAATATTATTGTTAAATTAAGAAAAAATAATGATATAGTCTATGTTTTTAAGGGATATTATTATCTATTGAATCCAAAAGAGAAAGAAGGTTCTTACACTGATTACACCACAAATGAAATGATTTATGTTGTTCTTAATAAGTTAAATATTAGATGGTATCATGGACTTGATAGTGCCCTAGAATATAACCAACTTATATGGCAAGGAATTGTTAATCCGGTTATTGTAAATTCTGATATTTCTGGGGAAAAAAAGATCCTTGGAGTAACTTATCAATTTCATAAAATGAAAAGAGAACTATTTGATTTTGGTTCTGTTAAGAAAATAACGAAAAATAGACTCGCTTTTTATTATTCGGATCCTGAAAAAACCTATATTGATTTTATGTATTTTAACAAAATTCCCCCCTCTGAACTTTCTTGTTCTAAAAAGAAGGAAAAAACAAGAGTATATTTGAAAAATTATTCTAAGAATTTCAAAAAGAAGGTTTTGTATTCATGAATAAAACGAATTTCAAAAAATATTTGTCCCATGTCAAAGAAAAAAGGAAATCAACTATTGAAGATCGATATATTGAAAAGGATTATGCTATCTCCTTGTTTTTTTCAAGTTGGCAAAAACTAAAAGATGAGGGATTAATTTCTGATTTAGATGATGTCGTTTTTAAAGGTGGAACATTACTTGTAAGAAATTATCTGAATTATTCAAGGGTAAGTGAAGATATAGATTTTACCTATAAAGATTCTAATCGTTTAAGAAAAATAAAGCGTAAAAATCAACGAGAAAAAGAAATTAAAAAAGTTGTTATACCTCTTATCAATGAAATTAATGTAATCTGCGATTCGATCGGATTTGATTTTGATACGGATAGGACAAATCCTCAGTATATTGCCATTAGGAATTCAAGATCAGTATATATTTTCTATGTGTATTATGATTCTTTAATAACCGGAGAAAAAATCCCTATAAAGATTGAGTTAAACTTTTTAGAACATATACTATATGATTGTTTGAAATTAAAAGTAAATACTATTGTTGACCCAGATATATATCTAAAATCAATTGGGTATGATGTGTCAAATATAACAATGAATACATATGCTCTGGATGAAATTATTCTTGAAAAATATCGGGCAGTTCTTACAAGAAAAAAACTAAAAGAGCGTGATGTCTTTGATTTATATCTCATACACCAAGGTTGTAAAAATGTCATTGATTTCGATGAAGAAATGATTTTTAAGAAAATTGAGAGTGGTTTTTTGATTTCCCATGTTTCAGAGAGAAATCTGAAACATCATTGTGAACTGTTAAAAAACAGGTGTTTTGGCAGATCAGATGATGATATCAAACGCCTTAGCTTGGTAGAAATACATCAAAACGATTACAAAAAATTTAAGGCATTGCTTTATAAAAAATTAGAAAAAGTTTGTCAGATAGGATTTACCTGATAGGTATTATAATTTTATATGGGCAGTTGATGGCAGGCCGGCTGCTGTTGTTGATAATGGTAACTGCCATCGTTGATAATCATACCTGCTGAGTTTGATAATGGTAAAGGTGATGGAAACAGCTGAGTTTGATAATGGTAACTGCTGTTGTTGATAATGGTAACTGCCGTAGTTCATATATGATTCACCTGCTATCCTTGATAATAAAGGTGGGGGTAACTGCTATTGTTCATATATGAAGGACGGCAGGTGGAGTGTGTAGGTAAGTTAAGAGTGCCAATGGGGAAAGGAAAGCTTTTTTCTTCTGTTGGGTGCGCTAAAATGTGGATTATTTCATATATGAATTATGGTAGGTAAATGCTGTCTTTATAATTATGAAGAATAGAAGATGCCGTTTAGGAGTATTTTATAATAAAACCTTTCATCAAAACACAATTCTTTAATATGCATCACAGACGTAATGATGTGTCTTCAGAGTGGTAAAGTGATGTGGTTTTAGAATGGTAAATTAGTAGAGTGATATGGGGGAAACGATGAAACAGCATAACAAACAATGTACTAAACAACATACTAATAAAACAATAACAAGCAGCACATGTATTGTTACTGGTGGTGCAGGCTTCATTGGAAGTCATATTACTGATGCTATGGCAACACCAGCACTACAAAACCACATCATCATAATTGATAATCTCAGTACAGGAAAGCTAGCAAACATCACTCATCATTTTAACAACACCAACAGAGAAGTTTTAGAAAAATGGGAGAACAATAACAATGACAATAACATTAGCAAAGATAGTGTGAGAATTACCGATAAGCAGCAATCGCTTGACAGCGCACAAGCTAACAAAAGTAAAAACAAAGAAGAGCAAAAAGAAGAATTAGAATTTGGGTTGCCCGGCGATCATGTCACTTTCATAAAAGCTGACATAACAAACCTTGCTCTTCTCCAAAACATTTTTCAAAAAAACCACTACATTGATGCGACGTGGAGTGAATACGAAATTAAAAAAAACTGGTAATCAACCTAAATTAACTTGCAGATCGAAAAGCTTCCTCCATATCCTGAGGTTTAACTAATTCTAAATCCTTTCTCTCCTCTGCCAGATCTACTAAGGAGTTCCTAAACCCAGTTTTAGAAAACAAAACAAATCGTTCTTTTCTCGTTTTGTTTTTCCATTGGACCTTTTCCTTTTTGCTCTCCAAACTACTTAATACTTTTGTACCAATTTTGTTTTTACTCCATTTACATTCACCAAACAAAATACTACTATCTTTTTCATTTAAGGCAACGATATCGATTTCAACATCTTTGTACCACCATCGACCAATCTTTTGAAAATCATTTCTGTTTTTTACAAATTGTTTACATACATCTTCAAAAACCGGGCTTAGATAACTATTAAAATTTACATTGAATTCCTGTACAGCTGCCTTGGCATTCCAATTTTCGATGTCCGCAAAATATGAAGAAACAAATCTGAACCAAAATCTAAAAAAAGTTATCTCTAATGGAATAGGCACCTCGTTTTCGTTTTTTACTTAACAGAGATTTTTCTTTTTTGACAAAACCAAGATCCCTTAAAATCGATAAGTAGGACACGATATTTTTTGCTTCCATGTAACTATAATTAGCTATTTCAACAGTTTTTGTATAACCAAGAGACATGGCCTCTAAGATTTGAAAATACGTTTCAGGTTCTCTTAACTCTTCTTCCAACAATAGTTTCGGTTCTCTGAAAAGAAAAGTATCAGGGTTGAAAAAATTGTTTGTTATTTCTTTTTCAACGTTTTTTCCTTGAAAAAATTCAAGATATTTTGGAATACCATCACATACACCATAAATTTTAATCGCATCAACAATAGAAACATCTGGGAACCATTTGAGTATGTTAGAAAATGTGAGTGGTTGAAGATTTAGCTGCTGGGTAGTTCTTCCATACAACGGTGATTTATGTCCCAGAACCTGTTTTTTCATCATGGAAACTGCAGATCCAGATAGCACCAAAGTAGCATCTTTTTCCTGGAGAATTTCATCGACGATAGATTGAAATTCTCCGAGTATCTCCTTGTTTTTGATAAGATACGAAAATTCATCGATGATGATGATTTTGTTTCCTTTCGTTTGATCTGTTACATATTTGAAGCATTCTTTAAAAGAAGAAAAATGAGGGCTTGGGATTTGGAAATATTCGGCTATTGTTTCATTAAATTTATCAAGGTTGTATTGCCATTTTCTTTCCGCACACATAAGAAAGAGTGGTTTTTTGCTTTTTGAAAATTCTTGAAGTAGCCTTGTTTTTCCAATACGTCTCCTTCCAGTTAAAACGATAAATTCAAAACCGGGCTTTTCACAGGTTTTGTTCAGAGATTGTAACTCGTTATACCGATTAACAAAAACTTTTCGTAACATGATTATATAATCATAAACCGAATTATTAACCTTTTTGGTACTGATCGTAAAAAAACAAAAGCTATTACATTCAATGAAAAAATTTCTGGACGTAACAGAAAAAAATGAGATGAGAACTGCAGTCGCTGATGATGATAATTGCAGCTTTTTATATGCTTACCTGCCAGGTTTCATAATCCTAACTGCTATTGTTTATAAGCATACCTGCTGAGTTTGATAATGGTAAAGGTGATGGAAACAGCTGAGTTTGATAATGGTAACTGCCGTAGTTCATATATGATTCACCTGCCGTTGTTCATAAAATCAATATCAAAAACTGCTATAGTTCATATATGAAGGATAGCGAGCAAGTAGCAGTGTTGACTTGTGAGTGAAAGAAGTGGTTATGAATACGGGCGAGATTAAAATATAGTTGCGTTTTACTTCTGTTGAAAGCGTGAGTGTGTAGATGATTTTGATTGTGGTATGCTTGGGTGAACTGCCAGGTTTCACAGCCCAAAGGGATCTTTTATTAATTTTTAAACCCTCTAGATTAAACTGAACAACACCTAACAATATTTAAGTACTCATGAGTATTATACTTATGAGTATGTTAACAAATGACTGGTTTGTTGATCGAAAAGAAGAACTTGCATTTCTGCAGAAAAGATATACATCACCTAGAGCAGAATTCCTTATCATTTATGGGAGGCGGAGAGTTGGGAAAACAGAACTTATAAAGCAGTTCATTGCTGATAAACAAGCAATCTATCATCTAGTATCAAGAGAAACAGAAAAAGATCAAATTGAAGAATTTCATATAACGGTAAACCAAACGTTTCCAGAGATGAAAGATTTAAAAGATGACTGGGAAGCTCTCTTTAAAAATCTTCAACAACGCCGTCATTTAATTGTGGTTATTGATGAATTTCAAAATCTTATTAGCACAAAGAAGGAAATCCTTTCAAGATTTCAAAAAATATGGGATGAGCACCTAAAAAAATCAACACTGATGTTGATTCTTACGGGTTCATCTGTTGGAATGATGGAAACAGAAGTGTTGGCATATAAAAGTCCGCTGTACGGTCGACGGACAGGACAATGGAATGTGCAACCGTTGCCATTCAGGGAAAGTCGGAAATTATTCAAAACTTATTCAATTATTGATCAAATACGAACCTATTGCATTCTTGGCGGAGTTCCTTTCTTTTTAGAACAATTCGAATCTGAAAAAACGGTGAAGGAAAATATTGCAGAAAACATTGTAAGTAAAGGATCTGTCCTTAGAGAGGAAACACATAATCTTCTCAGGGAAGAACTCAGAGAACCAAAAAACTATTTTTCAATATTAAAGACCGTGGCACATGGTTCTACCACGTTTAATGAAATTGTGCAACAAACAGGCATCAAGAAAAATAGCGTTAATAAATATCTTCTAAGTCTTCAGAACCTACATTTACTTGAAAAAAAACTTCCAGTGACTGCAGATAGAAAAAGTAAACGAGGAAAATATTTTATCAATGACAACTATTTTAACTTCTGGTTTAGATATGTTCTCCCCAATGAAACATTTTTAGAACGTGATTATAAAAAAGCGGTTAATGACATCATATGGCCATCTATTGATGACTATGTTTCTTTGCCATTTGAAACGGTCTGCCAGGAAATACTTCAGTTTGATATAGGGGATTATTCAAAAATAGGAACCTGGTGGTACCAGGATCAAGAGATAGATATTGTCGCTGTAAATGAAAGAAAGAACACCATTCTTTTTGGTGAATGTAAATGGACAAAGAAAAAAATGAATCAAAAAACGTATGAGCAATTACGAAAAAAAGCTAACGATGTGAAATGGCATAATAAGGAAAGAAAGGAAGAATTTGTATTGTTTAGTAAAAGTGGGTTTACATCTGGTTTAATGAAAACTGCAGAAAGTGAATGTGTCAAACTCTACGACCTCAATGTGATTAAACGGATTTTGGAAAGGAGATAATGTAAAATAGATATGGTTTTATATAAGAAAAGGCGGTTGAAAGAGGATGTATCAGCCATCATTTGGATGTTGAGGATAGTCGATATCTGCTGTCTGTTATAATCCTACATGCTGTGGTTTTTTCTGACAGAATTGAAATATGGAATCCAGGCGAATTACCCTTAGGGTTAACACTGGAAGCATTGAAGAAACCACATCCTTCTCTTCCAAGAAACCCTCTAATTGCTAACAGTTTCTTTTTGATAAAAAATATTGAACAATGGGGTAAAGGAACCAATAAAATTGTTCAGTGGTGTGCCGAACATGGTTTAAAAGAACCTGATTTTGAAGAAATCGGTGGAGGATTTGAGGTTATATTTTATGCACCTGACGACATCTTAAAGCTAATTCCTGAAGCGGGAAAAATAGATCTTAAAGAATTAGGATTAAATGATAGACAGATTAAAGCATTAGAATTAATGGTAAACGAAAAACAAAAGATGACTAATAAAGAATATTGTAAGTATTTTGATGTTTCTGACAGGACTGCTTCGAGAGAGCTAAAATTACTTGTTGAAAAGGGATTAATTGAACGGATGGGGAAAAGGAGAGGTGCTACCTATGTTTCAAGATAATTTTTTGGCGGAATTATTAAAAATATGGCGGAATTATGGCGGGATTAATTTAAGACAATACTTTTGCACTTTTTGCCATTAATCAGCCTACGTAAGGAGGGAAAACAAAACTTTAGCAATTGACATTTTCTCCCTGTTTTTCAAAAAAGTGCGAAAGTCTTGATCAATTGTTTTTATCGTACACGAATATGCCTGATGTTTTTAGCGTGCGAAAGTCGGTTGATAACTGATGGAGATTGCAAAGGCAGCAGTGGAGTTGAGCCTGGGTTTTGCAGAAAACAGCAATGGAGAGTTCCATCACCATCTGCCGTCCTTGATAATGGTAACTGCCATCGTTGATAATCATACCTGCTGAGTGTGATAATGACAAAGGTGATGAAAACAGCTGAGTTTGATAATGGTAACTGCCATAGTTCATATATGATTCACCTGCCATCGTTGACAATAAAGAGGGGGGAAACTGCTATCCTTCATAGGTGTTTTTCGGGAGGTAGAAGAGGTGGTTACGTTGGGAGGTAAAATTGTGAGATGTGGCAAAATATAAGATGGTTTTTTTCCTGTTGATGGTAGTTAGGAAGTGGTTGAAAAAAGTAGGCAATAATATATGAAAGACAGTTGATAACTGCTGGCTTTCATAATTATGAACTATGGCAGGTGGCCTTTAAACCCAAAAAATAATGTTGTTCCCACCATAACTTTCTTTTTTTGCATATGTTTTTAATTAGAGAAACAATGCATGTTTTGTGGAGGAAGGCATTTTTACGTTGTAAGGAAGGATGAAACAAATACCAGAGAGTAAAAAACAAAACATTTCAAAGCAGAGAATTACCAATGCAACGTGTATCATAACTGGTGGAGCAGGGTTTATAGGTAGTCACATTGTTGATGCTTTGGCAACGCCAGCACTACAAAACCACATCATCATAATTGATAATCTCAGTACAGGAAAGCTTGCAAACATCACTCATCATTTTAACAATAGCAAAGATAATGAAGCATTCCAAGACCTTAAAATGCATGCAAAACCTTCAAACAGCGAAGAAGGAAACATGGCATACGCTCACACAAGTAAAACCAAAGAAGAGCAAAAAGAAGAATTAGAATTAGTGTTGTCCGGCGATCATGTCACTTTCATAAAAGCCGACATAACAAACCTTGCTCTTCTCCAAAACATTTTCAAAAAATATAAACCACAGTTTGTTTTTCATCTTGCTGCAATTGCAAGTGTCCCCAAAAGCATAATTGACCCGCTCACCACGCATGAAGTAAATGTCACAGGAACACTCAATACGCTTCTAGCGGCAAAAGATAATGACGTTGGTAAAGTGATCTTCAGCTCCTCATGTGCAGTTTATGGAAACCCGCCAGATGATGCATTGCCTTTAAAAGAAACACAAAAATCAGATCCTTTAAGTCCATATGCAACAAGTAAACTTATGGGGGAATACTATTGTGATATCTTCAGTAAAACATACAATCTGCCAACAGTTTGTTTAAGATATTTCAATGTCTATGGTCCAAGACAAGATCCAAATGGCGATTATGCAGCAGTAATCCCTAAGTTCATCAGTCGCATCAAACAAGGCAAACCACTAATCATTTATGGAGATGGCACACAAACAAGAGACTTCATTTACGTAGATGATGTGGTAAACGCTAATATTGCATTAGCCAAAAGCAATAATGGCAATGGTAATAATAGCAGCGATAAAGATAATGATATTGCAACAACCAATGTTTTCAATGTTGGTACTGGTGAACAAACAAGTATTCACTTCCTTGCAAACACATTACTGAGTATTCATGATACTGATTTAAACAACATTGAATATCAACCATATCGCTCTGGTGATATTCATGATTCCTTTGCAGATAATACTAAACTGGAACACGTTCTAGAACAAACTGGGTATAATGTTCCACTTGATCTCAAAAATGGATTAATTGATGCTGCTGGTATTGACAAGATTAAATAACTGATGAAAATTTCATGCAAAAGTTGTCAGGTAACAGACAAGTTTTGCGCATATTACAACTGACGAGTTCTGCACATAACATAACTGACGAGTTCTGCAAAATTTGGGGGTAAAACAGACGAAGATTGCATGCAATATGCGAAAAAAATAACATATGTGACTTAAGAGACAAGGACTCCTATTAGACAACATAGGTTATTTCACATAGAAGGTCATCTGCTATTTTTTTTGCTGTAGCCATTTCATACATGGTTTGAATGAAATTTCTATATTCTCTATCGTCCGGATTTTTTCTAGTTTTTCTGTAAGAATCAAACCCTTGTTTATGTCGAGTTCTTTTGCACAGGCAACTAACCCATTGATTTCCCTGTTTAATGTTTCCTTTTTTTGAATATCCGTTGTTACTTGAATGATTTTTTTGATGTTTGTTCCTTGTTTTATGATAAAATCTGTTTCATTTCCTTTTTTGTTTTTCCAATAACAAATTTCCTGATTTTCTTTTATCCGTCGTTTTAATTCCAAAAAAACCATGTTTTCATATATTCTTCCTTTGTTTTCCATTCCTTGGATACTATAAAAAAATCCAGTGTCTCCCACATAAGATTTTCGTGGATATTGGGATCTGTCTTTTATGTTGTAGGAGAAAATTGGGATAAAGAAGAAAAGATATGCAGACTGCATGTATTGTTCTAAATGTAAAAGTTTTTCTTTTCCTATTTTGAACCCTAATGATTTAAAAAAATTCAAACATTTTGACGCTGAAAAATAGGGGCTCTGTAGAACATACCGAGCAAATGTTTCAACCATGGAGATATCCATATGAGACATCTCAGCTACATCTAGGGCGATGATATCGGTATAATAAGTATTGAGAATACGTACTTTATCAGTGTTATTTTTTGTAAGGGTTACTTCTGGGAAACCACCATATTGTTGATATTTTTTAAATGCTTGTTCTTGTTTTCCTGTGCTTGCAGTTGTTAATTGAACTTTGATATGTTGAAAATCAAGATATTCCATGAAGGATAAAGGATATATTTCATATGGAAGTATGCGTCCTCGTAATGGTTTACTTGGTTTGGAGAGTGTTTTTCTTGATGAACTGACTATAATATGAAGTTTTCCTTTGAGAAGTTCATGGGTTCGTGCAAGCCATCCCTCCCAACCATCTACAGCGGTGATTTCATCAAGTAAGAGATATCCCTTGTCACCAAACCATTTAATGATGTTGTCAAGAACATCTTCTTGATTTTTAAGGCGGTTATCTTCCAGGTTGATATACCCAACTTTTTCTTCTTTTTTTGAAAGCAGTTGCATAAGAAGCATGAGAAGACTTGTTTTTCCTGATCTTCTTATACCTGTTATAGCAGGGATTTTCATTTGGGTATTTCTGATAATTGATGAAAAATCAATATTTCTTTTATGAAGTTTTTGTTGTTTTGCATAGATGCTCCATTCTTCAAACTCCGAAAACAAATCCATATATGGTTCTATAATAAAACAATTTATAAACTTTTCTGTTCTAATTTAATACAATTATTATGCTGCATTTGGGGCATGATATATAATATATTATACTGAAATAATAAGACCAAGATCAAATATAAGTAAAAAAACAGATTAACAAATATGTTATATAGGTAAAGCAATTAATTTTCGAATATTTCTGCGGTCGTGGTTTGCAAGCGTTGACTCTATTTGGAAACCAAAAGAAGTACGATAATTTTATGCCATTACTATAACATGAAGGATATACTTAACAGATAGCTATTAATCGACAAAGATTGCATGACAAAAACGTCTGGTAACAGACAAAGACTATGCGTAAAAGAATCATAAAAGATACACCCTTGATATTGATGCGGTAGCAGATGAAAAAGGAGCATTAAAGACAAAAAACATCCTTTCCTCAAAGGGTCTTTCATGCCGGAGTACAGACTGGGGTTTTCAGCTTTACACATCGTATGAACCTTCTTTCTCTTTAAGTGCTCAGGAGCAAAAACTACTTCTTCCTGAATTACGAGTGGAGATATCAGGACCACGTATTACAGTGAATATAAATGTTTTTATCAGTTTAGATGGATGTGATATCTTTACCTGCTATTCTTCATAATGGTAACTGCCATTGTCCACAGCAATAACTGCTGAGTTTGATAATGATAAAAGTGATGATAACTGCTATAGTTCATATATGATTCACCTGCTATCCTTGATAATGAAGGTGGGGGTAACTGCTATCGTTAATATATGAAGGATGGCAGACATGTCTGATAGGTGAGTTGTGCGTGTCGATTGGAAGAAAGTGCCTTTTTTCTTCTTCTGTTGGATGCGCTAAAATGTGGATTATTTCATATATGAACGATGGTTGTTAACTGCCGTGTTTGATAATTATGAACTATGGCAGATGCCATTTAGGAGTATTTTACAATAAAACCTTCATTAAAACCTTCATTAAAACACAATTCTTTAATATGCATCACAGAT
>JAUWOO010000032.1 GCA_030612095.1 Thermoplasmatota archaeon | reverse complement strand
AAAATACCAATTGAAGAAATAAGAAGTATTACAACACCTATTATCACTATTAATTTATCGTTTTTCCTCATTCTGTTTCTATCCCCCGTGTATCATACTATTATAATTAATTATTATAAGTACTCTAGTATATATAAGTACTCTAATTATGTAAGGTACTCTAGTATATTCGTACCTTCTTTCTATATAATGCTTTCTATTATAGTCATAAATTGCTACAGAAAAATTCAATAAAAATTGATGTTTAATACCATGCATCTGTACCTAGTTTTTTGGATAAGATGTGAACCATTCAATACCTTTAATAAGTAAACACTTTATTACCCTGGTCCGAGAGTGTAATACATGATGGAAGAAGGAATGTCCAAACAGTTACAAGATCAGATAAACAGACTACAACAACTAAGAATACAACTTCAAATGGTAATGCAACAACGTCAACAAGTTGATTTAAGACTAAAGGAAATAGAAGAAGCATTAGAAGAATTGGACAAAGCAGATGCGAAAACCCCCGTCTACAAAAGTATAGGTGCAATTCTTATAAAAACAAAGGGAAAAAGCGAAGTTACAAAAGAGTTGAAAGCTAATAAAGAATCCCTAAGTCTAAGAAAAACTACGCTAGATAAACAAGAAGGAAGAACCAAGGAGAAACTAAACGAACTGCAAAGTAAGGTTCAGAACGCCATAAATTTATCTGACGGGGATGTATAACATTATTTGATATTTGATTCATATGTTTAAAGAGAGACACTTTTCAGCCCGTAATGATTTCAGAACAGGCATCTTCTGCAAACTTTCTTTATTTTTGGGGTTTTTTCTATTGTTATTTTATGCTTTTTTAAAAATAATCTCTTTGTTTATATGTCAGAATGATACGGGTTTTCTTCAAACCATCTATGATCTCTCCCAATCCAGTGTTGCTGACTCCGTTATCGCTTTTTCTATCGTGTTTTTGGGAGTTGGATTCATCTTGTACTTCTTCCACCTTCAATTCGTAAAGCTATCCAAAATAGCAGATGAAATCGAAAATGAAGAAGAAATTAAAGAGCCTGACTGAAAAATGTTTTATTTTCCAAATCTTCTTTTTCTCTGCTGACATGTCCGTATGGCTTTAAGAAAATCTCTTTTGCTAAATGCGGGCCAGAAAACATCAGAAAAATAAAGTTCTGAATATGCCAATTGCCACAATAGAAAGTTAGAAATCCTTTCTTCGCCTGAGGTCCTAAGGATTAAATCAGGATCAGGTAACTCATTGGTATACATATATTTTGACACCGTGGGTTCTGTTATGTCCTTAATTTTTAGACTGCCACCCTTGACGTCTTTTGCTATGTTTCGTATCGCCCTCACTATTTCCTCTCTTCCCCCATATGCAAGTGCAATGTTGAGGGAATATTTGTCGTAATTTTTTGTTTCGTTCAGAAGTACTTGAGCTGACTCCCTCAGATCCTTCGGCAATGATTCGATGTGACCTATTACTCTTACCTTTACTTGATTTTTATGTATGCGAGAATCTTTGGCTGCCTTATCCAATTCGTTTTTGCAGAGTTTCATAAGTGATTCTACTTCACATATATCCCTCTTAAAATTCTCTGTTGAAAAAGCATATAACGTAAGATTTTTGATTTTAAGCTCAAAACACCACCCCATAACCTCTTCGACTTTATCTCTTCCAAAAAGATGACCTGCATCCAGTGCTAGACCTAAGCCTGTTGCAAAACGTCGATTTCCATCCATAATTATAGCAACATGTTCTGGCACGGGATCTTGTTTTATTTCTCCGATTAATTTGTAGTTTCGAAATTCATTTATTTTTTTTGAGACATAATTGTATACATCAGATTTATAAATCATTGTAGCAAGTTTTCTTGCAACATTACTACGTATCGCATATTCTTCCAATTTATCGAGTTTTTTTCCTGCGATTGCCCTCAGAGATGATTTTTTCGAAGAAATACGACCTACCCCGCGTTACTTACATGTTTTTTATGATTTATATATCTTGAGATTTGTCTCTAGCTTTTGTTTAAAAATCCATAGATATCCTTTTATAACAAGAAGATATTCCAGCGTCCTACAGTTTAAAGGGTGATAACCTGGGAAACATAAGACCAACGTACATAAAAACCATTGCCAAGGAGCTCATAGAAATATATCCCGATCAGTTTACCGCTGATGATTTTCAGCATAATAAGGTGAAGGTTGCAGAGTTATGCGATGTCGGCAGTAACTTGATGAGGAATCGCATAGCAGGATATATTACAAGATATTTGGTATCTAGGGGCAAAAGAAGGGTAAGTCAACCCATTTCTGAGTAATAACCAATATTTATTTTAAGGGAGGTAAATTCGCATTTGGGTGAATTTATAGAAAATATAAGTAGAGCCGTAACTGACTTACAAAATGGAAAATTTGTCCTAATCTATGACGATGATGATAGAGAAGGTGAAGCAGATATAGTTATGGCTTCAGAGTTTGTTGCCCCTGAATCAATAAGAACAATGAGAAAAGATGGGGGTGGACTCATATTTCTTATGACCTCCAGTGAGATTGCGGATAAGTTGAAACTTCCTTTTTTAGCTGATCTTTTCTTAGATGTGGATGACAAATATCCTGTTCTAAAGGAACTTATTCCGAATGACATCCCATACGACTCAAAATCTTCTTTTTCTTTGTATATCAACCACCGAGATACTTTCACGGGCATAACTGATATTGACCGCAGTCTAACCATGAATAAATTCTCAGATCTTGCAAAAAAAATAGAAAACATTGATGATGGCGCTGCAACTAAGATGTTTGGAAAAGAATTTAGATCGCCAGGTCATATTCCAATATGCGTTGCCTCAAAGAATTTATTAAATGAGAGAGTTGGGCATACTGAACTGGTTGTATCCCTTCTAAAGATGGCGGACGTCATACCTGTAGGAAGTGGCTGTGAGATCATGGGCGACACTGGCAGAGCACTATCTAAAACTAAAGCAAAACAGTATGCCGATGAAAATGGGTTTGTTTTTTTAGAAGGTAAAGACATAATAAAAGCGTGGAAAAAATGGTCAAAGTAATGGCAACCGGAACATTTGATCTTCTCCACATGGGACACATCTATTACTTGAAAGAAGCCAAGAAATTAGGTGATAAACTAGTTACAGTAGTAGCAAGAGATTCCACGGTGAGAAAACTAAAACATGAACCAGTAACACCGGAGGATATGAGACTAGGAATTATCAGAGAATTGAAAATGGTAGATGAGGCCGTACTTGGTCATGAGGATGACATGTATGCAACTGTCGAAGATCTTAAACCAGACATAATTGCACTTGGTTATGACCAGATACACGATGAAAAAAAGATTGAAAGGGAGTTAAAGAAACGAAATATAAATGCAAAGGTG
This sequence comes from Thermoplasmatota archaeon, assembly GCA_030612095.1. Taxonomy (GTDB): domain Archaea; phylum Thermoplasmatota; class E2; order DHVEG-1; family DHVEG-1; genus JAUWWG01. The sequence continues at coordinate 10,855 of JAUWOO010000032.1, read as the reverse complement.
GCTAGACTACCTAAATACAGTGGGATGGAAGATCTAAACGGAACTCGAAGAATAATTGAGAAGATTATATCAGCCTATGAATTTCAAAAGAGTATGGAGAAAATCGAGGGAAAATGAAAAAAATTGGTATTGTCGACACAACATTTGCAAGGTATGATATGGGAAAATCAGCCATTGACGAATTGGAATCAAACAGTACCGGTTTTAGGATAATAAGATACACGGTACCCGGGATAAAGGATATTCCCGTTGCGTGTAAAAAACTGTTTGAAGAACAGGATTGTGATATTATTATGGCTCTTGGTATGCCTGGTCCAAAGCCTATAGACAAGCAATGTGCCCATGAAGCAAGCACAGGCATTATACAAACCCAAATAATGTGTAACAAGCATATTTTAGAAGTCTTTGTACATGAGGATGAAGGGAGAGACGAAAAGGAACTTGCATGGCTTGCAAACAATCGCGCTCGGGAACATGCATTAAATGCACTAGCGTTATTGTTCAAACCGGAAGGACTTATTAAAAAAGCAGGTAAAGGTCTGCGAGAGGGATTCAAAGACGCAGGACCTTTGAAAAATTAAGGAGATAAAAAGATATGGTAAAGGATGAAAATATGAAGATAGGTGCCGTTGTTTCGGAGTTTAACTATGACATCACCATGATGATGCTCGAACGAGCGAAAGAGCATGCACAGTTTCTTGGAGCGGAGATAACACATATTGTCAAAGTACCTGGCGTGTTTGACATGGGTCTAGCCGTTAAAAAACTCTTGGAGCGAAAGGACGTTGATGGGGTAGTAACTATTGGAGCGGTAATTGAAGGTGAGACAGAACATGATGATATTGTTATACAGAATGCTGCTCGTAAAATAGCTGACCTATCCATAGAATATAGCAAACCTGTTGGCTTAGGCATCTCTGGACCGGGCATGACAAGATTGCAGGCAGAAGCAAGAATTGAGAGAGCAAAAGCTGCAGTTGAGGCAGTAGTAAAACTCCATAGAAGGTTAAGACTGTAAAGGAATAATTTTACCCTATTCCTTTTTTTCTTTATCAATCATTCTGAAGAGAGAAGGTAAATGAATAGTATATGAACCATCTTTTTGTATAATGATTGGTTCATCTTCAAGAAGTCCTTTAACGTCAATCCTATATTTACCTGGTCTTTCGATATCTATTGTCTCAGGGGCATCATGCCCCTCTGTTTCAGATTTTAATTTCTCTATAATCGCTCTTCTGTGTTCATCATCAGTTATACGAGCTATATCGTCTTTGTTGCCTAAAGATTTCTTTTTATTTCTTACCCCTTCAGGAAGATGCTGTTCAAGTGCTTTGCGGACATCTTTTGGTTTAATGTTAATCCAGTTTCCAGATTTATCAATTACATCCTTATTATGTTCACCCATTAAATCCATTATCACGGAGTTTATATCTTGCCCTGCCTCTTCAGTAATAGAGTTTCTCTCTTTCTCATTCAATGGTTCCTTTGTGAAGAAAAAACGATTGCCCCCGCAATCAGGACACCCTTTTAAAAGCTGTGAAGATCCATCTTCGAATACAAGCCCGCATTTCAGACATTGATGGGGCATTACTTAACTCCTTTTTCCAGGTATTATTTTTGTTTGAATCATATTGCTGTCCTTGCGTATTGTTTTTAATAGATCTGCAGGCCCAATTACAGTCATACGAGGTTTTTTCATCTTTCCTAAAAATTTCTGAAGAAAGGTAGGTTTATCTTCGCTATATCCTTCCATCTCAATTCCAATAAATGTATCCTGTTCAATTTCCCTCATGGTATGCTCTATCAGACTTGTCTGTTCCATAGATGTAAGACCTTGCTCCAATACCAATACTTTTCCCTTTTGAACTTCTTTAAGTATAAAATCTAATTTTTCATTGGAGGATAACTCTTCTAATTTGTGACGAGATATAAGGTTAACCGAGATTCCCTTGTCTTTTTTTGTCAATTTAGTCACCTCCGCCTTTTCCTTCTTTTTCTTCCGAACTGCTTCACCATTGTAGTGTAGAGATTTTCTGAATTGTATCCAGTCAATGCGCTTATTGGTATAACAGGATGCTGCGGAAACGCAGATTTTAAAGTAGCTGGACTTGAATCATCCATGTCTATTTTATTTGCAGCTACTAAAACGGGAAGATTTCTCGCCTCAAGATTCCCAAGAATGGTTACATTCACCTGGGTAAAGGGATCTTGTGTTGAATCCATAACGAGCAACACCCCGTCAACATCCTCGAGCCATCTAATGGATTCTATTACTCCCTCTGTAGCTTCCTTTGCCCTTCTCTTTGCCTCTTCCCTACTCAAACCATATGTGTTCATAAACTCTTTAAAATCCACTTTGGTAGCAATACCAGGGGTGTCTATAATATCCATGAGAAGAGAGGATTTTCCATTTTCCACTTTTACATTTTTTTTGCATTTCGCCACTCGTGTCTCATGAGGAATCTCAGATGCACTACCCATGATATCCCCAGTCCAATCACGAAGGATACGATTGGCCAGAGTGGTTTTTCCAACGTTTGGAGGGCCATAAATGCCTATCCTAGCATGTCTCTTACCAAAGATTTTTTGAATTATCGTTGAAAAACTACCTCTACCAAATAATCCCATCCAATTCTTCCTCCTAGTAACTAGGCAAAGTACTCAAGAAGGTATGCCCACAGTACTTTATTAGTTTAATGGTAAAACGTCTTGATTGTGGCAATTTTGAATTAATTTTATGACAATCCTTAAATAGCAACAAATTCATTCTTGACAAACTGAAGTTAGTTGGGAGGCATCATAATTATGAGTGAGGAAAACACATTGGTAAAAGGAGTAGAACACTTAGGTTCTCTTGAAGAGAGACTACGTCAGGCAACAGATGAGATTGATAGTATCAAAAGTTTGTTTTCTAAAAGCACAGAAGATTTATCTAGAATCCAGAATATGCTAGATGTAGGTAAAATAGGGGAAATCAGTACTATCATCGAAAAATGTGAAGGACGTGCTACTGAAGCTGAGAAAAAAAGAGACGAGGCATTTCACGGAGCGAAAAAATACAGCGAGGAACTTGAAAAAGAAAAAGAGCGCCTTATCAAGCTATGGGACGCTTACAAAAATCAAGAGGAGGAACTTTCTGCTGCCGAAGCGAAACTTACCAGTTTCGAAGAACATACAAGAAATGCCGAGGCTTCCAAAAAACAATTGGAAGATGATTTCGGCACTCGGATAACTACACTTACCCAAAAACTAGAGGGAAATGAAAACAAAGTCAAGCAGTTTGATGAGTACAAACAGAGATTTGAAGAATTAGACAACATGCGTAATCAACTGGAAGGGGAAGTCCATTCTTTAAAAGGAACGATTAGTGAAAAGGGCAGCACAATAGATTCATTGCAGAAGGACCTTGTCAAGGCAAAAGAGTATGAAAAATATGCAGAATATAAAGACAAATTCAGCGAAACATCAGAACAATATGAAAAAGAAAAGGAACGTCTTACAAAATTATATCATTTATATGAGGAAACTGAGACTGAGTGTAATAAACTGAGAAAGGAAACAAAAGATTGGCAGAACTGGTTCAACTCAAATAAAGAGATATTTGACAAATTGTTTTCTGCACCTCCACCCGTGAGTACAATAAATACAAAAACAAGTGAAAAACCAAAAGAGATATTTCAAACAGTTCAAACGACAAATCATCCAACAACAAACCATACAGTAAAAACAAATAACACAGAGAATCAGCCAAAGCCTAAAAAGAGAAGACTGAGCTTTAAAAAGTAATTCAACTTCTCTTTCTTTTAATTTTTTTATTCTATTTTTACAGAACTTATACCGCTTTCGTTTTCACTTACAAGGATGATATTCTCCATATAATTTTTAATATCCTCAATATGAGTAATAAGAAATATTTGTCTGAATTTAGATGATAGACCATTCAGTGCTTTCATAATGTTCTGCCGTCGCATCATATCCTGCGATCCAAATATTTCATCCAGTATTATGAAATTGAATAACCCACCCGCACGTTCTGTAATAACCTCAGAAATGGCAAGTCTCAGACAGAGATTTGCTAAATCTTCCTCCCCACCAGAAAAACGCTCTATTTCATAAGGATTACCACCATCATACACCATGAGATTGTAATTTTCATCAATCTCAATTTCCTGGTATTTCCCATCGGTTAGACGGCTGAAAAAATCAGAGGCATATAAAGATAAAGCTGGCCGTATCCTTGAGATAAGATGCAATCTAAAAGACGACATGACGTCACTTAACATTTTGAGATTCTGTACATTTCTTTTCTCATCCGTTATACGTTTCTTAAATTCTTTTAAATCACCCATTTTCTCATGCAGGGTTTTTATCTTACTGACAATAAGTTTTTTTTCGCCATCCCTTTTCTCAAGCTCTAGTTTTGCAGATCCGAGTTGATCCTTTTTTTCGCCAAGTATATCCAACATAGACTGATATTTACTATAAAGTCCTTTAACTTGATTTTTAACAGCCCCATATTCCTTCAGATCAAACTCTACTTCCCCAATCTCAGCCTTTTGTTTCTCTTTATCTTCTATCTCTTTTTTTTCCCTTTCGAGTTCTATTGACGTATTTCTGATTGTAGTATCGATTCTTTCTTTTTTTCTCTGTTGTTTCTGAAGATAATCCCTCTTTTTCTCAAGAGCTTGCTCCTCACGAAACGTTTTTTCATATTTTTCCTGCTCCATTAGCATATCCTTTGAAAAAATCTCAATTTCCTTGTTTTTATCGTTTTTTTCTTCATCAAATTTTTTTAAAAGCTGATCATGTTGATCACCAAGTACCCTATCGCAAGTAGGGCAACTTGCATCCGGACCCATTTTTTCTATATTTTTTCTTTTGGAATCTATCACCCGTATACTTTTATTAAGACTTGTTATTAGTGTTTTTTTCCGCTCTTTTATTTTAATGATTTCCTCAATTTCCTTATCGGTTTTATCTATTCTTCCTTCAACATTTTTGATCTCTTTTGCAATGTCCCTAAAACCCTTCAATTCTTTTTGTTGCTCCTCTAAACTTGCTTGTCTTTTCTCTATTTTGTTTTGTAATTCTTTGATTTGCTCCTGTAACTTACCTTTATTTTCAAAAAGAGTTTTTTGCTCACCAAGTTGTTCTTTACGTAGATTTATTTTTTCATATTCATTTTTACTGTTTTTATATTTTTTTTCCAGGATTTCCAACTCTTTTTTGAACGTTTGTATTTTTTCTTTCACCTGTTTTATAGAAAGGACCATAACTTTTTGTTTCTCATTTAGCTCCCTTGTTTCAGCGTCATACTTTTCAATCTTATCTTTTCCCGTTTTATCGACAAGATCCAGACTTAATTTTTCTATCAGAGAACTCTTGTGTCGCTTATCAGATCTTATCTCCTTTGTGACTTCATCTAATGCATCTATACCAAGCATTTTGAGTATGAGCGGTCTTCTCTCACTGGCATTCATGGTTGATAAAGCATTTAACTCCTTTTGCTTGGCAAATATTGATGTGAAAAATGATTTGAAATCCATACCCAGTTTTTTTTGCACAAATTTGCTGACTGTCTCCGCACCACTTGCTGCTATGTTTCCATTAACAGTTGCCGTCGCAGAGGCATTCAGATTTTTCCCAGTCATTTCGCGAACTATTCTGTACTGATCATCCTCAAATACAAATTCCAACTCTACCCTACAGGGTTCTGACGTCTCTGCACCCTCACGTTTTATCTGATCCGCCGATGTTCTTGCTGCAACAGGGCCAAAAAGAACCCACGATACTGCCTCAAAAATTGTGGATTTCCCGGCACCATTAAGTCCAATTATCCCTATCACACCATCTGGAAACTCAACGACTATCTGTTTGAATTTTCTGTAATTTCTAAGTACAAGTGTTTTAAGTATCATTCTTCTTCATCTCTCGCCTCAACTCTCCCGATGTAATCCATACCAAGCTCTAGCAAAGTTTCTTTTTCTTCAATATTCTGGTTTCCAAGAAACGTTCTAAATTCCTGTGAAAGCGCATTTATCCTTGAATTTTCGCTGAATCCTGAATCCCCATCTCTTACTATAACCGCCTTGATTTCATAGTGAGCCGCTTTATTGCTCTGAGCCCGTATCTCACTAAAATCAATTCCTCTGTAGATATGTGATGGTATATCTTCAAGTATTATCCTGAATATTTTGCCCTCTGGTTCCACCACCCCAACTGTATCTTTTATTTTTTTCATTACTTCATCTAAACTGAGATTGAAACATCGAATGGGTTTCGTATCAATCATTGGTCTGTTTTTCAATGCGATAAAACTATGATTCAGTTTTTTATCTGTTAGTTCAAGTTCTATGAATCCCTTCTTATCCCCAGAATCTGTAAATGTCAAACATTCGGTAGAACCTGCATAAAAAGTATTTTTGGAAACTTCAGTATATTTATGATAATGACCAAGTGCAATGTAGTCAAAATCCGTTTTTAAATAAGATACAGGTATGAAAAGTTCGTTGAATTCATTCATGCTGAATTCTTTTATGCCTTTAACACATCCATGAGTAATCAAAATATTGTAATCTGAGGAAGAATCGCTTTTGAGTTTGTCAAGATTATTGTCAAATTCGTCTTTTGAGGAAGATTGAGGAACTGCATGAATAGTTATTTTTTCGTTATTTATGGTAAGAGATACAACTTCATATTTAGCATTGTATACTGGGTAGATGTGTTCTATGTGATCAAATATACTGAAGATATGACCTGTCTCTTTGAGTTTTGGATGCTCATGATTTCCAGCAATTAGCACAAAAGGTATGCCCTGTTTTGAGAGGCGTAATATTTGTTTGATGGCAAAAGTTATTGCCCTGTTGTTTGGCCTTACTGAGTCGAATAAGTCACCAGCATGAATGATTAAATCAGGTTTTGATTTGACAGCATAATCAACAAACTGTTTGAAGGCATCGTAAACATCCACTTCACGTTGGTTTATTCCATCCTCTGTTACTTTACGGTAAGCGGAATAACCCAAATGTGTATCAGCAACATGTAAAATCTTCATATTATCGTCGTCTCCGGTTCATCTTCATAGAAACAATATCACATACAAGCGTAACAGCATCCAAGGTCGGGGCCACAGGTGGAGCATACGCGGTCTCTAGTTTTCTTAACGTTTCAATATTCATTCCACCTAGGATCGCACAAGCAAACGTGTTTATCCTTTGTGCTGCATTATCTCCAACGGCCTGAGCTGCCAGTATGCGCCCGGTCCCCCCATCTACAAAAACTTTTACGGTGATAGGTTTGCCTCCTGGGAAATATTCAGGAAGCGAAGAACCATTAAATTTACCTGAAACAACAGACGTGTTATCCACACGACTTACAGTTGGTCCAACTGCAGCTATCTCAAGGTCAAATAAAGCTGTTGTACATGTTTGCAAAACACCATCCGGTAATTTGTACTTTCCACCAGCCGAATTTACACCAGCTGCAATAGCTTGCCTTACAACAATGCTACCTAAGCCAATAGGTAAGGGCTTTTTTGTGACGAAATCCTTGTATTCCGTGCAATCACCAACAGCATAAACATTTTCAACAGATGTCTCAGATCTTTCATTCACTGTGATATAACCGGTTTTGCCTATCTTGCATCCAGCGCTTTTGGCTAAGGATATCTTGGGTTTACACCCTGTAGAAATAACCAAAAGATCGGTTTCAATATCTTCTTCTTCACCAGTTTCATTATTTTTTTTGGAAACAGAATATATTTTTCCATTTTTGTTTTTAATTTTCGTAGCAAGATGATTAGTAAAAATTGAAATATTCTTTGAAATCTCTTCATGCACTTGATTAGACATGTCTTCATCGAGAGTATTAGCAAGTATATTTGGTAACGCCTCTATGACCGTGACATCCATACCTTTTTTATGAAGGTTATTGGCCATTTCAAGCCCAATGAGTCCTGCCCCGATTATCGTCGCGTTTTTACCTTTTTTTACAAAAGAATGAATCTTTTTTCCATCTTCAATAGTTCGAACGACATTAACACCATCAACCAAGACACCATTCACGCAAAGGTTCTCTATTGGAGGAATTGATGGTTTTGCCCCTGTAGCTATTATTAAAGAGCTGTATGGTTTTTCAATTATTTCTTTTCCTTTTTTTGCTATAACAACCTGTTTTTTCACATCTATTTGCTCTACAGTTGTTTCCATTAAAAGATCAATATTTGCTTTCTTAAACCATTCTTCTGAGAACTCTATGAGATCTTTAAATTCTGGAATTCTGCCAGAGACAACATATGGGAGACCGCATTTGGAATATTGTGGATACTTGCCTTTTTCAAAAATGGTAATCTTAGCTTTTCTATCTGTTTTACGTGCAAATTGTGCAGCGGTACCTCCTCCCGCTCCACAACCAATCACCACTATGTTTTTATCTTGATTCACATAAATCCCCAATTCGGTCTAATAGCATTGTTTTTTTAATGTTTTTGGATTGAATTTTAAAAAAATTATTCTGGCCTACATCCAAACACAATAATCATAAAAAACATAGTTAAAAATATGGGCATAACATCTGGAAATGGATCAGTCAGTTCATTCCTTTCAGCCCCCATGACACTCAAATCTGTTAATGACTGTCCACTCGTAAGAACATCGCCATAGCTATATGCCCCAAGCATACTACTTGCCTCGTGCTCTATTCCTACCAAATGACTTTGTGGTCCAATAATTTCCAATGTTTCATTTCTCAATTCACAAATACTGAGCATAATGCCCTCTATTTTATCCATAAAATATTCTGATTCTGATACATTCGTAAGATCATGTATGGCAGTTTCCATATATTCCAAAGAAGACGAATAGTTCTTTACCCATATGCCACTAATTATGTCCATAATCTCCTGTTTGTTTTTTTGATCACATATATTACTTGCTTCCATCCACATTTGCTGTGTAAGCCACGCTTGTTCCTGCATACCAGTATCAATAACCGTCAGAAACCCAGATACACTCAGATTATCTGCCATCATATCTTTCGCCGTATTCTCTGCAACTTCTGTTTCATAGAGAAATACTTCCTCAACCTTGCTGAAATTGTCTGTCAATATACTATGTCCATACTTTCCCAGCAGCTCAAAAGATAACTCTGCGGCCTCACCGGTTTTATATGGATCAAAGATAGCATTATCACATATATGAAATGGAACATATATGGAGGAACAGGCATGATTTGCCGCAAACCAGCCACTACTTAATTTTTCATAGTTCTGTTTTGGGATCTTATATATTGCCACAGCTTCATAACTAAAAATATCTTCACACATCGGCCTAAGCCCATTGAGATCCTCTCTGTGAAGACGTGACCAATTTATCATGTCACTAACAGAAATAGAACCGTATCTGGGCTGAATATGTTTCATCACTTCATCTTCCCATGCTTTAAACTTATAACATAACTTAATCCTCGCTTTGTTGTCATCAATATCTAGTAACTCTACACTAAAATCCCCAACCGTTTCTCTATTGCCTAGTTCTATCTTGACCCTGGTTCCTCTTTTTAGAATTTTTCCATCAATAATTTTAAAAAATGGAATTTGTCGTGCAACAATCGAGTTTTCTCCAACATCAACGATTCTTACGCAATATAAAGAATTTAACGAAATTACTCCGCCTTTTTGGACATATTCTTCTTTTTCGATGTCAAAGGATGACGCAATCAGAAGTTTTTTGTGAATTTGAGTTCTCCATAGCTCCTTGGGATAATTTGACATCACTACAACGCCATCATTTATCTCTTTTACATCGTAATGAAACGCATCTGCTTCAACTACATAACCACTGTTGGGACCCACAACAAAAAGATTTTCGGATACTCCTGTGGCATGCATTTTATCTACGAGATCTATGGTCATTAACGAGACAGCATCATCTTCGTCATCAGCTATTTCGCAAGCATATCTTATCCAGTCAAAATCATCCCAAGCATATCTCGTCGGGTTTTTCCAATTTGAATTTGTATCGGCATCACCAAATGCTATACCGGAATCGCTAAGAGTCATTCCTGCTTTAACTATATTTGGAATTGTATCATTTTTAGTGGCCACCCCAATAAATTTATGCTTTGTTTCAAAAACCATGGGTTTTCCAGTCCACGGATGATGATATGTGTATTCATATCCTTCTGGAACAATACATAACACCTGAAGACCTGGCCTACTTGGATCCCTGACTTTCAAAAGAAGATTATAATCACCTGCAGTTGAATCTCCACATGCAACAATATCCTTACATCCTTTGGTTGGACAAGACAAAACAATATTAGACAAAAGAAACACAGCAAATATGACAACAATTACCTTGAATTTATTCATACAACCGCATTATAGTATGAATCTAAATATATAAAAAGATTATTTGAAAAATGACTTGGGACTGCTAGTTTATTCTGTTGATTTTTCAGTTTTCTTTGTTGTTGCCTTTTTTGTATTCTTTTTATTCTCTTCTTTCGCCTTGACCTCTTCCTCAAATTCCTTCTTTGGTTCTTCTGGTATTTCTTCTTCTGATTCTTTGGAAGATTCTTCTGCTTGAGGTATCTTCTCCTTTGGCTCAGCCTGCTCGACTGACTCTACTTCCTCGATTTTTCCCTCTAGCTTCGCAGGAGTCTCTGGCGCTTCAGGTGGTATTTCCTCTTTGATTTCTTCTTGTTCGACAGTTTTTACTTCCTCTTCTGGTTTCTCTTCTTCTGATTCTTTGGAAGATTCTTCCGCTTGAGGTATCTTCTCCTTTGGCTCAACCTGTTCGACTGACTCTACTTCCTCGATTTCTCCCTCTAGCTTCGCAGGAGTCTCTGGCGCTTC
>JAUWOO010000068.1 GCA_030612095.1 Thermoplasmatota archaeon | reverse complement strand
CATTCCAATAAGAGCAATATACCACTCAGGGATGCTCTGCAATATTACAAGGACTCTATCACCCTTCTTTACACCCATATCCCTTAAAACATTTGCAAACTGATTTGATGCGGCTTTTAGATCATAGAATGTATGATATCGGTCTCTCTTACCGCTTCTATCGATTGAAATCAAAGCAAGTTTGGTTCTATTTTCAGCCCATTTATCTACAACGTCAAAACCAAAATTATAATGCTTGGGTATTTCCCATTTGAAACTACTATACAATTTGTCATATTTGTCTTTCTTTTCTACTGTCTTTTTAGCCATATTTTTCCCCCAAATATAATTTTACAAACCTAATTGTCTCGCGATGACCATTCTCTGAACCTCAGAGGTTCCTTCGCCAATTTCACAGAGTTTAACATCCCTGAAATATCTCTCAAGAGGATAATCCCTTGTGAAACCATATCCGCCATAAACCTGAATTGCATTTCTTGTTGCCCGCATAGCCATCTCAGATGCAAACAATTTAGCCATGGCAGCTTCCTTGGTAAATCGAACATCTTGATCTTCCATGAACGCAGCACGATAAACGAGTAGACGAGCAGCATCAATCTCAGTAGCCATATCAGCGATTTTCCACTGGATAGCTTGGAATTTTCCAATTGGACGTCCAAACTGTTGTCTCTGTTGTGCGTATTCAATACTATCCTCAAGAGCACCTCGCGCTATGCCAACAGCCATTGCACCGATGGCAGTACGACCACGATCAAGAATATTCATTGCACCAACGAAACCCATATCCTTTTCACCAAGCAGATTTTCTTTTGGAATCCGGCAATCTTCAATGATAAGTTCAACTGTTTTACTGCCTCTGAGACCTAGTTTATTCTCCAACTGTCCAATCTTAAAACCAGGAGTATCTTTCTCCACTATAAACGCACTAATGCCTTTCGCTCCCTTCTTCTTATCGGTCATCGCCATTACCGTAGTAACCTCAGCAATATTCCCACTAGTGATAAACTGTTTCGTACCATTCAAAACCCATTCATCTCTATCAAGAACAGCTGTTGTCTGTCCACCAGCTGCATCAGAACCAGCATTAGGTTCTGTTAATGCCCATGCAGCAATTGCCTCTCCGTTGGTAAGTTTAGGAAGGTATTTTTTACGTTGTTCTTCAGTACCTTTCTCATAAATATGACCAACACCAAGTGAATTATGTGCCTCAACAGTAATTCCAGTAGATCCGCAAACACGTGAAATCTCCTCAAGGGCAATCATATAACTGACACGATCAATGCCAGCCCCACCATACTTCTGAGGAACTGTCATTCCCATAAGTCCCATTTTACCCATTTTCTTATAAAGTTCCCATGGGAAGTACTCTTCCTTATCAATTTTTTCAGCAATTGGTTTTATCTCTTTCTCACAAAATTCTCTAATAATCTTTTGAAACATTTTCTGTTCAGTCGTAAGGTCGAAATTCAATCAGATCACCAAACTCGTGATAAATTAATCCTCTAAAAACCTTTAGGTAGAAAAATTCGTCAACAGTCGAAGACTTACTTAAACCATCATGCTTTGCAATACAATGAAACTCTAGAATATTTAAATGAAAATATTGAATAAATATCCTAAAATAAGTATCTGGGGAACTGTAATAATTGGTAACCATAATGCAGCTTTTTTACCGATGTTGTGCCATATAAGCCCAATCTCAGTATAATCTGTTGCCACTCCAGCCATAAGAAATGTAAAACTGTTTCCAAATGCACCAGTCTGATTAAATATTTCAAAAGCAAGCGGGGAACTACCCTCAGAACATACCTCAATAATTGTTGCAAATAAAAGGGTTACAATAAGCCCCAATAACGTCGGCCCCATATAAGTCATAAATAAATCGTGAGAAACATATGCTCTAGCAAATGCAGCCATAAGCATTCCAACTAAAAGCCACCACATAACCATTTTAGTAAGTGACCAAGAACCTTTAATCGTTCCTTTTATTGCATCTACATTGTTTTTTGCTGTAAAATCATATTCCTTCCATCTTCGTTTTACATCTTTTATTATGGAGAAATCAGTTAATACTGGTTTGTCCTCTCCCCGCTCACAATGTCTACATTCAACCATCCCCCTTCTTTCCAAACTTTGATAGATTAAACCAGTTGTCATTGCAACTACCAACGCAGAAATAATGATGAATACAGCTTTCAAGCCAAAAAAGCCAAAGAGTAGAACAGTAATCGGAAGATTTGCCCATGGTGATGCTAGTAAGAATGCAATGACGGAGGAAGTATTTGCTCCTTTTTTATACAGTTCCATCGCTATTGCCAAGATCCCATGGGAACATGCAGTCATGAGAAAACCAAATATAATGGCATAAAGTATGGTTCTTTTTCGGTGCCGAGATAAATACTTTTCAATATATTCTCTTGGGATAAAATAGTCAATGATACCACCTACAAGAAAACCAAGCAATACAGCCCACCAAATCAAACCTAGATAATCCATGAAAGCATCAAAAAAAGGTTTTAAAAAAGGTAAAAAATAGCCCGCAACTACGAGAGCAACAACTATAGTTCCAATTACGAAAAGACGTTCCTTATACCATTTCTTTGGTTTTACAGAACTACACAACGGACATGATGTTTCATGAGGTATATTGTGTTGTCTTTCATATTTCTCTTTACATGCTTCCGAACAAAAATAACGACCATGGGCTTTAATGGTTCCTTTCATTCCACAAATATGGTCTGTTTTATCCATCTAAATAACCACAAACTAAACTAGTTATTTCAATATTTTTCCGGTTTCCATATACCATAAATATAAATCAAGTTCAGCAAGAGTGAGATTTGTTTTTCTAGCGAGTTTCTTCAATAAATTTTCAATCGCCATATACTTTCTCTTCGTAATAGTCTTAGGCTTTTCAATCAGTTTGTAATCAACTAAAATATCGACTATATGGAAGTCGATAATCGCATAATCGTCAAAACCTACATTTCTAAGAAAATGACTTGCCTCTTTGTATCCAAGACCTTTAACGTTTTCAACAATCCAATCCCTTAGAGCATTTCCATCATGAATCTGAACAATTTCTCCCAAACTATCCTTACATTTTATCGATTCTGAAATATAGGCTGCCCTTGCATTAGGAAACCTGTGACCACAGTCCCTTAGTTTTTGTGCAAGAACATCTTTAGAATCTGTCAGAAAACATTCTCCAATTTCTTTCTGAATTTTTATGCTTTTCTCAGCGTTAAAATTTGCAGTTAAGATGCAGAAGCATAATTCCTTAAACAATTCATCATTAGATTTTTTATCTAGCTCTTTAAATTCTTGAATTCTACTGTCGACCAGTTTACTGATATCACTGTTTTTTAGAGTTATAATTTTGTTTGTTAAGTCATTCATGCCTATCAACCAACCATTGATTTCAAATTAAATGCTGTTAATTATATCAATCACATACAAGGAATAGCTCTTTGAGCTCACATCTACTCCTAGTATCTATAATGGGTTATGGGGGTTTACCTTTATTACTATTATTAACAAATAATTTTGACAACATGTTCATGTTTTTTAAATGGGAGGCGTGGAGAAACAAAACTAGCACCAGAGATATAGAGTAGTGAGAAGATGGAGGGGAGGAAGTATAAGAAGATTATTTTTCCACTGTTCTCCCTGTTGCAATTTCGATTCTCCACTTTTCTGTTAAGCTAATCCAGATGTTTTTTTCATCATTTCTTTTTTAACAGCCATATAGTTGATACAGTCTCCCCCACTGCCCAATTATTAACAATTGTTAATGTAATATCAGTATTTAAATGCTCTGGTCTACCAAATGTTACATATAAGAAGATTTACAGATATAATAGATAAACAGTATAGATTCAAATTTGTTTAGATAAACATAATAAACACCCGTTAATTATAAGTACAAACAAGATGATTCACATTGCATGAGACAGGCCCCTTGTGAATATATGATGTGGAATGGATTGCCAGTCATAAGAAGGGAACTCGCTGAATGTATAATCAGCAATTTTGGATTGAATCAAAAAGAAACCGCAAGGAAACTGGGAGTAACGCCCGCAGCAGTATGTCAGTATCTGTCCAAAAAACGTGGTAAGATCAAAATCATAGACGAAAAGGTACTAAAAGAAATCAGTGTCTCTGCCAAACGAATTATTGAAGATGATGGGAACTCTGTTACAACAGAAACCTGCAGACTTTGTAAGATCATGAGATCCGAGGGGATATTTTCCTTTTTCTGCAATGCGTGCGATACCGACGAATGAAAAAGTGTTCATTTTGAGCTTTGCAACAAATATATAGAACGCATAGCCCAGGTTTCCATAACATTGCGCATTATTGCACCTATGTTTTTTAAAGAATAAATGAAACCATCTAGCAAGAACTATGTTCAATAGCATCATTTGGACATGCGTTGACGCATGCACAACATTCAATGCATTCTCCAACATTTTTTGCTATTGCTTTCCCATCTACCACTTCAAATATATCAACGGGGCACGCGGTAACACAATCCCCAGCACCTGTACATTTATCATAATCTATTGTAATCTTCATATCTCCTTCTTCAAATTCTTTTTTCATCTAATAACAACCTCCAACTACAATATCAACCTTTAATCTTATCATTCATTTTAAGGATTTCGCTATTTAATTTTTAACTTATCTTGTGCAATATCTCTAAGTTCAACCTTTCTTATTTTACCACTGGCAGTCATCGGAAAATCATCAACAAATATGACATATTTTGGTACCTTATACCTAGATATACCCTCTCTGCAAAAATTTTGTATATCTATTTCTGCGATATCTGGAGAATTCCTAAGTTGGACAAATGCACAAACCTCCTCCCCATATTTAGCACTTGGAACACCTACAACAGACACATCTTTAATTTCCTTATGCGTATAAAGGAACTCTTCGATCTCCCTAGGATAAACATTTTCTCCACCTCTAAGGATCATATCATCTATTCGCCCCAATATGCTAAAGTATCCCTCTTCATCCATCGTTGCCAAATCTTTAGTATGCAACCATCCGTCTCCCATTACCTCCTCAGTCTCCCTTGGCATCTTAAAGTAGCCTTTCATGATATTAAATCCCCTGGATATAAGCTCCCCGGGTTCATTTGGAGGCAGATCTGCTCCAGTAGATGGATCGACTATTTTAACATCAATATTGGGCAGTGCTTTACCTACTGTCTCAACACGTTTACCTACGGGATCATTCCTGCACGTCTGAGTTATAACTGGCGAAGCTTCCGTTAGCCCATAACAGATAGTAATCTCCCTCATATTCATTTTGTTCATTACATTAATCATCACTTCTACTGGACATGCCGACCCAGCCATAATCCCTGTTCTAAGTGATGTAAGATCAAATGAATCGAAATCAGGATGCTGCAACTCAGCGATGAACATCGTTGGCACTCCTTGTAACGCAGTGCAGTTCTCTTTTTCTACAGCTTGCAGTATCTTCCCCGCATCAAAAATCTCGATGGGGACCATTGTCGACCCATGGATTACACAATTTAGGGTTGACATGACACATCCAAAACAATGGAAAAATGGGACTGGAATGCATAGCCTATCTGTCTCCATCATACCCATGGTTTCACCTACATAATAGGCATTGTTAACAATATTATAATGAGTTAACATCACACCCTTTGGAAAACCTGTCGTACCTGAAGTATATTGCATGTTGATGACATCTTGTGGATCAAGTGATTGCTGTCTCTTCTTAAGATCATCTTCTAAAACACTTTCACCGAGCTTAAGTATATCTTGTAATGTATGCATTCCTTGATATCGCTGATCACCCAGGAATACAATATTTTTGATATATGGAAGTTTCTCTGAATGAAGTTTGCCAGGTTTGCTTCCAGCCAATTCCGGAAGAACACTGTTTACTATTTTAACATAATCAACATCTTTAAAACCATCTATCATGAAAAGAGTTGTTGCATCAGATTGTTTGAGTAAATATCCAAGTTCATGGGATTTATAATAGGTATTAACAGTTACCAATATCGCACCAATCTTAGCAGATGCAAACTGCAAGAGAACCCATTCTGGTATGTTGTATGCCCACACAGCAATATGATCCCCTCGTTTTATCCCAAGTGCCATCAGTCCCCGTGCAAGTTGGTCACAGCGATATTTAAACTCAGCATAAGACCACCTCAGGTCTCGATCTACGTAAACCAGTGCATCATTTTCAGGATATTTACTCGCCGTTTCATCTAGTATTTCGCCAATCGTCTTTGATATCACAGTTATATTCCCCCTTAATTTCAAAACTTTGTTGTTTAACTTTAATGATTAAAGTAACCTCACAGATAGGGTAATTAGACATATTCTAATAAATATTATGGAATAAGTAAAACCGACCTATATTGTAATTGCTACATAAATAGATAGAATACCGTTACAAAATAGTCAGAATGTTTAAACATAAAAATTTATTACAGTACTTTATGAAGTATGTTAGTGGTAAAACACTTACAAGGGATGGTTTTGATGAGGGATATATTGGCTTTGAGAATCATAAGATAGTAGACAAAGGAGTGGGAACTCCTCCAAAAAAACCTATATGTGATGGGTTGATCGTTCCAACTTTTGTTAACGCCCATACACACATTGGGGATTCTTTCATTAGAGAAAAAGGCGTAAAACTTCCAAAAAACATTGAAGAACTAGTTGCACCACCCAATGGATTAAAACACAAACTACTAAACCAAGCTTCTGAGGGCGAGATAATAGATGGAATGAAAAAGTCTATTGGCGAAATGAAAAAAACAGGCGTATCTCACTTTTGTGACTTTAGAGAAAACGGAACCGCAGGAATTAGTCAGCTGAAAAAAGCACTTGAGAATACAAATGTTTCATCCCTAATTCTGTCAAGACCCAAAGAGCTGAGATATGACCATCATGAGATGGAACTTCTGTTGAAAAACTCAGATGGAATAGGGGTAAGTAGCATAGTGGACTGGAATTACTCAGAACTTGAAAGGGTTGCAAAACATGCAAAAAAGAAGGGAAAAATGTTTGCAATTCATGCGAGCGAGAGAATCAGAGAAGATATAGAACTAATTCTAGATTTGAAACCCGATTTTTTGGTTCATATGGTTAAGGCTACAGAGTCAGATCTCATTCGTGCCAAAGATACCAACATCCCTATTGCTGTATGCCCACGTTCAAATGCGTTTTTTGGTTTGAAACCAAATATAAAGATGATGAAAAAGATTGGAATTGACATAATGATTGGCACAGATAACGCAATGTTGAACGCACCTAGTGTTTTGGATGAGATAAGATACATACAGTCTCTATCTACAGAGTTCACAAAATGGGAGCTTCTACAGATGATAACATATATTCCAAGGAAAGCTTTAAATCTAGATGTCGATATTCTTGACCTCGATTCACCAGCCGAGTTTGTAGTGCTGGATAAAAAGTACTTAAAGACTTTATATATTTCAGCCCATAAATAGGGGAATAGCATGAAAGTAGAAGAAGTGATGTCAACAGACCTAATTGTTGGATATGTTCCTGGTACAGTTAAAAGTGCTCTGAATTTACTAGCAAAACACAATGTATCAGGTATGCCAATTTTGAAGAAGGATACAAAAAAAGTTGTAGGAGTTCTAACAAGGACAGACATTTTCAAAAATGCAGATGAGGAACAACTTGCTTTAATTATGAGCAAAGAAGTACATTCTGTAACCAATGACCAGGATATTAAAGACGCTGCCAAATTATTATTCGAAAAAAGAGTACATGGCCTCCCCGTAGTCAGCAAGAAAAAAAATCTTGTGGGAATAATAAGTCCCAAAGATATACTAAAAGTTCTTTCGGATAAAAATGAGAGAGAAACTGAAAATTACTTTACAAACATTGTTGCCCCTACATACCAGGATACTCCTATAAACATTGCAATGGAAATCATTAATATCACGAACGAGAACGCCCTTCCAGTCTTAAATGATGAACTTAAGTTAAGCGGCATTGTAACAGATGGAGATCTGTTTAAACTTAGCCACATCCATGAAAGCGTTTCTCAGACAAATATGGGAATGGGTGGAGATGAAGATCAATGGACTTGGGAAGGAATAAGAGATACTGTAAGATTACATTACTCAACATCGGAGGTTACTTTACCGCAGATTCCGGTAAAAGAGATAATGATAACTGATGTGGTAAAAGGATTCAAAAACACGACTGTCTCAGAAATTGCAAACAGCATGCTTAAACATGATATCAGCCACATACCCATCGTTGATGCCAATGATCGGCTTATCGGCATGATCTCCGATATTGATCTTATGGCCTGCATGTTTTAAATTCTAGTATCTTATTCCTAGTCCAAAATTACGATTAGGAGAATTTTAGTTTATGCCACTAGACATTTACGATAAAATCATGATGCTTGCCAAGAGAAGGGGCTTCATCTACCCGTCCTTTGAGATATATGGAGGAGTCGCCGGTTTTTATGACTATGGACCATTGGGCTCCAGACTCAAACAAAATATAGAGGATCTATGGCGTAGTTTTTATCTATTGAAAGATAACTGTATTGAAATAAGTACACCTACAATAACACTCCATGAAGTTCTGAAAGCTTCAGGTCATGTCGACGAATTCACCGATCTTACAGTGGATTGTAAAAAATGTAAGGCATCCTATAAGGTTGAAGGCATCATAGAAGACGGTGCAAATGTAGAAGATGCGGTAAAAAATGACAGGGTAAAATGTCCTACTTGTGGTGCCATTCTAAAAGATCCATATCCTGTAAATCTTATGTTTTCTACAACCATTGGCATGGGTGAAGGTAGAGCTGCGTTTCTAAGACCTGAAACAGCACAAGGAATATTTACAAATTTTCATCTTCTATATAGATATGCACGGGAGAAACTGCCGTTTGGAGTAATACAAGTTGGACGAGGTTATCGAAATGAGGTATCACCCAGACAGGGAACAATAAGGATGAGAGAGCTCTCCATGGCTGAGGCTGAAATCTTTTTCGATCCAGAAGATAAAACACACCCTTATTTTGATGATGTCAAAGACAAAGAATTGTATCTCTTTGATAACGAAAAAGAAATGCAAATATCAATGGAAGAAGCAGTGAAAAACA
>JAUWOO010000006.1 GCA_030612095.1 Thermoplasmatota archaeon | reverse complement strand
GTGGTATTTATTTTCATGCTTACTGTTCTCAAGTAACACTATATAAAGCTTCGCTGGTAGGGAAACAAACTGCAAAAATCATCAAAAAATTAGAATAGCACAAACAAAAAAATCACAATTTGACATTTTTACATGTTTTATACCAAGGGGGTGATTTATTCATTGGTGAAAAGTGTTTTAGGTCGTGCTGCACCATCTGTTTTTCCACATATAACGATATTAATTGCATAATAAAATTTGCATATTATCTTACCTCAAAATACTACTGGATACAAAAGTGATAAAATGAATAATTGGGGAGGCATAGGAATATCCGCTGCGATCTTACTCACCAGCTTCATACTGATATCGAGTACAATGGCATCGATCATAACAGGAGGGGCCACGGGAACATCCGAAGAAAATATGGGAGAAATACTGGATGATGTCCTTGATGAGATTTCCACGTACTTACAAATAAAAGATGTGATGGGTAAATATTATTCTACAGGTGGGGAGCAAAGGATAGAAAAAGTAGTAATATTAATTAAACTACTACTATCCCAATATAATTTTGAAATCAGTTCAATTTCTTCCCTTTCTTTTACTCCACCACCACTTTTAAATCTCCAAAAATACTGATTTATTTTTTTCCTCGTTGCTATTAAATAATAAAACATATATACTCTTATACTAATAATATTTGATAGGAGGTACCTAAATATGAACAAAAAAATTATAATTATGCTATCAACCATCTTTCTAACAGTTATTTTTTCACCTATATCACTTGTAGCAGAAGCTTCATTAGAAGATCAACAAAACTTCAGGATTATCTGGGCAGACTCAAATATAAGCATCGACGTATCCTCACAAATAGATAAACCTGTCAGCATATCAGAAACAAAAGAAATAGATATAACCGTTAAATACAAGTTAGATCTAGGTGAATTTTTCGCAAAATTCCGTTTTGGTGGACTAATAAACAGACTGATTTTATTCAGAAGTATTAGCAAGGATATACCATCTGCAGAGATCAACCTGAGCGTGGAATGCCCTAAATGGTGTACTGCAACCGTGGAACCATCTAACGTTTCAATTAAAATAAGCGATGAATTCAATGAGGCGAAAGCCAAAGTAACATTTTCTATCAATAAAACCGCACCTGCTTTTGAATCAAGCGATATCACCATAAAAGCAGAGTATAAAAACAAAAACAACTGGGGAATACGGGATTCTAATAATAAAACAACTGTTTCATTTATGCCGGCGTACGTATCTGGATTAGACTATGAACTGGAAGCAGAACAAAATATTTCTCCTGTTAACAAGACAACCATACCAATAAACATCACAAACACCGGAAATGGAGAAACAATTGTGAGTATAAAAATAGAAAACCCTCCTAAAAACTGGAACATATCCGTAGACTCAGAAATAACGATATCTGTTGGAGCGACAAAACAGATATATCTAATTGTCACTCCTGTAAAAACCTTTAAAAATGAGACAATACAACTCACACTTACACCAAACTCAACCTGTTCTGATACAAGTATGGGTGCTGAATACTTGGATGGAAAATCAGTCTCATTAAGCGTGACCCTATCAAATGATGGCAGCTTTAAAGAAGAAGACACTCCCGGATTTGAAATGCTGATATTGATCTCCATTGTTGTTCTTGTGGCTGTAGTCATCCTGATAGTATTATTGAAAAGGAAAAAACAATAAAAGCAATATCTTTCCACAAATTTTCTGCTATAAGTTTATAAATCGGAAATATAATCTGAGGAAATCTTGACTAACACGGGTCTTTTTATGATGCAAAGTATAGAACACATAGATGAAATATTCAGACTACTCAAAAAAGAACTAGAACAATACCGCCTTCCAATTGTTTCACGTGCAGAAGGAAAAGAAATAATTCATACTCCATTTACCACTTTGGTATCCTGTCTTTTGAGTCTTAGAACAAAGGATGAGGTAACAGAACTAGCATCAATCCGATTATTGAAGAAGTACAACACTCCAGAAAAACTAATACAACTTTCAGAAGAAAAAATACAGTCGTTGATTTATCCAGTCGGTTTTTACAAAACAAAGGCAAAACGAATAAAGGAAATATCAAAAACAATACTGGATAATTACTCTGGAGAGGTTCCAAAGAATTTTGACGAACTTCTAAAATTGAAAGGTGTTGGAAGAAAAACTGCAAACATTGTGATGGTATATGGTCATAAAGAACAGGGATTTATACCTATAGATGTGCACTGTCATAGAATTCCAAACCGCTTGGGGTGGATCAAAACCGAAAATCCTGAACAAACAGAAAACGCGCTCAAAAAGATATTGCCAGAAAAATACTGGGGTGATTTCAATCACCTGTTTGTTCTATTCGGTAAAACTATTTGTGTTCCAGTTTCACCATTTTGCAGCCGATGCCCTATACAACATCACTGCAAACAAATAGCTGTGACGAAAAATAGATAGGTACTCTCCCACTCCAAACTTTATGAGTTCTTTCGTAGTTTCAGATATTCTTCTACCTCTCCGACTGTTATATCTTCCTTATCGTTCATCATGTCCACTAGTTTGTCTTTTTCATTCCAATCGGCATAATACTTTTTTTGTGCACCGCTCATAGCAAAGCTAACTCCCTTGTTTTCTGCAAGTTTTTTCAATTGTTTTTCTGTTAATTCATCCAATAACTCTTTCTTTATAGACATCTTTTTTCCTCCTACTACATGATAATGTATTTTACAAAGACAGTTATACATCCCATTGCCCGGTATAATATGGAAGACTAAATTAAACTTTTCTATCATTTTTATATGTGAATTTTTTCAAAATAAATCACGAAAATAATCGATTAACTTATTAATGGGAAATAAGATTCCACTTTTGGAAAGTGAGAGGATGGGATGCGAGAAGACAATGATAATTATTTTTCCAGAGATGATAAGAGGCCTTTAATTACAAGATCTCTAAGAAGAAGCAACATTAGAAAAAAGATTGCTGAATACCTTTTTGAGATAAGCCCTAGTGGTAGTTATACTTCTGAGATAGCATATCATGTTAAAACTACGCCTACTAATGTTATAGGGGCTATAAGAGGAATGGAATCTAGATATAGAGAGGATGAATCGCTTCTCAGCTTGAATATAGTTGAGCAGACAACCAGTGGCAAGGACATAAAATTATACAAGCTCACAGATTTTGGAAAAGAAGTTGTAGGAACCCTTAAAAAATAGCTGAAACTATTTCTGGTCTTAAGTTGCTAAAAGGTGCAGTTAAACAACATCGGAATAACCGCTGTTTTTATGTTTGGCATCATCCAAAAAATATCTTTGCAATATTGTATAACTCCATATCAACTGTCTTTGATTTAGAGGTGGTGTCAGAGGGATTGAGGGGCACGGTTCTATTTCCTTGCAAGACTACCATTTTTCCAAAATCACAATTTTTTTACCAATTAATCACAAGTTACATTCTGCGTTTCCAAAGGGATTGTACGAACTATCTATTAAGTAGTTGGATTTCTAATTATTTTCCTAAAGAGTCCAAGACTCTGCTTGCCTTCCTTGCGGAATCGTGCCACTTTGGCTTGTATGTTTTACGGATTTCCTTGTCGTATTCTTCTAGGCTGATTGTTTTTAGGATCTCCAATCCCTCTTCGTAGTTTGCTCTGATGTTTTTATTGATTGCTCTACCAGTCCCGCTAAACATCAAAAAGGGTAAACTTCCCAAAAATCTAAATCCTAGTGGGAGTCCCTCTGGTTGCCAGACACCTTTGGCTGGTTTGATCCAAAGATCAGCTGGATCCTCGCCGAAATGAGGAATCGGGACCTTTTGTGGTGGACCATGGTAAAAATCCGCGGAAACATCACTGATGGCCCATTTCCCATCTATCAATGACTCGCCGCTTCCATGAAGAACAAAAAAATTGAGGTTATCTACCCATTTTTGCACAAGGGGATCAGCCGACATATAAAGATTATAGAGTGCTTCTATCCCTTGTGGGCTGTATAATCTGTAGCGTGCTTTAATACCTGCTGCTCTGCAGAGGGCAATAAATAAATTCAGTTTGTCGATGCAGGTTCCATGTCCCCATCTAAGACATTCCCCTGCTGTTTTTGGACTTGAAAAGTCGATTCGTATACTACTATTCACGAATTTGAAGACGCTTTCGGCATAGTCCCAATCTGATTTCTTATATGCCCCTAATTTATTTGCCATGGCTATTATGTCTGGGTCAAGGGGGTCACACAGAAATGTTGGCCGGAGGTATCTTTCGTTGGAATTGCAATGTTTCATATCTTTTGTGAACTTTGGGATTTCATAAGGGAGTTTTTTTGGCCGAAGATTTTGCGGCCCATCTGGAGTACCTTTGTTTGCATTCATTACTAGCAATGGGTGACGAATAGATAGAAAGATGAGTGATGGTATTGATCTTCCAAACGTTCTTGTCCAGTCAAGATCAAAAAAGTATCCTTTTTCTTTCCACACCCTGAGACCCATTCTAATTACCTTTTTTTCGCTCGACTTTCTTAAATTCTTCAGCCATGAGCCCTCTCATGAGGTTTGCACAACCTTTTGCTTCGGCACCGGCCATTCTGGTTATATCAGATTCCAATACTCGTCCAGGTCTATCACCGCCGGGGCATCTTTCTAGCAGTTTTACTCGGTCACCAGTGATGATATATCCAGGGTAGCTATTTGCAACTGGATCTAAGAATGCAAACCGCCCCCATTCATCATATCCAAGATGTCCTTGATTGTCATCCAAGACCATTGGATGTATCCATGGATGTAGGTGCTTATAGTGCCCTTCACAGGAAACCGCTACCCCATTCATCTCAGACATCCCATAAATATCCATATATCTTTCTGGAGGTATGCCCAATGTGTCTTCCACCATTGATGCGAATTCTTGTTCAGATATCTTTCTACTTTCAAAGATTTTCCATCCACCGCCAGTTAAAACAAGGCTGTTGCTTTCGCCGAGATTAAGTTTTATCCCTCTTTCCTTCATTTTTAGCATCATACTATAAAGTTGGAAAGGGGGAGTAATCATGTATATTTGTTCTCCTGTTTTATCAAGATCCTCTAGCAAAGTCAACATTTTTTCTTCGCCTTTTATCATTGCTTTTTTAAGTGCCTTTAATATGAATTTTTCTTTGAGGCTCTTGGCATGACCGGTAGACATTAGCCGGGCAATAGACATGCTGATTTCACGATCTGTGAGAAAATGTCGCTTTGGTTCACTGAATACATAACCTATTTCTCCAAGCCATCTTCCGATTGTGAGAAAAGTATTTGGTGATCCTGGGTAGACGTAGTGAGGCTCGCCATCTGGTGGAGCGAGTTCTACAAGAGATCTCACAAGTGCATAATAAAAACGGTGAAAGGTGATTTTGTCTCTGAACATAAAGCTATAATGACCAGTTGTCCCCGAAGAGTGATTCACAAGCCCTTCTATTCTATCTTGTGCCCATCTTAAAAATCCCTGCAAATCTTTTCCTCCGTAATTGTAATTACCTAGCCCGATAGTAGAAATTCTGTTGAGCCATTCAAAGACTTCTTTTGGTTTCTCTGCAGGATATTCTTTAAAGAAGGTATCGGGGAGCATCGGAATTTTTTCCAAATCTTTCGTATTCCTTATATCATCTGGGCGGAATTCGTATTCCTTACATAATTGGTTATAAAATTTGCTTTTTCCATAGTGATGATTGAGCGATTCTTTGATTGCTTTGAATCGCATCTTCTCCATTTTTTCCGTTTCATTGACTACATTATCGTAATAGGTGGGTAATCCATAGATTATATCATCTACGGTCGTCCACTGTTCACGCGGTCTGCCAAATAATTCATCTGCTCGTCTGGATAAAACATTATCATTTGTATTTTCCATTTTTCATGCCCCTTGGTCTTATAATCTGGTGCAAACGATTGTTAAGCGAAAATAAACATCCTATTTAATGATTATGTTATTTACGCATTGCCTGTATTGCATAGAGAAAGAATATCAATATTTATATACTTTGTCTTATAAAATATCGGTAATTGCCGAATTATCCTAATAAATTGATATAATACTCATATCTACTATATATCTAGAATACCGATTACGTTTTTTCCCTCTTGTGGGAACGATTTACTATTTTTACCGGTCAGACTGCCTTCAAAGAAACTATGGCGTCAACCGTGTTCTATCCCTTGGAAACAAGATACATTCTCTGATATTTTTGATATCAAGTAATTCCATCAAAAACCGTTCAATACCAAATCCAAAACCACCATGTGGGGGCATACCATAGCGAAATCCCTTAAGGTATGACTCAAAATCCTTGGGGTTAAGATCGCACGTCTTTAATCTCTCTTTCAACAACTCCACATCATGGATACGCTGACTACCGGATGCAAGTTCAACACCTTTACACTCTAAGTCAAAACCACGTGAATATTTGTCCCCTTCAGGCATTGTATAAAATGGTTTAGCATCTAATGGATACTTGGTGATAAAATAAAATTCATGACCTTCGTCCTTCATTATCTCGCCAAGAAGCTTTTCGTCTTCGGTACCAAGATCATCCCCCCATGCTATCTCACTGCCTTTGTTATTCAACTTTTTGATCACGTCATCATAAGTGTTCCGTTTAAACGGTAATTTCGGCAAAACAACATTTACGCCTAAGACATCAAGTTCATCTTTACACTCGCTTGCTTTTTTCCACATGTTATAAACAAGATCTTCCAAGATTTTCATGATGTCCTCTTCATCGTTTATGAACGCCATTTCGAGATCTACGGCAGTAGATTCATTTAGGTGCCTACGAGTATTGTGCTCTTCAGCTCTAAAGTACCAGGCAATTTCGTACACTCTATCCAATCCAGTTGCCATCAGCATCTGTTTGTATAACTGTGGGGATTGAGCCAAAAAAGCTTCCTTCTCAAAATACTTGATTCTAAAAACATCGGTACCACCTTCAGAAGAACTGGCGATAATATTAGGTGTGTGCACCTCGATAAAGTTCTGTGCCCTTAAAAACTCATGAACTGCTGCAACGACGACATTTCTTATTTTAAAAATCGCCTGATTCCTCTGCTTCCTTAGATCAATAAATCTGTTGTCTAAGCGAGTTTCAAGCTCTGACTCCACCTTATCGACAACACCCAAAGGTAAAGGTGTCTCTGCAACAGATAAAATCTCTACTTCTTCGGGTAGAACCTCGTAACCATTCCGCACTTTTTCATTCGCCTTGCAAAGTCCTTTCACAGCTATGACTGACTCACGTGATATGGAAACTAGCTTCTCAAAAAGTTCCAGATTTTTCTTTTTAAGGGCTGTGATTTGAAGAGTCCCTTTTTTGTCACGTATGATAATAAATGCAATAGAACCAATATTGCGAATATCTTCAACCCAACCAGAAATAGTGATCAGTTTACCATAATCTTTCTCTGTAACATCCTTTGAATAATGACTTCTATATGATTCCATATTTCACCTGTAATTAAAACAACGAATTTAGTCTTTTTGAAATGAATGACAACGTTTCCTCCAACATTTTTTCATTATCCCAAGATCGAACCATTTCCTTAAGTTCTTTTTCCTCTTTATTTTTTAACTTTTTCACCCATTTTTCAATATTTGGGATTGCTCTAGTAACATTATCAACAATTGTTATGTTTGCCGTCCTTGCAGTTCTGGAAATGGGATTTAGATCAATGGCAATAACTGTCTTTCCCATATTTCTTAACGCTTGACACCTGTCCCCATCTTCAAGGGGGACAAGTACGACATCAGCAGAAAAAATACCCTCTTGGTCGCATAAACCTCTATCATGGTCCAGGTCTGGAATGCTTGCATCAGCTGTCTTTCCGTATACCTCTTTTGCTCCATTATTTTTTAATTCTTTTACAATTTTATCCACGCGAATGTCGGTTCTATGAAAAAGATTGACCTCAAGCTTTGCGGGAATGAGGCCAGCTAAACTAATACATTCCTTAGGGGCAAGGGCAACGACATTCCCATTGATGGAAATCACCGGATTTTTGGCGATAAGTAATGCAGCTGCGGCAGTTCTTTCTGCATCATCGGCAAATGATATGGTTTTTTCACCAATTAGATAATCAAAAGCTTCTCCCCGACCATGGGCAATCAAACCTGTTTCATGGGTAATGCCCTTTTTCATTGCCTGTGAAATTTTTTCTCTGGTTTTTAGAGAAAGATAACGTGGATGGCTTTCAGGTATTTCCCCCATAATTTCAAAAGCAATGCCACAATCTATTTTAAACTTGGTTATAAAATCTAGACTTGTACGACCTCAATGAATCATGTAACACCAGGCGACAATTTTGGATTATCCATACATGTTTGGCTGGGGTACCTGACCTGCTGCAGACACCATTGGTTTTGCCTGCTTATGGAATTTCTGCAGTTGTTGCTCTATGCGTTCTGATTCCTCGTAGAGGGGTGCCACATTTATTTCTGTATCTGTTATTGTAGCTATGACGTTTATAGCTGATGCTGCAGCTTTAGCATCGGGGTAATTGGGATGTGCCTCAGTTAGAATCGAAATTACTTCAAAATCTGACTGTTTGCCTATGTTAAGTAGAACTCCTGAGACACCTGCTATAATGCCATTTTTGAATTGTGCAATATTCTTTGATATTAACATGCGTCTAGCACTGTCAGTTGATCCTATTGCATATGCGTCAGATACGCCTTCATCTTTTGAAGATTTTCCTTCGACAACCATTCCCTCAGGTGATATAAGAAGTTTGCATTTTTTTTCGGTGGCCCATTTCATAATAGCATCTGAGATCGAATTTATAAGGTGGGGTTTTGGTTTAAACTCAGAAACAAATACAACGATTTTAGTCCCAGTTGCCCTGTCTCCCGCGTAGATGCGAACTGGAGATAGCGGTTCACCTGTATGGACAACTGATAATGCAGGGAAATGAGAAGATTGCATACAACCTATTTGATTGAGATTCAAAGCGTCTATTAAATAATTAGCAGCAATAGTGCTAACCAATCCTATGGAGGGGAAACCTGCAATAACGGTCGCTCCTTGAAGATCTACGTCCTCAAAATTAATAATCTTAACATCATTCAATTGCATCACCATCTAACTGCACCCTAATGCAGCTTCTAGGATTTAAAATTAATTGGTGGAACTCTACCCTTTTACTACTCCAAGTGGAATAAACTTCACTACTTTGCGGGATATTCCTGCTCCATGTGTAATATCAACTACATTTCTAATATTTTTATATGAGCCTGGTGCCTCCTCGGCTGCAACTTTGAAACTTGCTGGGTGAACATAAATACCTCTGTTTTTAAGTTGTCTCACGATATCCTCACCACGCCATTGCCTAAGAGCCTGATGTCTGGATAAAACACGGCCAGCACCATGACATGTAGAACCAAACGTCTCTTCAGCTTTTTTTGTGCCGTGAAGTAGATAGCTCTCAGTACCCATATCTCCAGGTATTAATACCGGCTGTCCAACATCGCGATATTTTAATGGGATATCTTTTTTTCCTGGACCAAAAGATCGTGTGGCACCCTTCCTATGAACATACACCTTTTTTTTCTTACCATCTATCTCATGCTCTTCAAGTTTGGCAATATTATGGCAGACGTCGTAAATAATATTCATTTCAAGATCCTCAGCGCTGCTACCAAGTATTTTCTCAAATGACTCGCGTACCCAATGGACTATCATTTGTCTGTTGCACCAAGCGAAGTTTGCTGCGCATGCCATAGCCTTAAGGTAATTTTGCCCTTCAGGCGAGTTTACAGGGGCGCATGCTAGTTGTCTGTCTGGGAGCCAAATATTGTATTTTCTAACGGCTTGTTCTAAAACCCTTAAATGATCTGTACAGACTTGGTGGCCAAATCCACGGGACCCTGTATGAATCATAACAACTATTTGTCCCTTGTTAGTTATACCAAATACCTTGGCTATCTCGGGTTCAAAGATCTCTTCTACTTTCTGCAATTCGATGAAGTGATTTCCTGCTCCGAGGGAACCAAGCTGCGAAGCGCCACGTTGCTTTGCCTTTCCTGAAATTGTGGATAAGTCAGCATATCCAAGACATCCGTTTTCTTCTAAAAACTTGACATCTTCACCCCAACCGTATCCGTGTTCAACACCCCAACGAGCACCTACTTTCAAGACATCATCAAGTTCTCTTGCATTGAGACGGATTTTTGCCTTTGAACCAAGGCCTGCAGGGACATTTTTAAATATCTCGTCAACTAAATTCTTTATTTTCCACTCATCTAAGTCGTCCAAATTTAAATTGGTTCTGACAAGTCTGACACCGCAGTTGATGTCGAACCCTACGCCACCAGGAGAGATAACACCATTTTCAGCATCAGTGGCAGCCACACCTCCAATGGGAAAACCATATCCCCAATGTATGTCTGGCATAGCCATTGCCTTGCCAACTATTCCTGGAAGCATCGTCATATTTGCAGCTTGTTCCGGGGCATTGTCCGCTAAAACTGAAGGAATCATTTTTTCATCTGCGTAAATCACAGCTGAAGTCCGCATCCTCAGAGTGTTTTTTTCTCCTTTATAACTCGAAGGAATCTCATATCTATAATCATCAATTTTGTTTAAAGGACCTTTCCATTTCATTTTCTAACACAAGTAAACCTAATGTAAAAAATGATTTATAAGCCTTGAGAAAAGCACAACTCTTTGTTTTTCTGTCTTGGAAAAATTATTTTTTTCCATTTTGACATTTTCACACAGCATGTTTATATACAATTAATGTCAAACATTATCATGGTGAGACAATGGGGTTGAAAAGAGAAAAAGAAAATGATATCGATAACTGGTTTTATTACATAAAATTACTACAACGGAGGGGTAGAAAAACAAAAAATTAGAACACTCCAAACAATTGTGTTCTATTTCTTAGGTAGAATCTTCATACGGTTAAAATGGAAGAAGAGAATATTTAGTGAATAAGTCCCAAAGAATTAAGCTCTTCAAACAGTTTTTCAACTGCTGTTGATGCGTCTTCTGTACTTCTTGCACCAGCACAGACTATTTTACCTGAGGAGAAGAGCAGCAGAGCTACTTTAGGTTCCTTTATTCGATAAACAAGCCCTGGGAATTGTTCGGGTTCATATTCAATATTTTCCAAACCTAGGCCTGTAGCTACCTCCGTAAGATTGAGCTCTCCCCTAAGATTTGCCATGGCCACCATATTTTGAACAACTATATCCAGGTTTTTGTGTATATCCATACCTAGTTTTCTTAATTTCTCTGCTATTATATCAATAGTTTTACGTACGTCCTCGATGTTCTTTGCACCAGTGCAATTGGCCTTACCGCTTCTAAAGAGAAGTGTGGCCGTCTTCGGATTTTTTAATCTATAAACCAACCCAGGGAATTGTTCGGGTTCATATTCGGCTTCCTCTAGTGATTGTGCTATCATATCTAAATCCAATTTCTCTGCAAACACGGTAGATGCTACAATATTTTCCACTTTTATTTCCATCATGTAATAGACACATCCTAATGAATATTATTTACACTTTACTTAAACCTGAACAAACATGTGCTTTATATTACTACTTCTATGGTGCATAATTGCATTTCTCGCATTTTTACTTAAACTCATAACACGGAAAAGATGAAGTTTGTCGAAAGGTAAACTATGCGAAAAGGCGGATAGATTCCTCATGTTTCTAAAGACAAAATGCTAAGATGGTGAAAGGATGTGAAACGTCTTCAGTTAGTCGGACCATTGTTCAACAGAAAATATAAATGTAGTTGCAAGATTCGGATTGCTGGTTAGGTAGTGAAAAACTATGGAGACAGTTTGTAATATTGAAATCATAAAGGCAGGGATATATTTTGTTGTAAGAGTTCATTTGTCAAATGGTTCAATTAAAGAGTATCGTCATCATGCTTTTGAAGATGTACTTACTGAAATGGTTATAGATCTACAAGAAGAGTTGAGCGAATGATATACCTATGTTGCATTATTGTTTTTTGAGAACAATGACAACAGGTGCAAGTTAATTTCATTCTTCATTTTCCATCTGTTGTACAATTCCCTTTGAAATGTTAAACCTGCTTACCTTTGGTATTTTACTACTCTAGGTTTATTTTTTCTTTCTAATGTATGGAACACCAGTTTTTTTATTCACTTTTACTTCATAACCCTCAGGTAGATCTACAGGTCCTCCATCCTCGGGTTCTGTTCTACTGAAGAAGTGAATAGTTCGTTTTTTACCAGGACCTACTTTGATTTCCTTTCTATAAAGTGCATAATCTCCATATCTATATGTTTTAGTTTCTTTTTGTTTCTGTTCTGGCACCTCATCTTTATGAAAAGAAGGTTTTACGTCCCTTTTTTCTTTAGTGTCACTATTGGGTGCATCTACAACGACATGCCACTCATCTTTTCTATCAATTCTTTTAGGTGCTTTACCTACTTCCCTTTTTATTTTTTTTGCGAGTTTTCTTCTAAGTCCTTTTATTTTTGTCAACTCATTGGTTGATTTTTCCATTAGAATATCAACAGAAGTAATCCCGTTTTTATGAAGTAACTTGGCCGTTTTTTCATCTATGCTTTCTATATCTTTGAAAACATCAATTTTACTCTCTTCTTTTGTAACTGGTATTTCCTCTTTGATTTTTTCAGCAACTTGTGGTTCCTTTTTCTCCCACTTAGGTTCCTTGCTAGATGTAGATTCCCATTCTTGGTTCTCCCTTTTCTGCTTTGATTTTTCTTCTTTTACAGATTTGTACTCTGGTATTGCAACCTTATCAACCTTTTTTATTTTCTCTTCTTCGACTTCTTCATCAAGAAAGATATATTCACCTGAAGTGCTTTCCTCTTGGGAGATTATTGGCGCTGATTTATCGATTTCTTTCTCGATATCCTTCTTTATTTGTTTAGCTAATTTCCTTTTAATTCCCTTGATATTAGTTAAATCCTTTAGAGATGCCCTTCTTAAATCATCGATAGATGCAAAATTGTTGTTATATAACAAAATGGCCGTTTTTTCATCTATGCTTTCTATATCTTTGAAAACATCAATTTTACTCTCTTCTTTTGTAACTGGTATTTCCGCTTTGATTTTTTCTGCAACTGGTAGTTCCTTTTTCTTCCGCTCAGGTTCCCCACCAGATATAGGTTCCCACTCTGAAAGTTCCTTTTCACGTTCTTCTTTTGCTTCTGCTAATTTAGTTTCTCCAGCGTCCACAGGTTCCCATTCTGGCAGTTCCTCAGTTATGCTCTCGGAGGATTTGATAACATCTGCTTTTTCACTTTCCATACCCTCGGGTTTTTCTTCTGCTGGTGCTTTTTCCTCCTCTGCAGATTCCTCCGGTTTAACTTCTGTAAACTCTGGTAAATAAGTCTCTATCTTCTCTACTTCATACAACTCTTCATCTTTGAATGGATCCTCTTTTTGTTTCTCTACTTCTGGTTCTACTTGTTTAAATTCCGGAACGACAAGATTGTCCTTCTCTTTCTTATGAATTGTAACGTTTGCCTTTAGGGAATCATCTTCACTTACAAAAGTTTCATGAATGTAACCAAAATTTCCATTGTTTGATTTTGCTAATCTCTCACGTAGCGTGTCCAAATTTTTCTCATTTTCAATATGTAAATCTTCACTATACGGATTATCTAAAATCATGCGTAATTTTTCAATGGTCTTTTTTTTGGATTTTTCATTTTCTTGCATGATATTATCCCTACCAGTCATTTTGTGTTTAATATCGTTTTGCTAACTTACTACTACCATAGTATACTATACGTGTAACCTACAGCTACTGCTATAAGGTTACTACTATGATAGTATGAAGTTCCCATTATATTAATATGTTTTCCCGATTTTGTCTGATTTTTGTAGATTAAAAAGTTTATTAAGTTATTATTGCATCTTGTGTCTTTTGATTCAAATGAATTTCAAAGGGCGAGATATAATCTCGATAAAAGATTTTTCAAAGGCAGAAATTAATTATATTCTTGAATGTAGTAAGAAAATGGTGCCATATGCCAAGGGTGAAAAGTATACAAATATATTGAAAGACAGGGTATTGTCTTCTCTTTTCTTTGAGCCTAGTACACGTACACGCCTAAGTTTCGAAAGCGCTATGAATAGGCTTGGGGGACGAGTGATAGGATTCTCGGATCCAAGCGGAACGTCTCAAAAAAAGGGTGAAAGTTTAGCAGATACCATACGTATGGCTGATGCATACAGTGATGTAATTGTGGTTCGACATCCTCAGGAGGGTGCAGCAAGATTGGCAGCTGAATTTGCCGATGTACCAGTTTTGAATGCAGGAGATGGTGCTGGTAGACATCCGACACAATGCCTTCTTGATTTGTTTACTATCCTCACAGAGAAGAAGAAAATTGAAAAAAACAAAATTGTGCTTCTCGGTGATTTGAAGTATGGTCGTACGGTTCATTCTCTTGCATATGCCCTATCTCTTTATGGTGCGGAGTTAACATTTGTTTCTCCAGGGAGTTTAAAGATGCCTAAAGAGGTGATTAACGAATGTAAGGAATTAGGGGTGGAACCTATATCCACATCTAATTTGGAGAAGGCGATAAGCGATGCTGATGTTTTGTATGTAACCCGAATTCAGAAGGAGCGTTTTCCCGATGCCGAAGAATATAATCGCGTCGTCGGAATCTATAAAATCGACAATGGTCTTTTGAAACATGCGAGGAAAGATCTTATTGTTATGCATCCATTGCCCCGTGTTACTGAGATCGATCCTGAGGTTGATAAAACGCCGCATGCATTATATTTTAAGCAGGCGTTTAATGGTGTTCCTGTTAGGATGGCTTTGCTTTCTTTGATATCTGGGGGAAGATTATGAGAGAACTTAAGATTCAGACGATCAAAAATGGATCTGTTATAGATCACATAACTGCAGGTAATGCGGTTAAGGTCTTACATATTCTAGGTATTCCCAAAACTTCTTCCTCGACTATAAGCGTTGCAATGAATGTAAAGAGCAAATTTGGGAAGAAGGATATTGTAAAGGTGGAGAACAGAGAGCTTGATCCTCAGGAGGTCGATAAGATAGCATTAATTGCTCCAAAGGCTACAATCAATATCATCAGGGATTTTGAAGTTGCCGAGAAACATAAGGTTAAACTTCCTAAAGAAATCATTGGAATAGTCCGTTGTTCAAATCCCACATGTGTCTCTAATTTTAATGAACCTGTAGAAAGTAGGTTTATTGTGATAAGGGAAGATCCGCCGCGTATCAAATGCTATTTTTGTGAACGGGAACCAGAAGATATCGCTGAGCGTATTATTTAATCTCTGCAAGAATCTCTTTTGCGCGATCAAGTTTTATTTTTCCTTCTTTGATCATTTGTTCTGCAACTTTATCTATCTCATGATTCTTAGCACCAGCCATTACCGCGATATTTTTTGCATGTAGAGACATATGTCCCTTTTGGATACCTACTGTTGAAAGTGCAAATACTGCTGCAAAATTTTGTGCAAGACCAAGACTTGCAACTACCTCTGAGAGTTCTTGTGCAGTTTTGATTCCTAGTATTTTTTTGCAAACTTTTGCCTTGGGATGAATATTCCCTGCGCCACCAACAATGCCTATTGCGAGAGGTAATTCTATTTCACCTACTAAATCCCCGTTTTCATTTTTGCTGTATGATGTAAAAGAAGTATATTGGCCATTTCTTGCTGCATATGCATGAGCGCCTGCTTCAACTGCGCGGAAATCGTTTCCTGTTGCTATTATCAATGAATCGATACCATTCATAATTCCTTTGTTATGTGTTGCTGCTCTGTATGGATCTATGGCTGCCAAGGTATATGATTCAAGGAATGCATCAACGGCTTTTTCTCCGCCCATTCTCTCTTTATCAAAAACGGCCTTTGCTTTTACAAGCCGTTTGTCAGCAAGATTGGAAAGTATTTTGAGTCTTATTTTTCCACCTGTTATTTCCTCAAGAATTGGAGCCAGCGCTTCACACATTGTGTTAACGGCATTTGCGCCCATGGCATCCCGGACGTCGACGATTAAATGAGTGATTATCATTTTGCCCAGGGGGCTATCAAGAATCCGCACTTCTAAATCCTTGGCTCCGCCACCTAAGTCAACAAGGATATTGTCTTGGTCATTGGCAACTTGTAAAATCTCTTTTTTATGATTCATTATCTTTTGTGCTGCGCCAGCTACATCATCTACGTGCAATAGTTGAAGTTGACCTATCATTAAGGGGCTTGAGCATTCGGTTGTAAATCCTCCTTTAATTCTTGCTATCTTTGCTGCATTACTTGCTGCTGCGATAACACTTGATTCTTCAGTTACCATTGGAATGATATAGTCTTTGCCATTGATGACAAAATTAACTGCAAGACCGAGCGGTAATTCAAACTTTCCTAAAACGTTTTCTACCATTCTATCTGCGGTTTCTATGTCCAGCGAAGAAGAAATTATGTTTACGTCCTCTTCAGCTAAATCTGAAAACTCCTTTACAAATTCTATTCTTTTCTCTATAGGCATTTTATAAAAACCTGAAATCTTAGATGATTTTTCACTGCTTGACATCTTAATATGCCTCCTATTTTAGGTTTCTCGAAAACGGTTTGTTGCTTTTATAACTGTGCATTGAAGTTACGTTTATTGTCGTATTTTACGCCTAAGAAAACTCTTCTTTAACGCATAAGTTTTGATTGAGATAATTTAGAAACGTGTGGTATAGTTCTTTTTTTATTTCTCCTGTCATTTGGATGTCAACTGAGTGCTCTCTTTTACTATGGATTCTTCTTATTTTTATATTGGCAGTACATTTTTCAACATCTGCTAAAACAGCAGTTATTTTAATGGATCCCCTGTCCCTTATTTCATGTGAAAATTCGTCAATTCCATCTATTGCTTTTCTTAAGTCAGATTTTTTCTCAGGGTGATCGTATAACGTTTTTCCATCAACGACTAATTTTGCAATATTTCTGAATTTAGCCTTTGCAAGCGCTCTCAATATTAGCTCGGCTTTAGAAATTAGATCAAAATCCTCCTCAATCATCTTATTTCTAGTTACTTTTAAAAACAATTTTGAAAAGATATTTTTCGGTTCTATTTCTCTTTTGCTAACTTCAAAATCAAACTGGATGTGTAGGTTTTTTAGAAAGTCCCCATCTCGCCTTCTTTCTGATGCCTTATCTTTTTCACCTTTTTTACTTGGGTGGTTTCTTTCTGCCCAATCCATAACCTCTTTTGGGGAGCCTACAACCCAAGGTGGTTCTTTAAAATCACTGCCATATCTTCCCATTTTTACCCAGAAAAATAAGATGCCGGGAGTTTATAATTTTTTCTGAGGAAGCGGCTCTAAAAATATGTTGGATTGGGAATTGACCACATCTTGAAATATTGTAAAATAAGGGTTAGATATTGGATGATGTTTTTTCCCATTTCTTTGTGTTTATACCATGAAAAAAATCATTTAATCATACAATTTTTTGCATTAAAAAAAGATTGTAATGTTACTGTTTTAACTGCATACATATTTACATATCCATCTGCGAAAAAAGTACTTAAAACATGCCCAGTTCGTTGGATTGGAAGGAATTGAGCTGGTAGTTTTGTGCATCCCATCCCATCCTTTAAACCAGCCATCCTTCTTTTTCTCTTAACTAAACATCTTTGCCCTTTTTATGCCAAGATTTTCTTCAAATTAATTGACACTTTTTGGAAAAATAGATTTTAATCGATGTGTTCTCTTGTTTTAACTGCCATGCCATATTTAAAAGACAACATTTCAGATCTATTTAGCAAGCATCTTCCTGCTGCAATTAACACGTCTTTTTCATCTACAACCAGACATTCATCAAAAGGTCTGAGTTCAGGGTCACAATCCAAAACAAACTTGGCAAAAACACTTTTGCCCTGTTTAACAAAAGGTACTGCATCTCCTTCTACTGTAACTCTTAATCTTGGATATTTAAAATAACTATGAAGCAGTTTTGCACCAGCAATCTTCAGGGTAAACATTCCATCTCCAGCGCGCATGGACAAGATGTGATTTTCATCACAGTATATGTTGCGTATCTTGCCAGTTTTCTTTGATTTAATAATCTTTATCTTTCCATCGAATAATGATTTAGAAGCATCTTTTCCAAACTGCATATTTGCGACAGCAGAGATTCTTCTGATATCTATATCATTCTGTGATTTTTCTTGCGATTCGGACAACTTTTGTAGTGTTTCATCTCCTCTCCAGAATATTACTTCTCTATTTCTTGTAAACTCATCAAATATCCTTGATACCTCTTCCTCTGTTTCTCTATCTGTAGTTTCGGGGAATACAGATTGTGCAAATGGATACATTTCATCAAGTTCGATTGGCACAGGGCCCAGACGAGAATTTATCAATATTTCTACATTGTTACTTTTTCTAATTATTTTCTTTATTTGTTCAGAATAATAGTTTGAATAAGGTTTATTCCCATCTGGAAACACAATAGTAGTATCAAATAATGGTTCATATCTATCGATTAGCCTTCTATGGCATCTGTATATAATTGGTCTGTGGATGGTGTGGTTTCCAGTGTAAAATAATGCCCTATCTTTACTTGTAGATTCAGATTGTTCTAACCATGTTTTATTCTCTGTTTTTTTCAACTTCTTCATAGATTCAAGCAAATATGGATTTGAACTAGCTCTTCTCTCTACCAGTTCCCATAAATTTCCTTCAGCAATTGCACTTCTAATCTTTTTTAATTCGGCAAAACTGACATAAAGATTGTGTTTTGCTAACTGCAGGCTTTTCTCATCTTCTTTCAAATTTCTTAGTTCAGACGCAGTGAATTTTGTACAGATTGGACAACAACATGGCAGTTCATCCAAATTATCCAGTTTTTTTGTTCCCCATGGAAAAATCATCCTTCCATCATTTGCGTATTTTGCATACGCTGAAGAGTCAAAAAAGTCGCATCCAAGAGCAACTGCCAAAGGAAATATCAATGGATGACCTGCGCCGAATAAATGTACAGGTTTGCTGGGATTTAACCCTTTTTTGGATGCAAGGATACAGCTGACTAGATCTGAATATCTCTGGTTCTCCATCAGTGGTACTACACCACCTATTGGGAAAAAATCCGCATCGATTTTACTTAGTTCTTTTGCACATTTATTTCTAAGATCTGGATAGACGGAACCTTGAACTGTACACGCAAGCACCATATCTCCTTTTACACGTATGCTTTGTTGAGCGCGTTTTACTGTTTCTTTTACTCCTCGTGCTGCTTTTGTTTTAGTTTGTTGAGGGGTTCCAAAAATATCTAAAATTGTTCCGACATCGCTTCCTATGTCTCTTTGAAATTCCACGATTTCAAGCGGATCTAACTTTACGTCCCCATATACATACGATTGAAAAGTTCCAGAATCTGTCATTATTGGGCCATCAAAATCTATGAGTTTGTGAACACCAACTTCTAGTGCTTTTTCCCTAAGTTTTTCATTCCTCTTTATTATGTATGAATTGGTTATCACGATTTGTGTTCCAAAAAGTTTTTTCATTTCTTTTGGGGAAATAAGCATCTTGTTTGGGTTGATAACTGGCATGAGATTAGGTGTGGTGACTGTCCCATGTTCTGTCGTAAATTTACAGATTCTTCCAGCAGCGTCTCTATTTTTTATTTCAAATTTCATACTCTATTCTGGAGAAGTAATTAAAAGGGAGATATTTAGTTTTAGTTGCCGGCTAAAAATCAGTTTTTCATGGGTTCAACCCTATATTTGTCCTAATATTTTTTTACGCATCAACCATTCACTGTTTCCAATTGGTTGACAGGAAAAACCAAGGTTGCTCAGATGAGTAACTTCCTCTTTAGCGATGTTTCACAACAATTTTGGTTTTCGTATGAACTAAATTTTTAAATATTTAAACCACATATAGGTTACTATGAAAAAGGATGCATTACTTGAAATTCTTTTGGATTGGAATTTTTGGACAAAAGAAATAGATTCAGGAATTAAGAGAGAAGAATATGTAAAAAAAATTATTGATCTTATCACTAAAACCAATCAAATAGTCTGTATTGCAGGGGTTAGAAGAAGTGGCAAATCAACAATAATAAAACAGATTGCAACGGAAATAATCAAAGATATAAAAAGGGAAAATACGCTGATAGTGAATTTTGAAGATGAAAGATTTTCTGAAAGAAATTTGAAAACACTTATAGATATATACAACTGTTATCTTGAAAAAATAGGGCCTGATAAGAAACCTTTTGTTTTTTTAGATGAAATACAAAATGTTATGGAATGGGAAAGATTTGTAAGAGGAAAACATGAGAAAAAAGAAGCAAACATTGTTGTTACCGAGTCATCCTCTAAGTTACTTAGTGCAGAGTTGGCAACCCTGTTAACAGGAAGACACTTGACGTTTAATATCTATCCCCTGTCTTTTAAAGAATTTTTGAGTTTTAGAAAACTACCTGTAAACTCCGAAATAGATATTGCTACAAAAAGAATAGAGATAAAAAGATTGTTTCGGGAGTACTTAGAATTCGGCGGATTTCCAGAAATTGTTCTATCCTCTGAGAAAAAAAGAGTTCTTTTGAGTTATTTTGAAACCATAATTTCAAGAGATATTATCGAGAGATACAATATCCGGGAAAGGGAAAAAATAAAAACACTTGCAAAATTTTATCTTACAAATATTTCTTCTTCAATAACCTATAATAAGGTTTCTAAATTTATTGGTATGCCTCTTACGACAGTTGAAAGGTTTTCTGAATATCTTGAGACAGCAAATTTGATATTTTTTATTAAAAATTTTTCTTATTCTCTAAAACAACAGGAAAAAACTCCAAGGAAAGTATATTCTATAGATAGTGGTTTGTCAAATACTATCGGCTTCAGATTTATGAAAAACTTTGGAAGAATCATGGAAAACATAGTTTTGTTGGAATTAAAAATACGACAGACATTCAATCCAGGTATTGAGATATTTTATTGGAAGGATTATCAACAACGAGAAGTTGATTTCGTTCTGAAGGAAGGAATAAAAGTTAAACAGTTAATACAGGTTTGTTACAATATGGATGATATGAATACAAAAGAAAGAGAACTTCGAAGTTTGTTAAAAGCAATGGATGAATTTAAATTAAATGATGGAGTTGTGATCACAGAAGACTTTGAAGATGAAGAAAAAATTGATGGTAAAAAGGTGGTTTATACGCCAATATGGAAGTGGTTATTATCCCCATAGTTTCGATTGTTGGCCATTCAATTTATTTTTAACAACAAATCAAAGCGGTTAAAGATAGTCAAAATAACCATTCCTAAAACGTAAATTGACCAAATGTAGGGTTTAACCATAGAGAAATAAGTTTTTTTCATTGTTGACTGTTTTTCGTTATATTAGACCAATTCACTTTGTAAATTTTAATGCGCAGGTTATCAATTTTGATTACCTATGCTTAGAAAAATTTATTAATAATGAGGGCATATATAGCATCATGGAAACACTACAAATAGTTAAAAAACTTGAAGAGTACCCTACATTTAATATTGACACTTTTGCAAACATTATTGATAATGATAAAACCTATGCCAAAGTATCTCTGAACAGATTGAAAAATAGAGGCATCATAAAACAAATCCAAAGAAATGTCTATACTGTACAAGAAGATCCTCTGATTATCGCTTCAAGAATAATATGGCCAAGCTATATTTCTCTATGGGCTGCATTTCGTCATCATAATTTAACCGAGCAAATACCAAGCAAGATATCTGTTATAACCGCCCGTTCAAAAAGTCGTAAAAACATACAAATGATGAATACAACAATCATTTTTGAAAAAATTCGCCCATCATGGTTTTTTGGTTTTTCAAAAATCAACATACAGGATTTTGAAGTTTTTATGGCAGAACCAGAAAAAGCGTTAATAGATGCTGTTTTACTTAAGAAAAATTCAACAGCTGAAATATATTTTATCCTAAAAGAAAATATTAAAGATATTTCTACCAAAAAAATTGTGGACTATATCCTCAGAACTGAGAACCATGCTCTAGCTAAAAGATTTGGTTGGATGCTTGAATCTCTTGGATGCAAATATGTAAAAAGGCTAAAAAAACAGACATATAAGACTATGATACCACTTGACATTACTCGTCCCATAACTGGATTAAATGATAAAAAATGGGGAGTTGTTGTTAATATTGGGGAGATATAATGATATCAAGATTAGAACTTACAAGAATTGCTGAACTGAAACATCTAACAATCAGGAATACAGAGAAGGATTATCTCCTTGAACTTTTGTTATATGCTTTATCAGATGATAGGCGTTCTCTGGTTTTTAAAGGTGGAACTGCTCTTTATAAATTTTATAACCTTAACCGATTCAGTGAAGATCTTGATTTTGATGTTGTTGGAAAACGATTTGATACGGATAAAATGATAAAAAAAATAATCAGAAATATGGAACTTACAGGAATGGAAAGAACACTCCCTGAAAAAATAGAATATAGCAATGAAATAAACATACGATTTGCAATAAGAGGGCCACTTTATGATGGAAGCAAGAATAGCATGTCAAGAGTCACAATAAATATTAGTAAAAGAGAGAGACCAATATCATTTTGTACAAAACTCCTCATTGCAACTTATCCTGAAATTCCATCATTTGAACTATCTGTACTTGACGTTGGAGAAATAGCAGCAGAAAAAATTAGATGCATACTGACTAGAGAAAAACCAAGAGACATATATGATCTTTGGTTCTTATCAAAAAAAGGCACTCCACTAGATGTCTCACTAGTTAACAAGAAACTCAAAATTTATAGATTAACATTTGACTTGGAAACATTTCTAGAAAAAGTAAGTGAAAAACGAAAAATGTGGAGACGGGATTTACAAGATTTAATTATCGGAGCGTTACCTGAGTTTAATGAAGTAGCAAATGAGATAGAGAATTGGTGTGAAGCTTGGCATAAAAAATAAGTTTTGTGAATGTTAAACATAACAAGACCCCCCAGTTTACT
This sequence comes from Thermoplasmatota archaeon, assembly GCA_030612095.1. Taxonomy (GTDB): domain Archaea; phylum Thermoplasmatota; class E2; order DHVEG-1; family DHVEG-1; genus JAUWWG01. The sequence goes on along the minus strand of JAUWOO010000006.1, from coordinate 3,843 downwards.
AAACTCAATAATTTCCTTCTCAGTAGAAACAATCTGACTATCATGCTTACCAACCTGTTTAAGATGAGGTAACTTTTCCTCTAATACTTTTTGGCGAGAACCTAAAGTTTTACCGGGATTTCGCATATAATAAATTATGCCGGGATTCCCGGTAAAATATAAAGATTTATAAATAGTGGATGCTTTATGGTATGTATGAAGGTACATTTACCGAACAGTGCATTTTTAGGGAACATAGATCCTTTTTTGCGAACTTTTGATAATTCTACCCCTACAAAATTGAAAATTACTGCAAATAAAAAGTGGATTTCAATACACCCTGTTGTTTTGTCAATGATTGCATCTTTGGGTTTGACTGTCAAATCATCAGATATACAATGTGAAAAACTTGAAGCAGCATCCAAACACTATCTTGAGAGAATGGGGCTCTTTAGATTTTTAAATATAGAGTCAGAAATTGTAATAAAAGAACATGAACCTGCTGGACGTTTTATTCCTTTGACAAAAATAGACAATTCCGAAGAACTAACAAAATTTATTACGAATATGATCCCATTACTACATCTGGAATCTAAGCAAGCTGAACCTATTAAATATATCGTCAGTGAGTTAGTTAGAAACGTTCTTGAACATTCTCGCTCAGAAACTGGCGCTATCGTATCGGCTCAGTATTATAAAAAAAGCAATGCAATTAGGATAGGAATTGCCGACACGGGTGTTGGCATTAAAAACACCATAAACATGTCACATAACACATCCACAGATTTGGAAGCCATTAGACTAGCACAAATCCCGGGAATTACCGGAACAACAAGAAGCGAAGGAGGAACAGAACTCAATGCAGGTGCTGGCTTGTTCTTCATAAGATCAATAGCAAAAGTGAATAGGGATTTCTTTATGATTTACAGTGGAGATGCAATGTATAAATTATTAAAAAGTAAAGCAGGATCAAAACGTATAAGATTGCATGCTGATCCTTTCAAAGACAGACATTCTAAGGGAGAAAAGTTTCCGTTCTGGAACGGAACTGTTATAGGAATTGATATGTCTTTAGATCCAACAAAAGAATTCTCAATTCTTTTAGACCTCATCAGAGACACTTATATCAAAACGATTAGAGAAAGAAGAAAGGCAAGATATCGGAGACCAAGATTTATATGATTGAAATAAAGTTACTTCCAATTGTCGGCAGTTTTGCTGAGAATAAAGATTTGGCTAGGGATATCCGACTTAAAAAAATTATTCATGTTCTTGAGAACAACCAAGAGATAACACTGGATTTTGATGGCATTGACTTAACAACACAATCATTCATTCATGCTTTAATCAGTGACTTAATTAGAAATTACGGGATAGACGTATTGGATAAAATCTACTTTAAGAATTGTAACGAAACTGTGACAAAAATAATAAACATTGTTGTAGATTATATGCAAGAAAGAGAATAGCGTGTTTTGATAGTAAAAATATTGAGAATATATAAAAAATAAAGTGATTTAGGGCACTTATCATGTTAAACATTCAGAAAATAAGTTTTTCAGATGTTTAACATCCTATTTGCCCTAATAGTTTTTTTCCGCATCAGCCATTCACTGCGTCCAATTCGTTGACAGGAAAAACCAAGGTCGCTCAGTCGAATAACTTCCTCCTTAGAATTTACAATTTTACTCTCGTATTTTTCTACAGGATCTTTAGAAAGTCCACACTCTTCTAAAATTTCTCTCACAGTCTTTTGAACCATCTCGATAGTGGGAAGATTGTCCATTCTTCCTTCCAAATGTCTGATCTTGGCAAGTATTCCCTTTATCTGTTTCAGATCAAAATGCTTTTTCTTACCATTAACGGGATTTATATATTGTTGCCGTTCAGCGTAGATTCGTCTGAGTGTATCTACACGTCGATTCCAATACACACAGTCAATCTCAGAGATCTTATGACAGGTAAGGAAATTCACGATTTTATCTTCCATTCCATGATTCGTCATCTGCGTGATGAAAAACTTCCGCAGACAATGAGTTCTAATCCTTCCATATTTTCCATTTCCATTGCCTATACCAACCCTCTTAGCTGATTCATGGATAGTTTCGTTGAAATTACGATCGGAAATAGCCAGAATCTTCTCTTTTCCAAATTTCTTTGTTCTACTAGCAAAAAGAGGGCTATCCTCAGTGAGTCTTTCGCCCTTCTTTTCTCTCCAAGCGAGATACCGCTTCAGCATTTCTACACCATCACTGCCGAGAAAAGCAACCCGCTCACCGATAAGTTCCCTGTCTTTCTTTGGTATAAATTTGATAGCAAGAGGGACGTTTCCCAGTTCCAACTCTCGTCTAACATCACCAATCCTTAGGGAAATAGCATCTGATACACGCATACCAGTCTGTGCGATAAAGAGAATACGGAATCCCTCCTCCAAACTCATTACATCTATCATCTTCTTCAACTCTTCCAACGTAGGTATAAGATCCTTTTTCATTCGTGATCGGTTAAGGAAATTTTGCTAAGTATTTTTATCCTATAAAATGCATCCTGTCTGCTATGATGGGATGCAAAATGAAAAACAAAAAGAATGCTAAAAAAACAAGATCAAATCCAATTATTGAAGAAGAACTTAACAAGCTTTTTTCGCCTGAATGGCTCCGAAAGACAGCAAAAGAAACAGCTCTCATTAAAAGACTGCGTAAAGTAGATCCTGTGTTATTATTCTGGACGCTTACATTAGGATTTGGTGTACAATTACAGCGTACGTTAGCCAGTTTACGTCGGGAGTATGAGGAACGGGGTTGTATACATATAAGTCGTGGTAGTTTTTATGATCGTTTCAGTCCTGAATTGGTGAAATTTCTTCATGCATGTGTAATACATGGAATGGAACAGTTGTCCGAAAGTTCACATAATGCTCTTAAAGAGAATCTTTCAGTTTTTAAGGATCTGCTTATCCAAGATAGTACAATTATTCGTTTGCATAAAAAACTGGCAAAGAAGTGGCCTGCAACGAGAACTCGAAAAGTCGCTGCTGGTGTCAAGGTATCTCTTCTTGTTAGTGCTGTTGCTGACGGTGTTAAACGTGTAGTTGTTTATGGGGAGAGGACAAGTGAGGTTAAGACATTGAAGATAGGGCCCTGGATCAAGGATCGTATCTTGCTAATTGATTTGGGTTTTTACAAGCATCATATCTTTACAAGAATCGTTGAGAATGGCGGTTTTTTTGTCTCTCGTTTAAAAGGGAATGCAGATCCATTGATAGTTTCTGTGAATAGCATATGTAGGGGGAGAAGTATTGATGTGGTAGGTAAACGGGTAAGTGAGGTACTGCCGAAACTTAAACGTCAGATATTGGATGTTGAAGTAGAGGTAAAAATTAAACGCAGGAAATATAAGGGCAAACAGAGTAAAGATGTATCAAAATTTAGACTTGTAGCCGTCTATAATGAGGAGGAACGACGATATCATGCATACATGTCCAATATATCTGCAGATGTGTTAAGTGCTGATGAAATCGCACGGTTGTATTCAGCCAGATGGCATATAGAGCTAATTTTCAAGGAGCTTAAAAGCAGATATGGAATAGATATCCTGCCAACATCAAACCCTGAGATAGTAAAGGCACTAATCTGGGTGGGAATATTAACACTGCTTATCTCAAGAAAAGTGTACATGCTTGTATGTGGAAATAACCTTGACAAGGCTGTCAGATACACACATTTACGATGGGCGACAATATTTGCAGAAAAATCATCACGACTAATGGATCGTGTATTGAATTATGCAGGATTAAACCCAGATATGATGGAATTCTTTCAAGTATGCGAAAGTCAGGCACTTGATCCAAACGTAAATAGAAAG
>JAUWOO010000052.1 GCA_030612095.1 Thermoplasmatota archaeon | reverse complement strand
GGATATTACAATGCCGGTACATGTGAATTTATGTTCAGGGATGGGAAGTACTATTTCCTTGAGATGAATACGAGGTTGCAGGTTGAACATCCAATCACTGAGGCTACTACTGGTGTTGATCTTGCTCGTGAACAACTGCGTGTTGCTTCAGGACTTGAACTTGAGTATGGTCAAGAAGACATACAGCCACGAGGTCATGCTATTGAATGTCGTATTAACGCTGAAGATCCACTTAATGATTTCATGCCAGCACCTAGTAAGATCGTCCGATATGCTGAACCAGGTGGCCCAGGAATAAGAATAGATTCAGGTGTATATCAGGGATTTACCATTCCCCCGTTTTATGATTCTATGATTGCCAAACTTATCATATGGGCAGAAGATAGACCTAGAGCAATTGAACGAACTAAAAGAGCATTATGGGAATTTCAGATTGGCGGTGTGAGGCACAATATTTCATTCCATCAGGTGGTAATGAATAACCCACAATTTATCTCAGGAGATTATACTACAAGTTTTATTCCCAGATATAAGATCCTTGACCAGGTTGTAGAATATGTAAAGGAGACGAAAGCACAATCTTCTACTCCACGAACTGCTGCGGCTATGGCAGCAGTTCAAGCAGTGATTATAGCTGCAAACAATTCGAAGAAATAGCCCATAATGTAAATAGGAATACTACTAAATGGAATAAATACCAAATAGTGGCATATGGCACTATTTACTATTCTGTAAGCATCAATAACCTAGCGAAATCTTTGACATGTTTCATAATTGCCTTGTCACCATGCTTGATCTTACGTTAAACAAAGTGTTTTCATGTTATTGTTGAAATATATTATTTAGTAAATTTATCGCTGATTTCATATCTATATCCTTGTTCTGTTAGAAACATTTGTCTCTTTGCTGAAAAATCCTGATCTTTTGTATCTTTTGTTACAATAGTATAGAAATGTGCAATAGAATTGTCTTTTTTTGGTCGTAGAATTCTCCCTAGCCTTTGGGCTTCCTCTTGTCTTGATCCAAATGTTCCTGAAACTTGGACAGCAACATTTGCATTTGGTAAGTCAACAGCAAAATTCGCAACTTTTGATACAATGAGAAGATCGATTTCGTTAGATCTGAATTTATCATACAATTCCTTTCTTTTTTTATTGGATGTCACTCCTGTTAGTAATGGTGCATTGAATATTTTTGAAATTGTTCTTAGTTGATCAATGTACATTCCAATTATAAGCATCCTGTCTCCACGTTCCCTATGGTATTGGACGATTTCCCCTGCGATAGTATATTTTTCTGGATTTTCTGCAGCGATTCTATATTTCGCTCTATCTTGTGCCATCGCATATTCAAGTCTTTTATCGTCAGGCATATCTATGCGGATTTCATGACACAGTGCCTCTGCAATCCATCCTTGTTTTTCTAGATCTTTCCAAGGGGCATCATATTTTTTTGGGCCAATTAGAGAAAAGACATCTTCTTCAAGCCCGTCTTCCCTCACAAGTGTTGCTGTTAGACCAAGCCGTCTTTTTGCTTGGATTTCTGCGGTAATCCTAAAAACTGGAGCTGGTAGTAAATGGACCTCGTCGTAAATTATTAGTCCCCAGTTTCTCGAGTTGAATAATGAGAAATGTGGGAATATGTTTTCGCTTCTTTTTGGTCTGTATGTTAGCATTTGATATGTTGTGATTGTAATTGGCCTTATTTCTTTTGTTTCTCCAGTATATTCCCCTATTTCATCTTCTGTAAGGCTTGTTTTATCTATTAATTCCTCAATCCATTGTCTTGCACCGGTGATATTTGGTGTTATGATCAGCGTGTTGCATTTCATTTCTGCTATTGCTGCCATTCCAACCATTGTTTTTCCTGCACCGCACGGTAAAAGTATTGTCCCCGATCCCCCATAGATGCTTCCGTTTGCATAGAATGCATTTACTGCATCTATCTGATAGTCTCTAAGTTTAAATGGTTCATTACTTCGTGTGATGTTATGTAGGTCAACTGCCAGAAACTCTCCTGTTACGTAGCCTGCAAGATCTTCTGCTGGAAATCCAATTTCAGTTAATGCCTTTTTTATGTGCCCTCTCATTGATGGGTTTATTTCAATGGCTGTTTCGTTAATTTTTTTATAAATATATGGTTTTATTTTTACATGGTTCCATATCTCTGTTATCAAGATAGGGTCATTACCTGTCAAAAGTAGCATTTCGTTATCTTTTTTGATTTTCAGACGCCCATATCGTGATATGTAATCGATGATGTCTGTTTTTACATTGTCAGGAATTGCGTATTTGCTATACTCTTCTAATGCTTGAAATATGTATTCTGTATCGATACCGGAGGCTGCCGCGTTCCATAATGAGAGATTTGTTATTCTGTATGTATGTATGTGTTCAGGGCTTTTGATCAGTTCTGAAAATTTTCCTATTGAGTCACGTGCATTTTCATAGTTGGGATTATCAACTTCGAGCAGTATTGTTTTATCGCCTTGCACTATTATTGGATTTTGTGGGTTATATGTCATTTTTATCAATATGTGTTTTTATTGTTTGAACAGTTTTCTCTCCTATTATGATGTTTTCGTCTATTGTCCAGTATTTTTGTTGTTCCTTTTTTAAGATTTCTTTTATGGATTTTATGGTTTCTTTATCCTTGGCTTGGATTAGATATACTTTTTTGAATTGTATATCATCTTTTTTTGATTTCTTTAAACTGTTTTTGAAAACTTCAGGTAGGTTTTCTATGTTTTTTAGGTTTAGAATATCTTTAATATTGTTTGTATCTGTTTCTGTTATATCATATATCTCTGTGTTTTCTTTATCTTCAATTAATTTTGCATATTTAGTAAAGTCTTTTTTTAGAAATATATCTGAGTTTCTAAATTTTAATTCTGCGTTGTTGTCTGAGATAAAATCAATGTCAAGTTTTCTTTTCGTATCATCATAATCGATAAGCTTTGGAAGATGACCATCTCTAATTAAAGCGGTATATAATTTATCTGCTTTTTTTATTAGAAAATGCTTTTCCCCCATTTGAGAAATGATATATTCTGGATAATTCGCTTCAAAAAGATGGGATGTTTGATGGTTTGGGACTTCAAGAATTGAGGTTCCTGTAATTGCTAAGATTTTATCAGAATGTGTCCCATATGATCCTAGCTCATACTGTACATTTTGAGGAAGTTTAGATAAATCTTTGAAAAATTGAATAATATCTTCTATTTGTTCTCCTTTTTCTAACTGAGATAGAATTTGTTTTTTGTTTATTTTCAACTGATACATTTTATCAGATGATATGATTCTTGCATATTTTTCAAGTTTAAAAAAGATCTTTTCATCAAATTCATCGATTGGTATGAATATTTCAAATGTGGGAAGAATCTTAATTTGTGATGTAGCTTCCGTTTTGATTTCGCCTGATAGCATTTCCTTTCCTTGTGGCGATATTTTGAAATGATTGATATGGTTAATAGGTGGAAAAATACTTGGTTTTTCCCTTGAATAGGCTAATTCAACAATGTTCATTATTAATGGAATTGTCTCTAGGAAATATGTAATATAGCGCCCTTCAACCCTTTCAAATGCATCATTGTCTTTTTCATCGACCTCTATCTCTCTTCCCCAGCCTTCTGGATCTTTTGTTTCATAGAAGCAATGATAAAAATTATTGCTATTTCTAACATAACCTCTGTTAATGTGACTTCTGTTAGTATGATCAAGGATTAGATTGGGGTAGTAATCTTTTATATGTTTAATTAAAGATTTAACTTCATACCACTTTTCTGCAGCAAGTGGTTTTAGAATTGCAAGTAATTTATTTCTAAGTGGGTCATAGGCAATCCTATCTTGTGCGTTTATTCCACTTCCAGATGTAGAAAACCTGTCACGATAACTGGATCCTGATGCCCACACACCCATCCCATAAAATTCTGATTCGGTAATTCTCGAAAAAGCGTAAAATATCCTCCATTCTTTTTCAACTGGTTTCAGTTCTAAATACTCATCCCAGTAATTTTCCATTAGGTGAATATCAAATTCTGGGTATGATGGTCTGTCCCATTTTCTATAATAGTATCCGGTTATATTATCTTCCCAGCGGTCAACTTCCTTATTCACTAAGTTAAGTTCTTTGCAGAGTGAATATATTAATTCAATCCATGGGTAGGCAATATCATCTTCGTCTTGTGGTTCTTTTATTGTAAATGTCATTAGTTTTGATAATTTCCTTGCAACAGGCATTGGTATATTATTTTCTCTTTTTGTTAATATTATACCTTTATCTCTGACATATTTGATGAATTCGTAGATGTCCTTTCTGATATGTACATCTTTGTAACTCTTTATCTCTGAGTTCTCTGATGGTTTAGATTGATTTAACATTCTTTCACATAGCTTTTTTGATTTTTTTATTTACTTTTAATTACAAAGTCCGATCGCCGTATGAATTCTTCTACTTTTTTCCGCTCTCTTTTTGGAATGAGTAGATATTTGTTTTCAAGATAAACTATTTCATGAGAGTTCACCATTTTAGATCTTTCTAGTTTAAATATTATTGAAGGGTCCTTTATTTCATATATGGATAAATTATTATGCAACAGAAAATTCCCATAACTTTTATCGATTTTGTTTAGTTCATGCTCAACTTGTTTTGATATACCGATTTTCTCCACTTCCTTTTTTATTGATTTTATATTTTCATCATGATTTAGCGCATATCCAATTTTCGGAAGTGATATTTCTAGTTTTATGTCTTTTTCTGTTTTCGTTAAATTAAAATATCGTAAAATTATAAATAATTCTTTAATATTTAGTTTTTTAAGCTTACTGTATTCTATGTGTGTTTTATCTTTTTCATTATTGGCATATACGTTTTTTATCTTGCTTTTAAGAACAGCAGGGTTGATTTTAATTATATGTTCTTCATTATATTTCCCTGTACTTATTAAGCCCAGGTTTTGCAATCTAGTGTTTATTTTTGATGTGTACTCATCTGATTTTTTAGAGAACTTATTCAATGTATCCCAAACATCTTGCTCATTTAGCCATACACCTGCTGAAAAATCAGATATAAATCCGTATAGTTTTCTTTCCTTTTCGCTTAGATGAGATAATGCAATTGCTATCATCGTTTTAAATAGATCTTCCACATCTTTTATGTACCGCTTGCGATAATCACTGTGTATTCCAAAATGATTAATTTCTATATCTTTTTCTATCGCTTCTGATATCTTATTTATCGTTTCAGGAACTTTCATTCCTATATTTTTATCCATTTTGTTCAATAGTATATTTCGCATTATCTTTTCTGTGGATTGCTGCTTTATTGATTTCTCATCAGGTGATTTATCAAATGGCTTGATAATGTAAGTGATAAGAACTTTTCTAATGTGATCAGGCATGTAAAATTCATAATGACCCTCCTTGTATGAGCTATAGTATGCAGATGGTGGGCTAAAGAACACAAGACCTGTAGGCACCACTCGTTCCAGGATACCTCTGATCGTTTTCATATTACATCGACCCCATGCATTATTTGGAGAAATCGCATGTAAAATATCTGAGATGCTTGATTTTTGATTTTTTATTAAAAGATAATTAATCAGATTTTGATCTTCCTCATTTAAAGATTCATGAAGCCTATGGATATCTATTGGTACTTTATTGATATCAGGTAAAAGTTTGTTTATCAGATCGGATTTTGATCGGCAGTCTTTTTTTGAAATGCCTTTGTTATTCGCTAGTTTTTTTAACGAAGGAATTGTAAGCTCATTCAACATCTTTCTATATATTGAAAACACCTCTTATCTCATTTTATGTAATGGCAATGCTATTTGTTTTCATGTTGTCATCTCTCTAATTCGCATCTGAAATATGTGTCCCCCTTCCCCGCTTTTGATATTATATGAGAGATATATTAAATCTGCCATTTTTTCTAGAAAGATATGTATTATAATCCGCTAAGAAAGGTTTAAAAACTCATTTTTCGTGTTTTAATCACACGTTCTCAATAACTAACGCTTTTTAAGTACACTCTCCATTAGGAACATAATGGAGATACACAATCAAAAAATATGCATATTAACTTGTTAAAAGTTATACACTTAGATCTGTGGGTCACAAAGAAATATAAGGGAAAATATTTACATGATAACTAAAAAAACTAAAAACATCTCGAAAAATCCATGGGCCATTGCAAAAACAAAGTATCGACTAAACGCCCGTCAAATGGCAATGTCAAAGGAACTTGGAATGAATCCAAAGAGACTTGGTAAGTTAGTTCCAAATAAATCAGAACAATGGAAAGCACCCTTGGGCGAATTTATTGAAAAATGCTATAGAAAACGATTTGGCGATAGAGAACCAGTAATATATAACTCCAATAAGAAGAAAATATGAGTCTACAATTATAAAGAGAGTTACTATTATTTTTGTAATCACCTGCAAATGTTGTTATACTTTTTGGTGATGTTTCCAAGGAATAACAAGATTATTTAATAGCAAAAGTATTACAAAATGTGGAGGTCTGATGTTTTGGGTATTGTGAACGAGAATCTGGGAGAAATAGAGAGCATGATGTCAGATATTATAACCAAGTGCAATCTTGACACATTCTTGAGTGTTGAAGAAATCAAGATGTGGATGACCGACCTTGAAGAAGAAGGTAATATGTCATATTTAACCATGCTTACTGGACTTTTAGACAGAGACACAATTGGAAATGAAGGGCTCATGAATGAACTTATCAGTTCTACAATCAAACTTCGTCATCTTATGCCGTCCAAATTTCTTGATGATGAAACTCCGGCGGAAAAATTTGAAAAAAGACGGAAAAGAAAAGAACCTACTATTGTTCATTTAACCAAGACAAAACTTCCACCATCGGAATGGTGGACTTACTATGAAGACGCTATGGAGCGTATGCATCAACGAAAGTTTACGGATGCTGCAGAAAAATTTGAAGAAGCATTTAAAAAGCTACTCGACTCAGAAACGACGTGGCGAGAGATTTACCGTCTTTATTGCAATGCAGGATTAGCGCATTTATTTTCAGGCGATGAAACACTCGGGGTGAAATGTCTCGAGATGGCATATGAATTAAACCCAAATTATTCATTTGCTTATAAACAATTACAAGACTATCAAAAGGGAGAGTTTGACTCATTTATCCAATTGGGTATTCTCCAAAAAATGAAGAATAATTTTGAGGAATACTTAGAAAGTCCTGACTATTTACATTTGGATAAAGTCATGGGTTGGCCTGAGGCAAAGATCCTAAGGATGCTTTCGAAATTTGGCGTGATGGTCGATAAAGATGAGTTCATTGAATTGGCAAAGACAGTGTATGTACCTGACAAAATTGCAGAAGAACTATTGTATTCGCAAGCTAAGGTAACTGGAGAAGATGAGGATTTTATCTGGATTGCTACATATGCATTATGGAATATTTACTGTCCAGATGAGCCTTCTGTTACGATTCTTAACGATGCAGTCGAACGGGCATCCAAGTACATTTTCAAAGATTCGAAAATTAAAAGTAAATCACAACGAACTTATGAAACGAAATGCTCTCAACATTTTAACAATGTACAAAAACCTATTCTATCAAACAAGGAAGGATTTTTAGAATACTGGGCTAAAACATTTGAATACTGCACATCTTACCGTTTTTATTTAAAGTTCTTTTTAACATCTCTTTCATACCTTCCAGAATTCGAGAAAAAAGTTCTTGATCTTGTCAATCATCTTAAAGATCAGATACCTCATCCAGATTGGAATAGTGTAGAAATCGGCGTTAATATTCGAAATAATAATCCCAAATGGAAGGAAATTTACAAAGAACTGAGAAGTAAATATCCTTTTTATTGTTATATCGCCAGTGATGTTGCCAGTTTCTTTGAGGAAAAGAAGGATTTTGAAAACGCTGAGCGATATCTTATTGAGGCACTTCAAATAGTTGATGCACGAGCCGGAAACAATATTATGTCATTAGAAACAACTAAAACAACTATATATGAGGATTATGAGTTTATTTTTGATAGATTAACCGAATTATATAGTCGAATCAAAGCCGATAAAAAAAAGGTTAAAGAACTCAAAGCTAAAATAGAAGATGTAGAGAAAAAATCCAATGTCTATTCGACATCACCAGAGATAGAAAAACTTGATGAGGTGATGAATAAAATGATTAATGAAGTCGAGACTGAGAAAGTTTCAACAAGTTATACAGTTCAATATTATAACTACCTTAACCAGTTTGAAATCAACTTTGAAACTAACGAGAAGGTTAAAGCTGACATCATTCCCATTAAGATCCAGGTGAAGGATTATGATAACTTCGATTTTAGTAAAGAAAAAAGGGCAAGAAAAAAGATCAAAAAGAGCTCGAAAAGAAAAAATAGTCCAAAGGTTGGGCGCAATGATCCATGTCCATGTGGTTCAGGTAAAAAATATAAAAAATGTTGTGGGGTAATCAGAAAATAACAAAACAGTTGAGATTATAAAGAACTTTATTGGTTTCCTGATGAGAGATTGGATTTATTGGATGGCGGTGTCATCAACTCCGCGAAAAACTTTAGTTTCCTTATCTCCGCCCCTCAGACTTCGGTCACCGTACGGTGCATGCAGTTCACTACCGTTTACCCAAATGCCGTGGAGCACTTTGCATACACTAGGACTGCTATATGAAATTGCCTTCGTGCAAAGTTTGAAAATGAATTGATATGAATATTTCCGTTTGTGTGAAAAGGGATTTGAAATGTCTAAATTAAATAATCTTATCATAACTGAAACTGAACCTACGACGCTTTTAAAGGATTTCATCGCATTTTTAAAATACTTAAAAACACGCCATATTGTCTTAACTCCAACCAGCGAAAACATTTCTAGAAAAGATCTATTTGAAATAAACCAGGAGATGGCTTATCCTGCTACAGACAATACCCTACGAACCGATCAGAAATTTTATCCACTTTTACATTTATTTTATCATCTGGTTTTGGCAGGAAAGCTGTTCCAAAAGACTTCTGAAAAAGGGAGTAAATTAGTTTTAAAAGAAACCGAGCGTCTTAAATTATTTGATGAGTTGGGCATAGTAGAACGGTATTTCTTTTTACTGGGGACTCTCTGGATAGACACAGATTGGAGCAAACTTCAGTGCGGATACTTTGGGAAAGCACCATTTTTTGGAGTTGAAGATGCATTGATTACTTTGGGTGAACAAAAACCAGGGAAAAAAATCCGGTTAGAACGGAAGGATAACTGTTATTTTGGAAGAATGCTTCATCAATGGGAACACTTCTTACTCTATTTTTCCTATTTCGGCTTCTGGGAGGTGAATCGTAAAGTTACAAAAAAACCCGATCACCCTAAAAGCTATTTTATCGCAGAATCAATAACACCTTTGCCTTTTGGTGTAATAATAGCTCCTATCTTGGGTGAAACAAGGAGATTGATCAATTGGAATTTGGCCAGACGTCGCGAGTTAGGTGAATGGAACGTTATACCGGGGTCCCCCGCTCCCGATGAGGAATTTTATGAATTTCTTGAACAATTACCTAAACGTAGTCAGTCAAAAGAAGATGTTAGGGTGGATAAAGGGAAAATAGGCGATCCGTTTTTTTTGCCATTCGTTCCGCTTTTTAAGAAGGGAGAGTTGCAAAAGACGCTACTGCGAGAAGGGAAAAAATTTGTTGACGGTGTATATATTTTCAAGGTTGCATTGGCTGGGAATCTTTGGAGACGGATTGAAATATCTTCAAATCATACCCTGCTTGACCTTCATAATTCCATTCAGAGAGCTTATGGCTTTGATGATGACCATCTTTATTCCTTTTTTATGGACAACAAACCATGGTCAAATGAAGGATTTATTTCACCTTGTGACGAAGGGGGGCCATATGTAGATGAAGTTCGTATCGGCGAATTAGGTTTATTTAAAGGGCAGAACATTCTTTACCTGTTTGATTACAGTACTGAATGGCGTTTTCTAGTAAAATTGGAAGAGATACGTAAAGAAGGTTCTAAACCAAAAAAACCAAAAATTATAGAAAAGAAGGGAAAAGCACCTGAACAATATTCCTATTATTAAGAATAACTGGAGTAAATGATAGATAATAAATTAAGGAAAATATGTGATCAATATGCATCTAAAGGAATCCCAAACAATAGAATTGAAAAAATCGTTAGTGCAGTTTGATGGAGCTTTAAAATCAATATGCGCTTTTATGATCCATAAAGGGCGGGTTGGTGTATTTTGATGTTGATAACAAGTGAGAAAAAATGGTGTTGACAAGAATGAATAAAGCGTACAAACCTGCAATGAGTATGGTAAAACCAAGCGCGTTTGTTCATAGAGATAGTGAGAAAACAAAGCTAAACTGGTTTTGCTATGAAATGTCTATGAGTTTCTATGAGGAAATCAATGAAAATCTTGGAAGGCTACTAGAAAAATATAGAATCGGAGACAAAGACATTGCCAATTTTTCGATTTATCTGTCGAAAAAAATGAGGGATGTTATCTTGGAAAAATTATCAGGTAGAATTGATAATGTCTATTTTTCCTATGAAATGGTGGAATCCTATTTTCCAAGGTTGAATGACAGATTGGTAAATAAAATGTTAGATTCCATTTCGAAAGCTTGGATCAAACAACTTGACTTTTGTGTAATATGTCCCACTAGATGCGTAAGTGAAAAAGATGTATATTGTACCATGTTTGACGAGGTGGACGAGTAGGCGGGTGTTTATTACCCAAACGGGATAAGATTACTCTGCATAGAAATTAG
>JAUWOO010000047.1 GCA_030612095.1 Thermoplasmatota archaeon | reverse complement strand
TTGGTTGTGACGATGCAACACACATGGCAGAGCCATCATCCCAAACACAAAAAGGCATATCTTTTACTTAAGGATTTTGTAAGATCAGAGAGAAATGTAAAAAATAATTCATTTTTTCAGCAAGGGTGCGAAATAGAAATTGAAAAACGAACATTCAGATTATTGAGGATATTACGATCGGGATGATTGCCAGAGGAGATGAACTGTACGGTTTTTCACCAAAATTTATTCCAGGCGTGTTCCTAATTCAGATGTCTCTAAAATGGCCAAAATGGAGAAATGGAGAAAGATCAAGCCTTACCAAATATTCAATATATCTCTTTTCCTCATCAGATTCTGGGTCGATCATTTTTATTTTCCCCGTACAACACTACCTCTTTAACCACTTATGATATGATGTGATATCTATCTTCAGACGTTGTTGCATGTATAATATGTTACATCCATTGTTTTTTCCCAACTATCAATTTTCATAATAACTGCCGCCATATAACACAATAACTTCTTCACAAATCAATAATTACCATCAAGATTGGGAGGCAGGTAGGGGAAGAAAACATATAAAAGCCTGCGGGGGTAATAGAGGAGTATTATGTAACGAACTTGGAAATTGTTCCCTACCTCACCAAACATATCTTCTGTTATAATGACTATTTAAATGTGCTGTGTTAAAATGCCAAAATGAAAAAAACACATCCTTAAAAAATCTGTTTTTCCACATGCAAGCCAATAAATCAAGGATATAAATCCCATTATGGATTATGCCATGTATCTTAACATCTATATCAATAGCCTAACCCATAGAGTCGGTCATTGATTTAGTATTGTCACACTCTTTATTATTACATCATCTACTGGCCAGTCCTGCATTCTATATTTTGTAGTAGTTTCAACAGAAGCTGCATCCCTTAATACATCTATCCCTGCAATTATTTTGCCAAATGCCGCATAGTTATCATCCAAAAATGATTGTTTGCCATCACAGATGAAAAACTGACTTGTAGCACTATTTGGATCTGAAGTTCTTGCCATAGATATCGCACCATCAACATGACGTACATCAGGATGAATTTCAAGTTCTATCGACCCATAAGGACTTGTCTTATAAGTACCATTAGCATAGTATCCGCCACCTTGTATTACGAAATCATCAATTACTCTATGAAATACAATGTCATCATAAAATCCATCATTTGCAAGTTTTATAAAATTTTCAACAGTTATGGGCACCTTATCTTTGTATAGTTCTAGTTTCATCGTGCCCATATTTGTTTCAATAATTGCAAAGGGGTTGCTTACTATTTCATTAGGAATCTTTGCTGGATGCCAATCAGCTTCCATCCTAAGTTTAGAGTTTATCTTTCCTAAAACCAGATAGGGCAATAACCGGAATCTGTTCCAATAGTTACCATCCCATGTATTATCACAATCTTTAAAGTATGCATTTCTTTTATTCATTACAATATTGTTTTGAACTATTTTGCTATCTGGTGAATTGCTAACATATATACCATATCCATTGTTGTCTGAAATGATATTTCCAGAGACACAATTACCAGATGAATCCGTCAGATTAATGCCATCATATTCGTTGTTTTTAACGTCATTACCTGAGATAATATTGTTATTGGAGGAATAAGTTAAAGAGATGCCCACAGCATTGTTCGAGAAGGTATTATCTAAAAGGGTATTGTTTGACGATTGTTCGAGTTTTATGCCTGGCACGAGGCAATATTGTAACATATCTAGGCCATTAGAATTGACAATGTTTCCTGAAATTATATTGTTAGTTGAATTAAGAAGTCGCATACCGGAAATAAAATTGAAGCTTATTTCGTTACCATGGATGATGTTATTATTTGAATAAATTAGATGTATTCCAATGCAATTATTATACACGTTGTTACTTGTTATAGAATTGTAGTTTGACTCAACCATAATTCCACCAACGGCACTAGATTCAATACCGCTATTTTGCACAGTAAAATTGCACAACGTGACCGAATCCACATCTATTTTTATTACGAATGCAGTTTCATTGCCATCGACAATCGTAGTATCTCTACCCTCACCAATCAAATCTATTGACTTAGCTACTACTACATTTTCATAATAGATCCCACTATAAACATAGACCGTATCATCATCACTTGCAGCGTCAATACCATCCTGAATATGCTGATATGGATGCTCTTGTGTACCATCCCATGATCCCCCTGCATTGTCATCATCAACATAGATGGTGTTATTAAAAGTCCCATTAGCACCTAAACCTGGTACGATACTCACTCCAGCAAGGAGAAGTATAACTGCAATTATGCAACCCTTTCTACCAAGATAAAAACTCATTTTACAAATACCCATTATAATATAATGTGACCTATAAATTTAATACTTTCTATGTGGCATTTTCGCAACATTAACACATTCATGATTTAGAATTAAAGAAAACACAAATTTATAATATCAACGGAAACTACCTGTTGCAAAAATTGGAGTATAACTTATGATAAAACTAGATTTACATATACATTCCCAATACTCAGAGGATGCCATAGGGTCACCCAAAGACATAATCAAATCGTTAAAAAAGAAAGGACTGCAAGGAATGGCCATTACTGATCATAACACTGTAGAAGGTGGCCTTAAAGCAGTAAAAATCGCACCGAAAGATTTCATCGTAATCCCCGGAATAGAAATATCAACAGCAGACGGACACATGCTGGCATTGAATGTTGAGAAAAACATAGCCAGAAATTTATCTATCCAAGAAACAGTAGAAAAAATTCTTGACCAAGGTGGAACACCTATTGTTCCACATCTCTTTAGAAATATGTCAGGGATAAAAAAGGAAAAACTAAAGACGATACATCAAAAAATCAACACAATAGAGGTTTTTAATGCGTGTAGCATGCCAAAAACCAATTTGAAAATTGCCAAGATTGCAAAAGAATTCAACCTTGGTGGAACAGGCGGTAGCGACTCACACGATCCAGCATACGCAGGATATGCATATACAGTAGTGGATACCACTGATATGAATGCTGACACCATCCTTTCGGAAATAAATAAGAAAAAAACGTGGGGTGAAGGAATCACCATGCCCCTTGAATACAGGCGCGATCGTATGTTAAAATCAATTAAACAATTCTTCCAACGAGGATTTAAACGAATTTAGAATCGTATTCCCCTTCGTCTATGGCTTTTTGAGTTTCTTGCGGTT
This sequence comes from Thermoplasmatota archaeon, assembly GCA_030612095.1. Classification (GTDB taxonomy): domain Archaea; phylum Thermoplasmatota; class E2; order DHVEG-1; family DHVEG-1; genus JAUWWG01. The sequence goes on along the minus strand of JAUWOO010000047.1, from coordinate 8,298 downwards.
TTTTTCCCTCTACAGTAACACCCATTGTCACACAGGTTCCGATTATTTCTTTTGTTTTTTGTTTAAGCTCTTTACCTAGGAGATTATCATACTTCATTTTAGCGACCTTGATCGCTTGATCAATAGTGAGATTACCAATCTTATGTGTTGATGGTGCACCAGACCCTTTTTCCGCACCAATTTCATTAAGAATCAACGATGCTGCGGGCGGCGTACCTACCTCGATTTCGAAATCCTTTGTCCTTGGATCAATGATAACCTTTACTGGAACTTTCATTCCTTCAAAACTTTTAGTTTTATCGTTGATTGTATTGATAATCTGCATAATGTTTACACCCATCGGACCAAGTGCTGGACCAAGTGGTGGACCGGCAGATGCTTTTCCTCCTTCAACTAATGCCTCAACTATTTCTGACATATTGTCTATTCCTCCTTGTCTTTCTTTTCTTCCTTCTTTTTGACTACTCTTACTTGCTCCCCTCGAACAGTAATTGGTATTGGTACAACAGATTCAAAGAGTTCTACCGTGATCTCCTCTTTTGCATCATCGATATGAGTAACTTTTGCAGTTTCACCTCTAAATGGACCTGCAATCATTTCAACAACATCACCCTCAGCAATTTTTGCAACTGCAGAAGCAGGTACAAGAAAATGCTCTAACTGCTCGACAGGTATATCACCCTCAAGCATATTTCTGGCATAGGAAACTGTTTTAATCATCTCCTTTATGCGCTCTTTATCATAACTCTCAAGGAAAATATACCCCCTGAGTTCAGGTGCTACAAGTATAGACGAGATTTTTGTCTTTGATTTATCTGCCCTGCTATTAATAAGATCCGCAGCGTTCTGCTCCTTCCCAACTTGAGTTTTTATGGAAAATATTTTTGTTTTTTCTACAATGTCGCCCTCAAAATCTGTGCCTTGCATATGATTACACCTTTTAAATCCACCCAAACATTTCTCCTATCCAAGGCGCAACCTGTTTTGCAAGCAACCAAACAACAAAACCTAGTCCACCTACAACCAAGATGCCTGCCCCTGTTATCTTAGAAGTTTTTGCAAATTCTTCATCCGTAGGTTTACGAGCCATCTTGAGAACCCTTCCGTATTTTCCTTTACCTATTCTCTTTTGTCGTGCCTCTAGGTTGTGTTGTAATTCCCAGGCCCGGTCAACGATGCTCCTATCGCCTTTATCGCTTCTTAATGATTTCAATATTGACACCTCTATAATCAACTGGTCAAATAACTAGGTATATATAAAGAATTTGGAGGTTTTATTATTATATAGATTGCCTTCCTTCCCTATACCAAACTGGTCATAAAAAGGATAGTGGGGCTTTGAAATTATGAGCCGAAGTCATTTTAGGGGTTTTCTTCATGCCACAAAATCAATGCCATACTCCTTATTTTCAAATGCCTTATGAGCTGGACCCAGAATCTGCTTTGATTTAACCCCAGTTATGACAAGCATTGCACGAATACTTCTCTTAAGTTCAGGATCAACAGTGGTCCCCCATATGATACGTGCATTTGGATCAACTCTCGAATATATTTCTTCAACAACCCGTTCAGCCTCGCTAATTGTCATATCCTCGCCACCAGTAACATTGACAAGGGCACCAGTAGCTTCAGAAATATCAACTTCCAGTAGTGGAGAATTAAGAGCCTCTACAACGGCATTCACTGCCTTGTTTTCACCTTCAGCCTCCCCAAGACCAATCATTGCAACACCGCCTCTTTTCATGACAGTCTTTAGGTCAGCAAAATCCAGATTGACCAAGCCAGGCTTAGTAATCATTTCAGTAATGCCTTTAATTGATCTCATAAGAACTTCATCAGCAACCTTAAAAGCAGCATTCAGCGAAAGATTGGGGACAACATCAAGCAATTTATCATTTGGAATGACGATAACAGTATCACAGGTTTCCCTCAAACGTTTCAAACCTACATCAGCATTTTCCATCCGGATAAAACCTTCAACACTAAAAGGTAGAGTGACAACACCAATAGTCAAAGCACCGGTCTCTTTAGCAATTTGTGAAATGACTGGGGCAGAACCTGTACCTGTGCCACCGCCAAGTCCACAGGTGACAAAAACCATATCGGCACGTCCTACAGCTTCACGGATATCTTTCTCACTCTCACGAGCAGCTTCCTCACCAATCTGGGGAAGAGAACCAGCACCTAGGCCATGAGTAAGATGCCTGCCGATTAAAACCTTATGAGGTGCACTAGCTAGTAACAGATGTTGAGCATCTGTATTTAAAGCCACCAACTCTGCTCCGGAAATACCCCCTTCAATACACCTAGAAATGGTATTGGTTCCAGCACCACCACAGCCAACAACCTTTATGGTAGTAGTTAAACCTGCCAATACCTCCTCCAACTCACGATTGTTAACGCCACGAGTAAGTGAATTTTCTAAAACATCTGGCCCTTTACCCGGATTCTTAACAGATTTCTTTTCTTTCTTCCTATTTTTCTCATTAGCAATTACTTCATCTATAATTTTCCTCATCTAAATCACCGTATCCTCACAATAATAAACCCCAATTCACTATAGTGACATATTATATTATATGCTCCTACAATAATTGTAAAGGAATTTTGATTATTAAACATTTCCTAAAAAATTCTAGTTTAATTCTAAAGAAAAATCCTTACTCTTGATGCTGTGTGTAAGATATCCCAAAGAAATACGGTCAGCAAAAGACGCGTACTCAACTATATTATCAGGAGTAACCCCTCCAGATATTTCAATTAAAACATTGGCATTTATCTCCCGAATTTTATCAGCGAGCACCTCTGCATTTTCAGGACTACAATTATCCAACATGACGACATCAACTTTCATTTCCGCGGCTATGATGGCATCTTTTTCGTTTTCCACCTCAACTTCTACAAGCGTATCGTGAACTTTCTGCTTTACTCGCCTAATCGCTTCTTCAACAGAACCAACACATTTTATATGGTTATCCTTAATCATAACAGCATCATATAACCCATATCGATGTGACTCGCCTCCACCTAGCATAACAGCTTTTTTCTCATATTTGCGAAAGCCTGGCGTTGTTTTCCTTGTGGCTGCTACGGTCACACGTGGATTTATATTTCTACATTTATCTACAAGTTTCCTTGTCTCAGAAGCAATGCCACTCATCTTACATATAAAATTTAGAGCCAATCTTTCCCCCATGAGAATAGAACGAATCGGCCCCTTTACCTCAGCCACAATGGTTTTTTCTTTAACAAAATCTCCATCATTTACCAGCAATTCCATCTGAGCCCCTGTTCTTTTAAAAACCATTTTTATTTCTTCTAGTCCAGCAACAACACAATTCTCTTTTGCAATGATGTGTGCCCGGGCAATCTCATCAGTAAATAAGGAGTTCGAAGTTATATCTCCTTCCGCCCCTATGTCTTCTTCCAAAAATCTATCAATATCGTCCATCACAATATTTTTTATATTAACTCATCGTTTTAAGGTTTTGGTAAAAGAATGAATCTTGGAATAATTGGCTGTGGTGCAATAGGGACAGACGTAGCACTAGCTGCAGATGAAATGAAGGAAATTGAGAAGATTTATTTACAGGATATTGACAAGAAAAAAGCTATTGATCTTAAAAAAAACCTTAAAAAAGCAGAAATAAAACCTGTAAAAGAATTTTTGGAAAATGTAGACGTTGTATTCGAAGCTGCGTCACAGCAAGCAGTAGATGAATATGCCATGGATATACTCCAAGCAGGCAAGGATTTGATTATCATGAGTGTTGGGAGTTTATTTGATGATAAATGTAGGAAGGAACTTGAGGAAACAGCCAGAAGTAAACATTGTAAAATATACCTTCCATCTGGTGCGGTATGTGGCATAGATGGGATATTATCGGCTAGTATTGATGCCATAGATGAAGTAACACTCGTGACTACAAAGCCCCCCAAATCTTTAGGAAAAAACTATGGGAAAAGAATAACTGTTTTTGAAGGAAATGCCAGAGAGGCCGTAAAAGAATTTCCAAGAAATATTAACGTAGCTGCAAGTCTGTCACTTGCAGGAGTGGGATTCGATAGAACTAAAGTTCAAATAGTTGCAGATCCTGTTGTCACAAGGATAAATCATAAAATACTTGCTCATGGCAAATTTGGCAGACTCAGAGCTGAAGTAGAAAACATGCCCAACCCAAATAATCCAAAATCAAGTTACATGGCATCCCTATCTGCAATTGCCACTCTTAAGAGAATTATTAATCCCATCCAAATAGGCGCCTAATAAACGTTGGATATTAACATAGTAAAGGTGTAAAGACAAAAAATAGGTTTAAATACCAAAACATTTGAAAAACGTATTTTTAATGCTACTAATCAATGCTTAGCTAATGCGCTAAGAGTTTTTTTATGGCCATTTGCTATTTTAACGATCTCTCGAAATTCTTCATCAGCAATTTTTTTTCTGGTTTCTTCTGAAATATTATCTTTCAAATTTTTTGATTTTACCATTCATAATCCACTCTTTTATTTCATTTTGAGAATAATAATTTTCTCTTATGCCAATCATTACCTTAACATTATCTATTGTATCAGGTATATTAAATTTTCCTTCATTCTTGAGGACAAATTTTTTTGTTGAGAGAAAGGCAGTTCGTTTATTTCCGCTTTCAAAAGCATGCATGCGTGTTAGTTCGATGAGTAATCGTGCTGCTTTATCATACATATCACCAGGATTCATTTTTGTCTTTTCTATGGATCTCTGTATGTAAGAAGTACTAATTGTTTTTGCTTGGTCTTGTTTACTTGTCCTAAACATTTCAATTGCAATGGTATTATTATACTGAATCTCATCAACAGTAGGGTATACAATTCCAACCATTAAACAATCGAAATGCAGAGAACCCTATAATCTTTGTGTTTATTTATAAAGAATATCTAAATTCCCTATCTCTAAAAAACTTATTTTATGAATGTTAAACATAACAAGTGCCGTAGTTCACTTTAATTTTTGAGAAAACCATTTCAATCATTTTTTCCATCTAAGTATCCACACTTAACTAGATCAAGTATTGTTCTCTATGATATTTCACATGGTTCTTGGCAGGTTTTGGATAATTTGCACTCCTCCTAACAAAAACAACAGAAAGAAGAATAGCACCCTTTTCAACCAGCAATATTTGCTTTATTCATAAAAATATTCTAAGGAGTAGCGTAAACAAAAGTAATACAGCTATTAAAGATAACCCGAGCAAAGTCCATTGCCACCATTCTAAAGCTTCTATACGTTCTCCTTCACTTTCCTTTTCAATTGTATAAAAAAATCCACCAATAATGCCAAACGCCCCTCCTGTAAAACTGACTAGAATTCTAAAAACTGGATTTGCATCCCTAAAAAAAAGGAAGGGAATTATGAAACCCATAGTAAAACCAATTATAATTCTTCTAAATCTATTTGATTTTTTATCAAATTTCTTCTTTTTTTCAATATTTAACATATTTCCTTTCTAACTTATATTATCAAGCTTTAAAAAATGATGGGTTATGATTTAAGACTCCCTTGCCTTGAAACAACGGAGATGTATGCCAGACTAAAAAGGTGATTTATAGAGCTGAAAAGAAAAAAAATTTAAAGGAAGCAAACTATTGAGATTATTGCTTCCAGATTGCAGATTATTATTTATAGATGGTAACAACGACCCCATTCGTCATGGGTCCAGCTTCCGTCACCCCAGCATTGAACCCATACCCAAGATTCACATCTGTAGTTATAATCAAGTGTGCACTTGACTTCCGCATCAGAATGAACCAGTCCCCAAACATTATTGGAACCATATTGCTTATGATGATAATGATATTCTTTTTCCCAAAGCCAAGCTGTCCAAAGAGTCGACATGTCGGATATTGATATAATCTTATTATTAAAGCTATAGAACCTTCCTTTTGCTGTGTTTTTCCATAGGGTCATTCCAAAAATGTTATGTCCTGCAATATATGCAGAGCGTGTGTATACCTTAAAACCTCCAGTTGTCATAGGCAGCGTTCCAGAAGTTGCTTCGCCTCCCACAACAGTTAGAACTGTAACAAGACACTGGTCTATATTTTCATCGATAGGGCAACAATCAGAATCACAGATAACTTTTTCCTCGACATATTCAGTAACTACATTTTCAAGTTGTAATTCAGTTATAGTTACATCATCCTCAGAGACAACTGCTTCAATATATCTCTCTTCCCCTGATGATGGGACAAGCAAAACATCGAATCCATTTTTCATCTCTCCATTATAAATAAGAGTTAAATCTTCAATACCTGTCTCAACTTCAATCAGATCTATGAACATTTCCTCAGATATTTCATCAAAAGCCAGAGTCTCATCGTACGATTCTGTTCCTGTTGAGAATGAAGCAACTGTATAAGTGTCAGTGTCATATTGTCCTGCGTTTACAGCTACTATCCCTGCTAGCATTGCTGCACTCATCAGCGTCGCCATCATTATGGCAAATATTTTTTTCTTCATCTTTCCTTTTACCTCCAATCTTTTGTAATGCATGAGTGGTAATATAAATGTTTCGAAAAATAGAGAATTACCTTTTTTTTTTTTTGATTTATGTTTTTACGTAACTATTGCCCGTTAAAACTGCAATATATAAATTTTTTTTGTAAATATCTCTCACATTCATATGATCCATTATGTAGCATAAAATCTATGACAATTAATGTAGTTATCTGGAATGCTTTAAAACAGAATCCATGATACAAATTGCAAAATCAAATAAGTACATTGCAGTCCAATAATGTTTCCGCTCAATAAAAGTAGTTTCAGTGAACCTACAACAAGGTTTATAAGGAGAGAATACCTTATGAACTTGTTAATATAAATTAAGAAAAATACAACTTAAAAATTGAAATAATGGCTACCAAAGTGCATGAACACCTTGGCAGCCTGGAGCCTGATAACATGAGTATCAAACCCCAAAGACAAATAGAAGCAAGTAGGTATAAATCTTTTTCTAAAAAACAACTCCAAGAATTTCAGGAAGTAGAAACTTGGCTTAAAAACATAGGACAATCGTCTCATAATGTGTATTTATCTGCTCTTCGAAAACTTTGTAGTTGGTATGGTAAAAATCCACATGAACTTATTTTACAAAGAGACCAGGAATTAAAAAGTGATGACCCTATTATGAGAAATGGCATTCGTGATATGATACTTGATTTCCGGCATTACTTAGAGGATCAGAGTTATGCTCCAAAAACAATCAACGCAATGGATGGAGCGGTTCGGAGTTTCTTTACTGCAGTGCTTGGTAGATCTGGTATGGTGAACCTACGTAACTATAAGAATGCAGGTGTAAGACGGGAGAAGGATCTTGTTCCAACATTGGAAGAATTAAAGAAGATGTTGGATGTAGTTGATCTTGGAGAGAAGTTCCGCATATTGTTCATATCTCAAACTGGTATGAGAGTATCCGATGCCGTTGCTCTAAGAATCGGGGATGTTCAGAGAGAACTTGATCTGGGTAATGTACCTCTTGCTATCCGTTTCCTTCCAAAGAAGGATAGAGAGTTAATAGGTGAAAGAATCTCGTTTCTTGGCAGTGATGGAGTTCTTGTATTGAAGGAGTATCTCAAGTGGAGGGTGAAACGTGGTGAGGTTCTTAGTGATGATAGCCCGTTGTTTGTTGGTAGAAGTAAAAAACGGGGAAAAGGACGTATGCCTGTTACTCAGCAGAATTTCAATGAGACGATTAGGAAGGCTGCCAAGAGAATTGGTCTTGTGAATGGTGATGCCAAATATGGAAGAATGAGAGTTCATTGTCTTCGTAAATTCTTTATTACACAAATGACAAATCACGGGATGGAAGATAAAATCATTAATTTTCTCACATGTCATAAGATCAGTGATGTTGATGCTGTTTATTGGAACAGGCGGGTTGAAGGGCTTAGAAGAATTTATGCCGAGAGGCAGCAATATCTTAACCCGATTAATGGAAAGAGAAAATACTATAATTTGAAGGAAATCAAGGGCATTCGTGGAAAGATACAGGATATGGATAAAAAAATACCAAGTGTTGAACAGATTAAAGAGTTAATCAAAGAGGTGTTGCAGGAGGAGTTGATTCGTCTTAAACAGGTTGTTGAACATGATAGCAGGATTGTTTCTACCGAACAGGAAATCCTTGAGTTCAGTAAACTGGGGTATTCATGCACGCTGTTAGGAAATGACAAGTGGTTGATGAGAAATTAATCAGGGTTTGAAAAGTTAAAGTAAACAGGGGGTCTTGTTATGTTTAACATTCAGAAAACTTATTT
>JAUWOO010000066.1 GCA_030612095.1 Thermoplasmatota archaeon | reverse complement strand
GTTACAGTTTCAGAAGAGGTTGATATCCCTGAGGCGGTCTATGACAGAATATATCGTTGGAGGTTTAATGAAAAATACTGGGAGTTTTCATTGAAAGTACCCGTGGATATTTACAAAAGTTACGCAGAGTCCAATGTTAATAGAATGCCTCAGAGTATTGGCAATTACGCAATGGTTAATTTTGTAACATCAGACGATCGGGTGGTACAAGATGTTGCAAGTAAACTAAGATCGTTTGCAGAAGGAGAAAATTATAGTCAAGTTGATACCATAAACTTCATACTTAGATTTGTTCAAAAAAATGTAATCTATGCATCAGATAATAGTACCAAGGGTAAAGTCGAATATTGGAGATATCCTGTTGAGACTTTAGTTGATAAGAAGGGCGATTGTGAGGACTCATCTGTTCTTTTTGCATCAATAATGGATGCACTAGGCTATGATGTAGCATTGTTGTTCTATGTTTTGGAGGATGACATAGGCCATCTTGCAGTAGGGATTCATATAGATGGAGATCATGGAGAATATGTAGAAGATAAAGATGGAAAGAGGTACTATTATTGCGAGACAACAAATTCAGTATATAGGTTTGGAGAAATACCGCCAGACATGAGTAGTACGCCAGATAAGATTATCCAAGTTTAACAGCATTATGCAAACTTCTTTTATTCCAAGTAAATAGCTGGCCGTAGTGGAACGGCATATCTTGCTTTATTAACGGGATCATAAATCCCTTCGTCGTCGCCTCGATAGATTTCGATCTCGCAAGAAAACACCCCTTTCAAATAATCCTTAGCGTTTTCTAAATATTCGGCACTTTCGAATTTAATCGAGTATTTCCTTCTATCGCTCTCACTTAATTTTTTAATCTCACTTGGAAGTTTACCAGTAAATTGGGAAACCCGTTTAGCAATGCCTTTCATCTTGGGATCGGACATCACTTCCTTCATTATAGCACCAACATTAAGGTTATCTTTCGAAGAGAGTGCTAATGCCTTTCTAAATATCTCCCACTTCCATGCAGGTGATACATATACACATATTTTCTTTGGCTTTATTTTAGTAACCTTTAGAATTTCATTTGCATCACCGATAAGTTTAGATAAAAGGTATTCACCAACTTCATCTTTTTCAGATATCTCGCTAGGGTTAAATCGCGGATATGGTTCGTTTGACACAAAACCTTCTTTCTTGAAATGCCACAATTCTTCCGCAATATGCGGAGTCACAGGAGCCAACAATTTTATCCAAGTGTTGACAAAAGAATCAAGTATTTTCTTATTGCTACCCCCTCTTTTAAAATACCACCGAATATCTTTTCGACACTCGAAGAAAATCTCATTGGATGCAACACGCAGATCAAAGTTTCCAAAGGCATCTGTAATCTTTTGTACCCTTCTATTTAAAATGCTTGTAAGCCAGTTATCAAGGTTTTCGTTTTTCATATCCTTCATGTTTGATAACTGCAGGATAAGTTTCCAGATGTTTGCGATTCTGTTTTTGTATTTAATGATTATTTCTGGATCCCATTCTACATCCACAAACGGAGATCCAACATGTGCATAATAGAGTCGCATGGCATCGACACCATAGACATTAGCCGCCTTGGCAATATGCTCCGCACCACCCTTTGATTTACTGATCTTTTCCTTTCCTTTTTGTGTGACCCACCAGTGGACAAAAATACCCTGGGGCCTTTTATCTTTGGGCATGATTGCAACATGATTCATCAAGAACACAGGAAAATGCACAGTTTTGTGTTCCTTTCCACCAAGATTGATGTCTACTGGATACCAGTATTCAAAATCAGATTTTATCTCATCCCATATGTCATTCTTAGACTCTCCTCTTCCAAGAAATACATAATCAAAAAACTCCTCAGTCATTTCCTCGGGTTTTATTTTGTTTTCATTGGCATATTTTGAGATAATGTAATACGCAGGATACAGTGTAGAGTCGGATATAGGTTCAATTATCCAGCCTTTTTTAAAAGGAAACTCAGTACCAAGCCACGAACCTTTTCTTATACATGCGCGGTCGTCAAACCAATCTAGAACCTTTGGCATTTCCTTTGAGTAGTCCTCAGGATATATGTTCATGGCATCCGCATGTTTTTTGGATTCTTCAGTTAGGTTTTGATCACTATATTTAACGAACCATTGGTCAGGGATCTGTTTTATAACTACTCTTTCGCCACATCTGCATACGACCCCCTCAGAAAATTCCCTTATAACCACTGCACTGTTTTTAGATATTAATTCGTTTTTTACCTCGTCTTTTATGTCAGATACTTTTACTCCTGTATATTGACCACATTTTTCATTGAGAAAACCAGTGTGAAACTCTTTTTTATAGACAATTTCAGTTGCCATATCGAGTTTTTCTGTTTCAGTTTGGCTTTTTACCCCTAACTCATCACAAGCTTCCTTAGCAGGATTTGTACCAAAACCTTTCACATCTATGATAGTTATAGGTTCTATATCTGTTTCAGATTCCACAAGTGCAATCCAATCAAAGGGTGCATGAGCCGGGACAGACATTACAACACCAGTTGCAACAGCAGGATCTGCAAATGGACCAGAAAGGATGGGTATCTCTCTATCAGATATTGGTATTTTACAGGTTTTGCCAATGAGCTCTTTACCAGATATTGTCTCGTTTAGAATTTCAACTTTATCTAGTTGATAAGAAAGTTTATCTGCACCTTCCTTTGAACAAATCCAAGTTTCACCATTTACCCTGGCTTTAACATACTCAACATTTGGGTTAACCCACATGTTAGTTACACCAAAAATGGTTTCTGGCCTGAGAGTTGCAGCTGGAAGAATTGTTCCATCATTCATCTTAAATTTGATGGCTGTAAATTCAAGTATCTCTGATGCGCCACCCTTCAATATATCTGTTTCTGACTTATCCACCGCAACTGGTCCACAATTAGGACAAAAAGGTGCAAAATGGGGTTTTTGAACCAGTAGATCCTTTTCTTTAAGCTTGTAAAACTGCCATTGTATAAACTTATTATATCCTTCCGATATTGTACTCATGATTCTTGAGTAGTCTATTAGAAAACCGAATTTCTTCCAATAATCTTCTACATACACTTTGCCAAAATATTTTACAACCTCAACAGGATCGGTTAATTTCTTGATTAAATCGTCTGTGCATCCATACTCTTTAAGCATATTTATGGTGGTTTTATCTTTTCGTTCTACCTTTTTGGCGAAACCAAACGAGGGAATTCCTGAAGCATGGAACCCTGCAGGAAATAAAACATCAAATCCAGTCATTCGTTTATATCTTGCTATGATGTCACAGTAAGTGAAACCTCTCATATGACCTACATGAAGATAGCCGGAGACTCCAGGATACGCAAAATGGATGAAAAATTTGTTTTGCTTTTCCTTTTTTGATTCGTATATCTTTTCTTCAAGCCATCTTTTCTGCCATTTCCGTTCAATTTTTACATAGTTGTAATCTTTTGGATCCATGGTTCTTATCAGCTGAGGAATATAGGATGCTTTATATAACGGTTTTTCCTGCAATGTGGATAAATTGGATTTGACCAATTATGTTTTTCATTCCCAAAAATTATAAAAATATTTCTTGATTTTTTAATAATATTTATAAAATTGTTGCTTATACATATTTTTAGATTTATAATAAACTTGTAAATCTATACATGTGGGGGAAAATGGTAAAAAGGTTACGTCTTAAGAAGTTTATACATGATGAAAAAGCAGTTTCTGAGGAGTTCACATCTTTGCCTGCTTTATCGGTTGTAATGATTGGATTTACGTTATTTTTTGTACTGCTTGCTACAGTTTATACTGCATATGGAGTTAGAGTTGAATCTCTTGAAAAATATCAAACGGCTGATTTTATTGCAACGAAACTAACCAACCCTGACTGCTATCTTATGAGGGAAGGAGGAGTAGTTGATTTACCATTGCTGAATAGCGATGATGGAAAATCTGCGTTGTATCTCATACGTGATGAATACAAAACATCTGGTGTAAATTTTACTCTTAGAATAAGCTGGGACAATACCTATGAAGATTTTCCAGAGAATCTACCAGATTACATTGGAGATCGAGTTGCCGTCTCAAAAAGTGTAGGTATTTATCTTAATGAGGTGCAGATAGTGCCCGGAAAGTTGACGATTATAATGTGGAACACCAACTAAAAAATCAATTTCAATACTACTTGGAGAAAACGAGATGAAAAGACGAAGATTTCTGAAAAATACTCGAGGCGTTTCCTCGATGTACGATGCTGTTCTTTTCATAGTTATGGTATCTCTATCCGGAGTTGTTTTACTTCCTGCACTTCAAAGTGATATTGCTATTGATACATCCATTGAGAAACATCGCGAACATGTTGCCGATGAGGCATTGAATACATTCCTAGTTTCCCGGGTGGATAAATTCAGCTACAAAATGTGTGGCGATATCATAGATGATGCGGCAAAAAGTATTGGCATTAATACTTCCTCTGAAGGACTTTATAGTTCAATTCTTGACTGGTTGCTCGCTCGCGAACAAATTCATAAAACACATGCCAATCTCTTGGCTGAAAATCTAGGATGTCAATTTAGACTACCTTTTTCAGTATTTGGAACCAATCGATTTAACATATTTACCGGTGACTACGATCGGCAGCTTAAAAATGAAACAAAAAGTTTTTTTTCTTCATATCTGGGGGATAAATACAGCTTTAATCTAACCACATGGTGGCATCCAATAAAAGGGGTGCCGTTTGGTGGTGAATTATATATTGGCGAGCATCCACCAAATCAAGATTGTCATGTAGCAAAAAGCTTCATCATGATGCCATACAAACCAGTGATAAACCTTGGTGATACACAGATCATTTTCACAAAATATTGGCTGAAGGAAGAGTTATTTGGTGGGTTGTTTGGAGATATCCCGCTGATTACAAATATTACAAGTGTAATTGAGAATTATACTAGCGCAACTCCACCCTATGATGATTTTGGAAATGCAACCAATGCAGTACGTGAAAATGTTACTATGCTTGTATATGGTTTTCTGATTGACGGCATTAGAAATTCAGATAACGAAACTGTTTTTCCAGGTATTGTAAATGCTACACTTGATTATGGTTTTAATAAACTCAAGGCGGCAATTGGAACTATTGCAGAAGATGCCATAAGTGCAGTTATGGGTGAGGCCCTTGGAACGGTTGATAGCATGTTTGCAGATATTGTTAACGACTCTGTGAGTAGCCCCATCTTTGATGAAATTACCAATATCCTCATTGAAAATTTCACTGATTTTCTTGGAGAATCAATTGATTCTCTTGCAGAAGGTTTCGATGCACTTGAAATGGCGATAAAGGAAAATGTAACTAGCATAGTAGCCAGTTTCATGGACCCATATATCCAGTATTTTGTCGACAGTGTTTTTGAGTTAATCGACATTGATGTGCTTATCGATTTTGAAGAAATGATTTCAAACTGGCTTTTTGAACGTATTTCGCTAAACAAAGCAGAAGTTGTTCTCACTGTATGGGTGACGAGAAGATGAAAACATGGGGAAGTTTTCTAAAGGATGATCGTGCCCGCATTCCATTCTCAGTTATTGGTATCTTTCTCATACTTGGGAGTAGTTTTACAACAGTTTATGTCACACAGCTGGAAATGCAGAAAGCAATCGAGATATCAAGTACCCTTGATTTCAACGAAATTGAAAATTTATTGCGTTATGCTGAGGCTGATTTAGCTACTGCATTGAACATTGCTGGTATGAAAGGGTTAAAAGAAATAGGTAAAAAGCCAGTAATTCAACCAGAAGACCCATCATTTAGTGCAGATGAAATAAATTGCAATCGAGTTAAAGATATTATATTAGATGAACTAAATATTTATCTTACCGGTAACTATCTCTACGATTCCTTTAACGATGGACGGTATGCAATAAATGTTGTTATTCCTGAAGATGAGGACTATCCCATCACCTCTTTGGACAATATAACATTCAGCGATTTAGAAATGGATATGGAACGTTTTACCATCCCATTAATTGGACCTGAGGCTGAAAAGAGTCATAAAACATATTGGGTTGCGGAGGTGCCAGTAAACATAGAAATTAAGAAACTAGATGGTGCATCAGAGGGGAAAATCGTTACAACACGAAGGATTACTGTTTCTTCTGTTATCACATCCAGGTATCCTCTTCTCAAAAGTCTGGTAGATGAATATAATGACACGATTAACGGCATTAAACCGCTGTGGACCTTTACCACAGTACTTTCTAATGTTTATTCTCTTGCTAGGGGCTATAAGCACTACAGCAGCGGTAAACCATTGAATGTGGTAGATAATAAGCATCTCTCGCCACTTGTAAACGGTGGCCTGTTGTTTGAAGGGGGGCTGGTGTTTGGTAGTGTTGACCCTTTGAGTATCGTTGAATTTGCAGTAGAATGCGGAAAGGCTCTTAAAAATTCAGGTGACCAACCACTCACAAATATGTTTAATGGCATGGATGGAGATGAATTCATCGTCGATCCAAGTGATTTTTCCAAAGGAATTGCAAATTTAGATGCCGGTGATGACGAAAACACAAGTATCGATGATAGTCCACACATAAACATATCTGAAATTGCCGAGATTCCTCTTTATAATTACACAAGCATCATCCTTCATTTTGTCGATATTATTGGCAATCATGTATCTGTGGAGTTGGTGGATGCAAATGAAGATGACATTAAAAATAAGGTTGAAGAATACATAAACCTGGGCTACGGTTTTGTAAATATCGAAAAAGGTGCATTAGAGCAAAATCAAACCACATTGGACAGAATAAATAACATTATCTCCATAGTTTATACTGTTGAAATTAGAACAGATGTAAAAAGAGATACATACCCTACTGTTACATATGGCAATCATACTGGCTACACTATTGATAATGGTACAGAACCGTGGACATTTGATTATTATGAATTTAAGGATGCGATAGATAAACCTCCTAAAGACCTAGTTGTACAGGGATGTACGCTATATGGTGAAATATATGATGTTCATTGGACTCGTCAGCACCATTGGAGTGACAAAACAGTAGAAACGTCTGGTAACACAACATGGGTAAACTGGACCCATTTTACAACTATTGATAGTAAAATAGAGGAAGATGTCACTATTCGAGTAATTTTGAATCATTATTCGGAGTATGAGAGTACAAAAAATGATGTCAAAGATGTTTTCTACAGGAATGATTCCCTGAATGATGAAAATCTTGTCGATACTATCCAGAAATATAAAGATGATGTTTTCAATCCAAATCTGGGTGAGTTGATAAAAACTGGCAATGGAAGTTCTAATGCTGAGAATATCTACGGTGATTTTTACGATTGGGTGGAAACAGAATCATGGAATGCACTAACAGAAATCTTAGGATTAATCGGTGACATCAAGCAAGATCCAAGTATTAATTCAACAAATTATCCCAATCCCATCGAACTTATGACCGCAGCAAAAAATGACCTATTGGCTAAGTATACCAACAATATTAGTATGTATCTTAATAAGTCTGCATATCAAAATGGTTCTTTGTTTAGTAGTGTTGGAACGAAGGCAGTGTACTGTGTACGGGAATGGTATGTCTACAAAATCAAGGATGATATTGAAAATGTGTTTTCCAACATTGAAAGCAAGATTGATGAACAGATAGAAAATGCAATACCGTCCGATGCAGGATTCAGTGCACAAGATGTCAAAGATACGTTAAGTGGTGAAGCAATGGATGCTCTTAAAAATCAGTTTGCAATTCCATTTGGTTTGGATATTAATCTTACTCACAATGATGACGACGGTGCTTTTCAATGGAGTGAAACTATTCGTCTTGCAATTGATCAGTATCCAAATTATTTGGATCCTTTCAAAGAAGTTGAGTTTGAAGGAAAGAAGGAGTATTGGTTGGGTGTCAAGAATTTGTGCATGCTCGGTCCAACTGGTATACCTATTTTACCCCCAACACCAGTTACTCCATGGATTGTGACGTTGAACATCTGGCTTATAGATGTTCATGGCGAGTATGCTCAATTCAAGGTTATCGATAGTAGTGATGAGACTCTGTTCAACCCATTATTTGGTCATGAACCACAAATATATGTTAGGGAAAAGAAAGATGTAATAGTCAATGGACTCAAGATTGGTTCAAACAATCGCATAAATTTTGATGTTACTACAGTTGCCTTTGGAGTGGTTCCATCATGGGGTATGATGGTCGGAGATATTGAAGGGGATATTGATGAGGCACATGGATTAGGCCATAGCTAAGAAAAGTTTTTTAATACAGTGGTATTATAGTATTATCTAGTGGAAGTAATGAGGAAATTTTTGATAGTTGTGCTTTCAATATGCATATTTGTTCTGATTTTTGGTGATTGTTCATTTGCTTATGAAACACCCGAATGCGACTATGGAACCTTTGACGCTTGGTACAGCAAAGATGGCTTTGAATGGCAGAATACAACTGTTGATCACGCGGAACTGAAATGCGGTGAGCCATTTTATGTAAGAGCCACCATTAGTGCAAAAATAAATTTACAATATGCAAGCATAGAAATTTGGGAAGTAGGCGAAAGCAGTTCAGAAGAGTCCTCGTTTGAAATGCTGGAAGGGATAGGTGGTTTTTTTGATTCAGTTCCATTCTACAATTTACTAAAAGGGAATGTATCTACATATGTGTGGAAGATGCGCGTTAAATCTGATGCTAAATGGGCAGGTGGTACTGCACCTTTGAATATTCGAGCGCAATTTAATAAAAATGATGATGAGGATGACGAGATTTCCTTCTCTGTTATTAATGCTTATATCCTTGATGAATTATGGGAAGGATACACAGAGGATAATGGTAACTCCAGTGACAACAATGATACCAATGGCACACCTGGTTTTGAACTTCTTTTTACCCTGATTGCAATAGCAGTATTTTTAATATGGAAACGAAAAAAAGAATAGAAGATATCTACTCGACTACGCCATCCTCGCTACTAGAGTATAAACTCACTTCCCTAGAGGCTCTGATGAAACCTCACTCCCTGTAATGGGGCAATTATGGAGAAGGCCGTATACGGGAAATTCGTACGTACGGTCTACGAGAGAAGGAAGAGCTGGTAACAGCTCAGCTTTACTCTATAATAAGATTTCCAGTGATTAGTGTGGTTAACGAGTTCAAGATTGTAAATGGAGGATAATATAAGCAGTGTGGCAAATGAAAACAGTTCAAACCAATAGAATAGTTTTAAGACGAGATTGATGTCGTATCCTTTTTGCATTAATGAATTTAAAGGTAAAATATTTATATGTGAAAACACATAATACACATAAGAGATAAAATGGTGAACATTACTTTATCAATACCAAAGGAACTCCATACCCTCATAAAAAAGCATAATGAGATAAAATGGAGTGAAATAGCTAGGAGAGCACTGTGGGAACAAGCTAAAAAACTTCAGCTGATGGATGAATTGGTTAAAAAAAGCAAATTTAGTAAGAAAGATGTAGAGGTACTCGACAAAGAAATCAAAGAGGCTTTATTGAAAAGGTATTCTGAATGAGACTCATCGTTGATTCAAATGAAATT
>JAUWOO010000112.1 GCA_030612095.1 Thermoplasmatota archaeon | reverse complement strand
CCATCTCTCCAGGTCCAAATTGGGTAATATCGCCGCATATGACAACGAGATCTGGTGAATATATTTCAACATTCTTTAGTAGAATATTTAATCGGTATTGGGATCCATGTATGTCCGCTGTAGCAAGTATTTTCATGGTAAACATTTTTTCTAATTGCATATGCATTCTTAAAATGATATGGTTACTTACTTTGTTGTCTGCCACAGGCATGTAATTCATATTCGACTTACCGAGATTTGCCTTAATATTGTAAAGCATAATTGATTGAATCAGAACTACTATACGATGTGCCAAGTTGTTGGTTTACATATAATGTTATGAGTCTTAGTAATAGTGTCACTGGCATTATCCCTCCTTTAATACTATTCATACGGGTGAATAGAAAATTTTAAAAGCATAGAGACACAATACGTCATACTAGAGAGAGTTATGTTTAAGACACAGAAAAAAACAGATGGCACAAATAATACACTTGGAGTTATATACCCTAAGCTATCTAAATTATTCCTCATTACCTCTATTTTATTTATCATTTGGATTTTATTTGTTGCCATGGGTGCATTTATTTTAGAAATGGGGCCTAACTGGGCTTTGCTCAATCTAGAAAATTGGATAATTGCCTGGTGCGTTCTGACTGTAATTTTTATAATATTAGGAGTTGTTTTCTATTTTCAATACACTTCCAAAGTAGAGAAAAAATTGGAACTAGGTAAATCTGAACCAGAATTCTTACATGACAAACGAGTCTATGCTTATACCTATCCCACAGGTGCAGAAGGCGGGATATTTAGCAAAACATACATATCAATTGATGAGAATAGTGTTTTGCGTCTGAGGGGACTTATGATCCCGCAGCAGAAGTTATGGGGTAAAAAAGAAAAAAATTAATTCTCTCTTATTTTTTTATCATGCCCATTTCAGCTAGTTTTTCTGGAAGATATGTATCTGTCACATAATCTAGACCATACTTTGCTAGAGCCTGCTGTTCTGATTTCTCCCCTAGTTTAAGTTGGAGTTTGATTTCTCCCTTCCAAAATGGGTCCTGGAATCTTGGGTCCGTAAGCTCACTTTTTAAAGATTTAATATCCTCTTTCGTTAAACTATCCGTTGGAAGATCATAGTTTT
Source organism: Thermoplasmatota archaeon (assembly GCA_030612095.1). GTDB lineage: Archaea > Thermoplasmatota > E2 > DHVEG-1 > DHVEG-1 > JAUWWG01. The sequence continues at coordinate 4,543 of JAUWOO010000112.1, read as the reverse complement.
TTATATCTGAAGGCGTAACACCAAGATATTGGGAAGAAGGCGTGGCAAGATATTCAGAGATATGTGCTGTTTTAATGGCGCCGTATGCAACACTTGCAAATATTCTATAACTCCAAGGATCACAATCAGTAAAAACAAGAACTGGAATCTTTTTCTCTTCACTTAGCCTCTTGATGAATCGTCTTGTAGATCTGGCTGGTTGACCTTTTAAATGAACAAGAATCGCTCGACTGGAAGTATCAAATCCATTTTCCACCAACCTATCAAACATACCTCCCGTTTCTATTGCAATGATAAAATCGGCGTCTATGCCTTTAAATGATATTTTCTCTGGTTCGACATTATATGGAATCGAATATCCCGAATCACCAACATCATCCTGACAGTGAATTTTCTTTTTTGTTTTGTTTCGTGTCATCTCTTCAAGTGTAAGATTACCAATAACTCTTGCTCCATCCTCTTCAGGTCTAAGTTTGAAATCTTCCCTCATGCAGCTTGTTATAACCTCTAGATCTTCTGCAAGTGAATTTGACTCTGGTTGGGAGTGGAATTTAGCAAGATCCCATCCTTCAGAGATGTAATACATCTCTCTGAGTGTTGAAGATTTATTTGTCTTTATCATAGTTTTTATAAAATCCACTAGGTACATTGTACGAAGTAGCATATATGCTCCATCGAGCGATTTCGCAGATCTCTCAGTCGTGTTTTTTCCATATTTCCACACGTTAAATTTATCATCAAATTTTATATTTGCTTTAGTGCGTGTGGGTAGCTGGAGATACGGTATATCGGCTTTCTCAAAGTCATCATAAATCTTTGATGCAATCAGATCTATCTTGCTGATTACGTTAGTATAATCTTTTTTTGTCATTTTACTCCCCCTCCCATTTATCCGCTCCTATAACATAAGAGGGGTTTATGTTTTCAATATACATGTCGTTTTCATCAAAATCTCCTTTTCCTAGGCCTGCAAGCTCAAAATGTACATCAATTTTTCCAGTTGGATGAATTGAATCTAAATTCCATTTTATGTAGTTATTTGCAATTCTAGTGGGCTTGGGGGTCACTGTCCCAACAACCGCATCCTCTGGGATAACCACATATAAATTGAATTTCTGCGGTTTACGCATATAGTTCACTACCATGATATTACTCTTTGTAATGATCCCTTCTTTATGTTCTCCCAATGTGTCTTCTATCAATGTCGTCTGAACGGGTTTTCCTGAGATTTTTTCATATTCAATGAGGTCTTCAATCCATACTACATCCATAATTTTAGTTATAACCTCATTTAAAGATGGTACTGGCTTGTTCAACATGCTTGCCGATTTTTTGGCGATCTCGGGCAGGATCTTTGTAATCAGGTCAAATTTCTCCCGAGTCTTTTTCCGTCTGACTTTCTTATGTATGTGACGTTGTACTTTTCTTGCGCACTCTCTAAATGCAAGCTTGATCTCATTTTCAATCTCAGGAATATCGGCTATTGCTTCTTTGCTCTCTGATGTAAATGGTATAAGTGTTGAAGATAAATGGGCAAAGAAAATCGCAGGCCCTGTGGGAATTCCCTTTCCAGACGGTTGATCTAGGCCATATCTTCTCCAATCTATTGAGGAAATTGCAGCAGTTGTTGCGCAACCACCCTGTTGGTATAATAATGGCACTCGATTTGCAAAACGAAATAATCTCACTGATTTATCCTTTGGTAGACTACCACCATAGACAAGTCCTACTTCTACTTGGAAAGGATTACCAGAATATGTTGAGGGTGGTCTAGATGCTGTAATTATAAATTCTGGAGAAATCTCTTTTGTTTCATGTTTTAAGCTCCGTTTAATTAGTGTTTCGCCAATGGGGGAAAGACAATCTGTAGAGGGTGCCATAATCTTAACTTTCTTAAATGCCTTATGTAATGCCAGAAATTGTTCCCTGGTTATATTCTTGGGACTAAGGCTTTTATCCAGCTGTGCTCTTTCACATGCTGCATCAGTTGTTCTGCTACCCATGCTGCTAAACTCAGTCTTCAAAAATGAGGAAAGCTTTCGACTCTTAGTATGTTTGGCCATTTTGATGAGAGTCCCAAGTTCAACTCCATATGGATGTGGTTTAATTTCAACAGATTTCTTAGGCAACGCCTCAGATGTTCTTTCAAAGATGTGTTCGGTTCCACCAGGTTCTTTAAAAATTATTTGTGCATGAGGGTTTACGATAGAGGTACTTTGCAGATAGTCATATACAAAACGTTTACCTCTTTTATAATCTGCCATAATGCTTATTTCTACTCTACTTCCTGTTGGTTTATCCCAATGCGTGATTTTTCGATTTATAACTTCGGCACGATTTCGATTAGTATCAATGGCAAGTTCCATGACTGCTGCAGGTCTGTCTTCTTCCACTTTTGATATGATCTTGGCATGTTTTCCCGTTGTTAACTGGCCATACAGTACCACTGCAGAGATGCCTATTCCCTGTTGACCTCGACTTTGTCTAATGGCATGAAATCTGGATCCATAAAGCAATCTCCCAAAAATATGTGGAATCTGTTTTTTCACAATACCTGGACCGTTATCTTCAATGATAACTTTGCATTCTTCATCTTCATGGTTTTGGATTTCGACATAGATGTCTGGAAGAATGTCTGCCTCTTCACATGCATCGAGGGCGTTATCGACTCCCTCCTTAACACTGGTGAGTAGTGCCCGGGTTAGATTACCAAATCCCAATATATGTTTATTTCGTTCGAAGAACTCTGCCACAGAGATTTCTTTTTGCTTTTTTGCTAGTTCATGTGCTGTTATTTTAGCCAATTTTCCCCCTCCAATTCATAGGAGAATTATGCACTCGATGCTGTAATGAAAATGATAATTATAAAAGTATTCATCTAAAACATATGTTTTTCATCTTAAGTATGATGATTACATTAGGGGGAACTATAAATAAAGATAGATACAACGCCCGATGGGCTGTTGTCTATTTTTAAAAAGAAGAAAGCAGTGTAACTATGCGATAGTTACATCTTTACAGAGATATACATCCTGAATGCTGTTTAGGAGTTTTATGCCTTCCTCCATTGGTCTCTGAAATGCCTTTCTACCAGATATAAGACCTGTTCCGCCAGCACGTTTATTGATAACAGCAGTTCTTACAGCCTGAGCAAAATCATTATCGCCAGAAGCACCACCGGAGTTAATAAGACCAATTCTACCCATATAACAGTTGGCAATCTGGTATCTAGTAAGATCTATTGGATGATCTGAAGCAAGTTCGCTATATGCTCTATTGTCCATTTTTCCATATTTGACACCATCTTGGTCAAGTGCGACATATCCACCGTTTATTGTTGGAAGTTTCTGTTTGATTATATCTGCCTCAATTGTAACACCTAGATGATTAGCCTGACCTGTAAGATCTGCAGACGCGTGGTAATCATTTCCGTCGACCTTAAAAGAAGGGTTTCTAAGGTAACACCATAATACAGTAGCCATACCTAGCTCATGCGCATACTTAAATGCTTCACTGACCTCCTGGAGTTGTCTATTGGATTGTTCAGATCCAAAATAAATTGTACAGCCAATTGCTGCTGCTCCCATCTCCCATGCCTGCTCAACGTCTGCAAACATTATCTGGTCAAATTCATTTGGATATGTAAGGAGCTGGTTATGATTGATTTTTACGATAAATGGTATCTTGTGAGCATATTTTCTGGATACTGCACCAAGAACGCCAAGGGTTGATGCAACGGCATTACAACCTCCATTTATTGCAAGTTTTATTATATTCTCAGGGTCAAAATACATTGGATTTGGGGTAAATGATGCTGCAGCAGAATGTTCAATTCCCTGGTCAACGGGTAGTATTGAAACATATCCGGTACCGCTCAATCGACCATGATTAAAAATCGATTTGAGATTTCTCAAAACTTGCGTTGGTCTGTCCGAATCAACAAATGTCCTGTCAACAAAATCATGACCTGGTAGATAAAGCGATTCCCTTCGTATTTTATCACAAGTATGCTCTAACAAATAATCAGATTCCTCATCTAAATAACCCTTAATAGTTTCTATACTATCATTATTCATATATTCTTCAATCTCCTCTAATTTAGCCATATTGGGTTCACCTCACGAGTTATGTGTGAATTGGAATGTAGTTTAGCAAATAAAACTTTCTACAGATGCTTCAATAACCAGCAAATTTAGAGGTTTCCTTCTTCATGCCGCTTACCAAGTTTCTCTAGCATATCTTTGGTCATAACTGCTAGATCATAATCTGGTTTCCAACCCCATTCTTCACGTGCGGCACTATCATCGATTGTTTTAGGCCATGTATCTGCAATGGCTTGCCTTAAATCGGGTTTATATTCACATTTGAACTCAGAGATATGTTTCTTTATTTCCTTTGCTAATTCGCCTGCTGAGAAACTCATGGCAGCCAGATTAAAATCACAATGATGCTTTAGTTTTGAAATATCCGCGTCCATAAGCTCGATAGTTCCCTTTATACAATCAGGCATATACATCATTGGTAATACCGTATCTTTCTTTAC
>JAUWOO010000085.1 GCA_030612095.1 Thermoplasmatota archaeon | reverse complement strand
ACCCTTTTTGCCTTTACAGATTTCCTATCCAAAGTGTGAGGTTTAACAAGTTGTATTTCAATTTTTTTGATGGTCTTTGATTCTCGAACTCCATTATCTATTTCAGGTAATTTCATAATTGCAGCAGCTATCTCTTTTTTTGTTTTATCATCAATAGAGTTAGTTTCAACTACAGCTGTAATATGATCCTTGTCGTTTTTCCTATCTAGAATAATCTGATAATCAATTACAGAGGAAACACTAAAAAGAGCTCCATCAAAGGCATTCGGATAAATATTATCTCCCGATCCTATTGTAATCATTCTATCTGTTCTACCTTTAATTTTTATTCTTCTAAAAGGTAAACCACAAGAGCATTCATCCGAAATAATTAGACCTAGATCATGGGTTCTGTATCGAATCAGAGGCATACCTTCTCTACTAAGTGTTGTAAATACAATTTCTCCCACTTCTTCATCTTCAAGGACGTCCCCGCTCTTTGGATCAATAACCTCAGCATAGAAATCACTCTCGGTCAAATGCATGCCATCTTTTTCTTTGCATTCACCTGCAACAGAAGTACACATTTCGGTAAGACCATAACCTTGAAATACATCGGCACTCCAAATTTTTTCAAGTTTTTTCCTAATAGATTTAGGTAATGGTTCTGTACCCACCATTATTTTCTTGATATTGAGACTACTTAACTCATAAAGTTTTCCCATGTCACAGGAAAGACTATGAAGATAAGAAGGAGTACCCATAATCATTGAAATATTATATGCATTAAGAAGTTGAAATTCTTGATCGGCTGGTAAACGATTGCTTGTAATTACTCCTATTGCACCCAATTTTTGAATGGCATTTTCTAAACAATATCTAACGCCCCAATCATCCATGCCATAACCATGATCATATGTTAGTCTAACACGATCCACTTGATTCATTTCATATAAAAGATGCATGCCAGTTGTCAATCCCGAAATCTGTCTGTCAAGATCATTTTTTGTAAAATATATCCTCTTAGGTTTTCCAGTCGTCCCACTCGATGAAAATATTTTTACAAAATTTGATTCCGGTACAGCAAAAAATTTCTCAGGGTTCTCCAGATCATCAGAGGAAGTGAAAGGAATTTTAGAAATATCTTCAAAAGACTTTACATCGTTTGGTTTCAACGCATATTTTTTGAAAAGTTCATGATAAAACGGAGAGTTATTATAAGAATATTTCACAGAATTCCTAAGTTTCATTAATCTGTATTTATCAAGATATCTCCTAACAAGCCTACCGGAGATAAAGCCATATGAGGTATCTGAATCTACCATCTTATTTCTTAATCTGGATTCAACATAGGGTGCAAATCTTTCTAACATGTAAGCTGACTTCCATCAATGAAGATATGGGATTATACATATATAATTTTGATTCTCCGAATCAACAATCTAACATACTTAAGTTATTGCTTTTTCAATAATAAATAAGATTCAATCGATGCAAAAGATTCAGATAATGTACTGTCTCTAACGAGAAAATACTTTGATAAATCGATGTGTCCTTTATGCATTTTATCTTGCAAGTCAGTTGCCGTTCGAAATATAATTCGTGAATTCTTCCCCATATTGCTTGCCAAATATTCAAGCATTTCTTCTTGTTTTGTTATTCCATATAAAACAAATATTACATCAAAATTTTTAACAGAATAATTAAGGCCATTAGCATGTTCTAACTTAATTTTATCTCCAAGATGAATATTTTCAATATATTGGGCAGCCTCTTTTATTGATTTTTTATCAATATCAACTGAAACAATATTTGCTCCTGTTTTCATCGAAATAAGAACGGTTGTAGTGGGGAGAGAACCACATCCGATAACAAGCACAAGATCATCTGAATTGATTTTTGCCATTTTGATCTCTTTTTCAACCATTTCATGATACAACTTAAGATAGTTAGATGATATGATGTCAAATTTTCTACCAATTTTTTCAAAAAGTATAAACAACCTGTCCATTAGATTTTTTAATAAACCTGCACGCATCTTTGCCCCAGCCTGTTTGAAAAAAATGTGATATGCATAGGAAAAAAACTTTTCAATTACTCTGCTGGGCATATTTAACAATCCCAAACAGAAGTTATATTAAAAATATATCTTTCATTTTTAGGGTGATTTTCAAATATAATTTTCATCTTGCAACCATTTTCTAACTCTTATAATACCTTCATTATAGTCAATTGCAGGTTTGTAATCTAGGAGATCCTCTGCGTTTAAAATAGATACTTTTTTACTGTTTGTAAATATGTAAATTGCGGTGGGAGTAACCCAGGGCTTGATTCTGAAAATCCTGTGGAATAACATCATAATTTTGCCAATAGCTAATGCCGTATTTTTCGACATATTGCGTCTAATGGGTTTTTCCCCCGCCATCTCGGCAAGATCATTTAGATATTTTCCCCAAGTAATTGTATTATCTCCATCAGTGATATCTATCGTCTTGCCAATCGTTTTGGGTTCATTCATGGCAGACATCATCGCATCTATAAGATTGTCGATATAAGTATGAAGAAAAATGCCTTTTCCATTGTCTATAAGGGCAATTCTGTTCTTTTTGATACGCTCAAGTGGTCTCAAAACCCATGTTGTGGCACCTGGACCGTATACATTACCTGGACGGAGGATAACTACAGGAAAATTGCTATGCGTGTATTTTTCTAGAAGATATTGTTCAGTCAAAGCCTTTGTCTTGCTGTAATGGCCAATATTTTGTTCAGATTCATCTCTGGTATGGCTAATAAATATAAATTTTTTAATGCCAAACTCCTCACACGCCTCAACAAGGTTTTTAGTCCCATCAACATTTATTTTATAGAATATGTCCTTTGACCCATAGTCTTTTACAAAGGCTGCACAATGAAAAACAACATCTACGTTTTTAACTAACGGCTTTATGGAATCCACATCTGTGATATTGCCATTGACATATTCTACTTTTTTTTCGCAATACTTTGGCTGTGTTTTATGAATTAATGCTTTGACCTCATGCCCATCTTCAACAAGCCTTTTTACCAAAGCATTACCAATAAAACCTGCAGCTCCCGTAACTAGGCATTTCATTTAGTAATCTCCTTGAATTCATATCTTCTTCTGAGTACATGTTGGGAAACACTGGTGATTATAAGTGCAACTACAAAAACAATGGTTGCAATGTGAAAACTTGCTATTCCAAATATAAACGCAGAAGCTAAAGTTATTCGTTCTATTACAAAAAATTCATGAAATTTTAATGCTTTTTCTCTAGAATAATTTTTTACTGACTGAAATAAATAAACATAAAAAGAAATCAAAATTAAAATGTCGATTATCATTATTAGATAAAATTCGATTTTTAGAAATTTAAAATAAGTTGGTATAAACAATGCAAGGAAAAGCCAAACAATAGACAAAGCCAGTGAAATGAATATGGATTTTTTTATTCCATATCTTACTGGTATTGTTACATATCCTCCCTTTTTATCTCCCTCCATATCTCTTATTGCTCCAACCAAATTGCTATTCGTGTCATGAATCAGAAATACAAGCGAAAGTAACCAGACATAGGAAGGTATCAATTGAATTGATTGCCCCGTAGAAAAAACTCCGAAAAAAAATGCAGCAACTGTAACGGTTCCTCTGTTTAAATTTCCAAGCATCCCTCGCGATTTAAAAAATTTAGCATATGCTAATACTAGTAACGCTACTACAAATACAAGTATGAGATTGTTCCAGCCTAATAGAAAGGATAGGGAAAAACCAGTTAATGCAAGTACGGCACCTATTGCAAGAGCTTCTTTTGGTTTGATTCTGCCTGAGGGTATAGGTCTATGAGGTTTTTGTATGGAGTCTAATTTTTTATCCAAATAATCTGATAAGTATAGACCCGCCGTCCAACCCATCATGGGAATAAAAAAGGCCAGAATGGCAATTCCCAAAGGTGGAAATTTCTTAAAGGCAATGCATGAACCAGCTAAACTAACAAGTCCGCACCACATCACAGTGTATGGCCTCCATGTTTCTAAATGGGCAAAAAGTTTGTCCTTTATAGTAAATCCCGATTTTGAATGTACTGCCACAATAAACAACCTCGTTGGAATTCAGTAATCAAGATAGTTGGATTTAAATCTTTTATGTGTACTGAAATCGCGTATGGCATCCTGAATTATTTCGCTTATCATTTTGTTTCCTTCTCGTTTTACCAGCCCTGTTTTACAATATTCCATGAAAACACTTCTTTTAATCCTTTGTCAATACTTTTCGCGATTGGTAAAGAAAAAAGATCAAACAATGTACTGATTGCAACGAGTGGAAAGATGCTTGATTGTATGTGGCTATGCTTACGAAGAATAAAACGTTTAGATATGGCGATTAAGATTAGGGTGTAGAAGTGTTTTCATATGTATTTTACATTATCTGGAAATCTTATGTATTGTACATTTTCTATTATAATTCATAAGATTTTTAAAGATTTCAGTACTCTCTCTTTCGTTTGAAATACGATGTTGTAATAATTGGTGCTGGACCGGCAGGGCTTTTTGCAGCTCATGAGATAACTGAAAAAAGTTCTCTCAAAGTATTGGTAATAGATAAAGGAAAAGATATCAATAGTAGACAATGCCCTTCAATTTCAACATTTGTAAGATGCAAAAAATGTAATCCTTGCAATATTTTATGTGGCTTAGGTGGGGCAGGGGGATTATCTGACGGGAAATTGAATTTAAAAGCTAATGTCGGCGGAAATCTCGAAGAGTTTGTTTCAAAAGAAGAAGCCCAGAATCTAATATCAAAAGTAGAACAAGTTTTTGTTGAACATGGGGCATCTGGAAAAGTATATGGTCAAAATTCAGCAGATTTAGAAAAAAGGGCCGCATCTTGCGGAATTCAATTTATCCCTATTCCTCAAAGACATATTGGATCAGATAGACTTCCTTCAATTACTACATCACTCAAAAATAGTATTGAAAAATTTGGTGCGAAATTTTTATTGAATACTTTTGTGAAAGAAATTCATCACAATGGTTGTTTCGAATTGCAAATAAATGAAAATGAAAAAATTGAAGCCAATTATATTCTTGCTGCTCCTGGTAGATCTGGTGGAGATTGGCTTGCATCGGAAGCAAAACGGTTAGGTATCTATACGCGATTTGCACCTATTGATATTGGAGTTAGAATAGAGGTGCCTGCGGTTCTGATGGAAGGTGTAATTGAAAAAGCGTGGGATCCGAAATTTCATATTATTACCAAAACCTATAATGATTTTATCAGGACATTTTGTACTTGCCCTAATGGATTTGTCGTAATGGAAGATTATGGTGAGTATATCTGTGTGAATGGCCATTCAATGGCAAACAAAAAATCAGAGAATACAAATTTTGCTTTTCTCACAAAAGTCAAACTTACGCATCCTGTTGAAAACACAACGTCATATGGTGCTTCAATTGCAAAACTTGCGACAACCATTGGTGGAAAAATGCCAATTATTCAACGATTGGGGGATCTACGACAGGGGCAGCGTTCGACAACCAAAAGAATTGAAAAATCATTTATTAAACCCACATTAAAGAATGCAACTCCGGGAGATATATCAATGGCATTGCCACATCGCATTGTTACCAATATACTAGAGGGATTAGAAAAATTAGATAAAGTAATTCCCGGAGTGGCTTCAGATTCTACATTATTGTATGCACCAGAAATCAAATTTTATTCAATGAGATTTATCGTGAATAAAACACTTGAAACAAATATGGATAACTTCTTTGTCGCTGGTGATGGGGCAGGTCTTTCAAGAGGTATTGTTACTTCTGCTGCCACGGGCATTATCGCCGCTAGGGGCATTCTAAAAAAAGCAGGTTAACTTATTGATAAACGGTTATATGAAATAAAACCATTTCAATTCAGGAAATCATATGTGGCAAGATATTGCAATAGCCCTTGTTGGCCTATCGTTTGGATTAATGCTTTTTCCACAATTAAGAGATGTTATCCATGGAAAATCTGTAAACATATATACTGCGGGGCTTACAACAGCTGGATTGTATATTTTAGCACTAACGTTTTTTACACTTGAAATGTGGATTACAGTAATTGCGGAAACGTTTGCAGGTACCGTATGGTTTTTATTATTCGTATTCTCCGTAATAAACAAAAGAAAAACTAAATAATATCTATTTTGTAGCTCTCTTAAGCAAAACCCTATTGACCTGTGGATTACCATGTTTTTCAATAAGTTCCGGTGAAGTAATGACTGCATGTTTTAGTGCATTATGACATTCACAAGTTCTTTCATATTTGATTTTTGGAATAAGTTTTTTTATGATGTTGGCCATGTTTTTATCATTCTTTTTTAGGTTTTCCACTACTGATGCAACACTTACGTCTTCTTCTCCTTCATACCAACAATCATAATCTGTAACCGTAAGAATTCCACATAAGCACATCTCTGCCTCTCTTGCTAGTTTTGATTCAGGTGCTAGTGTCATGCCAACAACATCAACATTCCAACTACGATACAAGTTTGATTCAGCCCTTGTTGAAAACTGCGGGCCTTCCATGCATACATAGGTTCCACGGTGGACGTCAACGCCTTCTTCTTTGGCCACTTTTAACGCAATATCTGACAAAGTTTTGCAAAATGGATCTGCAAAACCGACATGAGCTACAATTCCATCTTCAAAAAATGTCGTAATTCTTTTTGCAGTTCTATCAATTAACTGATCTGCGATTACAAAATCACATGGTTTCAATTCTTTTTTGAGGCTGCCAACAGCCGCAGTAGATACAAGATATTCTACGCCACACTCTTTTAATGCAAATACATTTGCTCTGTAGTTTACTTTATGGGGTGCAATTGAATGGCCTTTTCCATGCCTTGGCAAAAATGCAACATCGACATCACTAATCTTACCAAGAGTTATTTTATCTGAGGGTTTTCCAAATGGCGTATCAACGCTAATCTCCTCAACATCATCCATTATTCCCATTTTGTAAAGACCACTACCGCCAATAATTCCTATTTTAACAGACATGGGAGTTATGAACAGAAATTACTAAAAAAAGCTTTCTGCCTATGTCAAAGTATATCTAGGGGAAGAAGATATATTCCAGACAGGTGAAGAAATGACCGAATCAATAAAATCAAAAATACGAACAATTCCTCATTGGCCAAAAAAGAATATTATGTTTAGAGATATTACAACACTTTTAAAGAGTCCGGAAGGACTAAAGGAAACCGTTGATCTTTTTCATGAAAGATACGTCAATAAGAAAATTGATACAGTCATCGGCATTGAAGCACGTGGATTTATTTTAGGTGCCCCCCTTGCTTATCTTTTAGGATGTGGTTTTGTCCCTGTTCGAAAACCAGGGAAGTTACCAGCAGAATGTGAATCTGAAGAATATTTATTAGAGTATGGCAAAGATAAAGTCGAGATACATAAAGATGCGATTAATAAAGCAGACCGAGTTTTAATTGTTGATGATTTGCTTGCGACAGGCGGAACAATCAATGCTACAAGAAATCTTGTAAAAAAATTAGAAGGCGAGATTGTTGAATGTGCTTTTGTTATAGAGTTGCCGGACCTAAATGGCAGAGATAAAATTAAAGGTGAAAATATTTTTTCTATTGTGAAATTTGAAGGAGAATAGATCAAGTAGGTATGGTTGACTAAATACAAAGAATAAGTAAAAGGACAGGCTAGAAGAGAATCAACCCATCCCAATTGTTAGTGAGTTTTAATGTTATTCCTCACTCAAAATCTTGCGTCTTAGTTTATTATATAACTAGTTAAAATTTAACGTTGTAAGGAAGTTTACAGCCTACACCCAGCGCCCTTTTATCAAAAATAGTATTGTCTCTAGAATCTTGCATTACTTCGAAGTTACAGTGTGTTTTCAACAGGTGAACTAATGGAAAAAACAGGAAATACAATCTAT
>JAUWOO010000040.1 GCA_030612095.1 Thermoplasmatota archaeon | reverse complement strand
CAGGAATGGTTAAAAGAAACAAGAGATGAGATTAAGGAGATTACAATGGTGGAGAAAACATCTAAAAAGGATGAAAAGAAACCCACCGGTACATGTCAGATATGTGGTGAAAATAAGGCAAAGTCTGTCTGTTTAAAATGTGGCAGATCAGTTTGCCCTTCATGCTATTTTAATATTCTTGGTATTTGTAAAAAATGTGTACCTGAAGAATATGTGGAAAAATGGGAGAAAAGAAAACCTGATTGGGAGAAGGTTCTCGGTGTTGAATGGGTAGATTAACTAATTTTTTCTCTTTTTATTCTCTGCCCCTCCAAATACAATGCCTTCATTGATCGTGCCGTTCTCCAAGATGAAGGATATATGGGAACCCCTGCTGATTTGAGATCCATCACTAGATCTTCAAATTCTTTCCCACCAACCCAGGTTGCTAGAATTGGCTTTTTATATTCTTCATGGAGTTTTCTCTCACGTACCATCTTGAGTATCGCTGCTGTGAATTCCCTGGGTCGTGCGTATCCGCCGTGCACTGATGCAACAATTATTCCATCGATGTTTGGATCTTCTAATAATGCACGAGTCGCTGCTTCATATCTATAGAAACCTGCATCTGCTACGAGATCAACTGGATTGTTTGGTTTGACAATATCCGGTAATATTTTGTCTACTATTTTGTACGTTTTTGGCGAAAGTTTTGGTACGGTAAGACCATTTTCCTCACAAGCATCTGTAAGAAGAATGCCAAGCCCCCCTCCATTTGTTATTATTCCTATGCGATTGCCTTGTGCTGGGGGCTGACCTGAAAGCGCCCGCGCCATGTCAAATAGTTCCACTATATCTCGACAGCGAATTCCACCAGCCTGCTTAATTGCAGCATCGTATATTTTATCACTTCCTGCCATGGATCCTGTGTGGGATGCGGTTGCTCGGGCTCCTGCTTCACTTCTTCCCGCTTTTACTACAAGAACTGGTTTATTACAGGCTTTTATACTGTTCATGAAAGCTCGCCCGTCCTTAACTCCTTCAATATATAATCCTATGACAGTTGTATCTGGATCTTGACTGAAATAGTCTATTAAATCATCATCATCAATGTCCAGTTTATTACCAACCCCAATTATTTTTGAAATTCCTACAAATTCATTGTTAGCTAAGTAAATCATACCTATTCCAAGGGCACCACTTTGGCTGATTAGCGATAGATTTCCTTTTCTTGGATTGCCAAAGACAAAGGATGCGTCTAAACTGTCTGATGCGTTTTTGTATCCCATGGTATTTGGTCCAAGTACTCGCATTTTTGAGTTCTCTACGATTTGCTTAACTTCGTCTTCCAGTTCATGATTTCCCGCTTCGCTAAATCCAGAAGATATGATGATAACATTTTCCACATTTTTCTCTGCGCACTCACGCATTATCTGTGGAACTATTTTTGCCGGAACTGAAACAAGCACAAGATCAATTTTACCTGGTACATCTGCAAGTTTTTTGTAGCATTTTATTCCCAGTATTTCTTTTTCTTTTGGGTTAATTGGATATATCTTGCATTCATAATCGGAAATAAGAATATTTTTTAATGCGGCATGCCCAATTTTAGTAGTATTTTTTGAAGCCCCGACTACTGCAATACTTTTCGGTTTGAAAAAATTATCAAGTTTTTGTTTCATGGTTTATCATACTCTTTGGATATTTTGCAATTCATAGCCTAGGCCCAATCAAGAATTAATTACTTAAAGGCTTAGTTTTGGCAGAGATTTTTCTTTTAGTTATCCTTTTTAGAATTTTGTCAATATATGGACACCATTCTTTTCAGAATGCATCAATAGCATTTTAGTAGATAGATCGTAAATAATTGAATTTTTCTTCGAAGATTTCCGCCTGTTTTTGTATAACAATCTCTGCCTCGTTTATGTCCATGTCTTTTGCTTCGATTGCATAGCTTGCAAACCGCCCTATCCACAGTGTTTTCAACGAATTAAGAAGATCATATTTATCTTGATCGTTTTCAGCTTTTTTATAAGCGGCGGCAAAATTATACACGATTTCGGTCCATATCTCAGAATCAAAGTTATTGCCATTTACAACAATTTTATCCAGATCAACTATGATATCATCTGGAAGTACGCGTCTCATTTTTTCTTTGGAATGTGCGAACTCATCTATGAAAGATTTCTTTAAGCGGTTAATATCTATTTTTACAGGTATTGGTTTCTGGCTGAAGCATTCTCTATAAAACATCTTTTGTTTATTAAAAGATCTACCTTTCCAATAATCCTCATAATGTTTTGCAAGATCGAACATACTTCCAGTTACTTTTCTAAACATTGGAATTAAAAATTTCTCCGGTTCAAGATATCTTGTTGTAGATTCGTGGATTTTTAGGGAATACAAACCTTCCTTTACTTTCATTCCCTCTGCCGCAGCAACAGTTACAATAAAAATATCAACTCCAAAATCTGGAGGGAACAAAGGATGTTCTCGCAAAACCTCATACAGATTTTTTGATAACGCAAACTCACCTGCGATGGGCTGTCTTATGTCAATGCCATATAATGCTCGGGTAAAGGGATAGACTAAATTATTTGTTATAACGCCATCGTTTTTGTCCCTTATATAATATGGAACAGTTAAGTCAGATCGCCCATATATTATTGGATTGGAGATTGTTTGTATCCAGCCTGGTTTTATACTAAGTAAATCACCATCCATCAATACAACACATTTCGCTTCGATCTCATGGGCAACTTCCAAAATTGTCATTACACCAGCACCTTTCCCTCCGCCCGTGATATCACTTGTAACTATTTCCCCTATGCTATTATATGGCTGAAAGAGGTCTATCACTTCAGAAGTTTTATCTGTGGATCCTCCTTCAGCTATAACTATGACCTTCTTGTAATCGGGAAAGTATCTGTATAGCCCTTCATTAATTACATTCAATACATTTAAAACAGTGGTTTCAACGTCTTTACACAGTACACCTACTATTATTTCAACAGGTTTTAGTTCCTTGCATTTTTCAATTATATCTTGTTTTAAACTTAGATTTCTATTCCATTCTTGATTCATGTTTATCAGTCTCTCTTATTTTTATCAGACAATCTTATAGGATGTTCTGCGACTTCCATTTTTGATTTTTCTTTATGCTGCATTACTTGAGCCTTGGCATACTCCTTAATATTTATAAGCCTAATTGTTTTTCTAACAATTTTTTTCTTGAGTTACATCTGATAAACTCTTTACTTCAAAAGTGAGACTTTTCAAACGAGGCATCTCATCCTATGTTTTATATGATAAAATTAAACGGTTTAAATCTTTTGTTCTTTGCTTCATGGGTTGCTGATTTGTCAAAAAGTTAGGGAGGGTAATTTCATTACAAAGACGCCTTTATGTAAAATAGATGATATTTTTAACTAAAAACTTGATTATGGGACTTCTGTATAAACAAATGGAAAAGGAAATGAGGAACAAAGCATGAAAAAGATTAAGATATTGTATATCACCCCATTACGTGGAGGCATTGGTCATTGGAGTAGCTGCTTAATAGAAGAGCTAGATAAACTTGCTGATATAACCATAGTCACTTTCAAAAGGAAACGAAAGGAAGATGATACAAAACCGTTTACTAGAATTGACGATGATTTTATTTTAAAGACCATCAGCCCCGAAAGACCACATCATATCATAGAATATGATAACAAGAACTCTTTAGAAGAACTTGTTGAGCTCACAGATGAAATAAAACCCGATTGTGTCTATTTTGTCATGTGGGCTGGACGGCAAATACTCTGGTTTTTAAAAGAATACTCAAAAATATTGAATAAGAAAAACATCCCTATTGTGTATACATTGCATGATCCATATCCTCAGATACTTCGGGACGGTGACACACAACTTTTTACCGATGCGTACACGTATGCAGATCATCTCGTCGTCTTAACAGAGGATGCCTTATCTGATCTAAGGAATGTAGGTCTTACTATCCCAGTTAGTGTTATTCCTCACGGAAACTATCATGCAATGAATGGAAATATGGTTGATGATAAAGAGGCACGAGCGATTGTAAGTAAACATCTTTCCATTCAGATAAGGGACACAACACACGTAGTCTTATTTTTTGGATATATACGGGATTATAAAGGATTGATATATCTCATTCGAGCAGCTCCTTATGTATTAGAGGAACATCCTGAGACATTGTTCATAGCAGCTGGTTCCCTTGAGTTAGCAGAAAACCCGTCTAAGTACAGGAGCGAGATACAAAAACTAGGCTTAGAAAACAGATTTCATTTGTACGGGGAGTTTGTAAAAGACTACAATCTTGTTGAATCGTTATACAAGGCTGCTGATATAATTGTTTATCCCTATGTGGGTATCAGTCAGAGTGGAGCAATGTTCACAGCATTAGGAATGAAACGACCAGTTATTATCAGCAAGCTCGGCTCCTTTATACAAAGATTGGAGAAACAAGGTGTAATATTAACCTCTGAGCCAAAAGATCCAAAATCCATAGCGGAAAAGACATTATACCTTCTAAATCATGGAGAAGAGGGGAAGGAATTGGCAGAAAGGGCATACCATATTCTAGAAAGAGAATACAACTGGAAAAAAATTGCAGATGATTATGTCACAATATTCAAGAAGGTGAAAACACAAACATAATGGAGTTCCCCTCTTTACTTTTCTCAAGTCTCGTTATCTGCAATTACAATATCTAATAGTTGCTCTCTTATTTTTTTACGTGCAGAGATCGTTCGCAACCAGTCAGGTATCCGGGTGCCAACTGGTTTTCTCATATATCTAAGTCCAGCTTCCATAACTTGCTGGCTGAATTTTTCTACCATGGTTTCTTCCGAATGCCTATCATATTTTAAACTATTGAAATGAGCATCGGCATGATATTGCCTAATACAATCTTGTGCATTTCTTTGGTATAAAACTCTCAGGGATATAAGAAACTCCTTGGAAATCTGTATGTGATCCTCCTCGATTAAAACCCTAAGCAACGTTTTTAAAATATCACTAGTCATCTTTGTAAGGCCTTTCTCTTCGTTACCAATTCTCTGGTGTTTGTGTTCATAGAAACCTAGATCAGTTTGGCAAATTCTCTTATGGGTTACATTTCTATACATCTCAGCCATTATGCCGATTTCAAGACCCCAGTCACCAGGGAGATCAACATCCCGAGCTAGGTCGCTGGTCAGGGCAAATTCTCCGGAAATCGGATACCGGAAAGAACGTAAAAATCGAACAAAATCCGGTTCAGATCCTATTTCATAAACAAGTGATCTCAGAAGGGGATGAAGAAAAAGTCTGAATACACGACCGTACATGATATTCTTCTCAAGATTTACCCTGGCGTAGTAACCCTTATTGAATTTAAAGTCAAGTTCAGGTTCTATGAGCGGATATACCAGTTTTGCAGGTATCACCTCAGAATAACTTCGAATATCTGCGTCATGAAGTGCAATTGCATACGACCTAAGACTTGCTATGCCGATAGCAAGCCAGACGTCTCTACCTTTCCCTCTATATTTTAAAAGATTCAATCCATCATTTTTCAATTCATTCAATAATTTTTCTATCTTGGGTCCATTGCACCACATAATCAGTTTAGGTATTTTTAAATCTGAGAAAAATCTCTTAACTTGCTTGAACTCCTTTTCATTTTTTGCAGCCAATGGAATGACGATTTCTTTCACGTAATTACATTTGTTTAACTGCCTGGAAATGTTGCCCAATGCATCATTTTTAATCTCACTATATAACATTGGCATAATAATAGAAACAGGTCTTTCAACAGCTGCATCACTCACGCTTTTTATAAGTTTTTTTTTGTCTACGCACAACTCATGAAGTGTGGTTATCTCTTCCTGTTTTATATCCATAATATCACATCTAAATGTAGTCTAATATCACACTCATGTTACTAGTACTAATGTCTGCATGTTTTTGAACTTCTTTTGGTGCATTGAATGCAATTCCTAATCCCGCTGACTTTATCATGCAGATGTCGACTGCACTGTCTCCAACCGCAATTACCTCACTCTCTGATATGCCAAGCTTTTTGCAGAGGCGTTTCAACACACGGTCTTTACAAATTGAATGAATCTTGCAATCGTTAAAACGTTTTTTAAGATCCTTATTATTTATTATCAACTCTCCAGTTACAATGTCTTTTTCTATTATAAGATTATTGGCAAAGGCATAATCAATATCTAATTTTTCTCTAAGATCATCGGCTACAAACTGATAACTATCGGTGACAATAGCTGTTTTGATGCCTTCTTTCTTAATTTCTCTGATAACATTTTCAACATGTTCCTGTAAAGGTATATTTCTAAAAATCTCCAGGAGTTCTCTGGCATTCATGCCTTTTAGCAACTTTGCTATTTCAATGCTTTTCTCATGTAATTCTTTATTGCCGTTGATTATTCGTAGTAATTCATCTTCGAATCCTTTATTCTCTGCAAAGACAAACACAGTTCGTCCTGCAATGAGCGTCCCATCCATGTCGAATATAACTAGTTTGAATTTGCTCATGATCTCTCCAACTTTTTATCTGGATTAATGAAGAATTTAATAACTTTAGGTACGATTTGTGTTACACAAACCCTAGAGAAATTATTCATCACTAATATAGAGTTTCATAGACTTGATGACATCCTTACTATTCTTTGCCATCCTATAATCCTCTAGAGGATTCTTATTTAACTCTAAAAAATGAGGACTCCATTTATAGATATTAAGTATTTCTTTGGCCTGTTCAACATGTCCTAAGATATACAGCGCAGCGGCAAAAGCCTCTAGCGTTGTAAGCTTAAGAGCCTTACCATAATTGACTGGATTTACGGCAACTACAAAAGGTAGAGCCCGTGAGATGCGGTCTCGTGCTAATTCGTCAAAACTTTTTTCGGCGTTTTTCCACGAACAGTCAATGGCCAATATACCATTCTCCTTAGCAATCCTCTCATCTTCTTTTGAAAGGCTTTTTTTGGCAAATGGATTCAATAGAATAGCATGTTTTGGCATTCTTCTAATATTTTTCTCAAGTTTTGCAAAACCAAATTTATGTAACTTTCGTGCACTGCATTTTTTTGGATCATCCTCATTTGCATGGTATACTATAAGCTGGATTTTTCTTTTCATATTTCATCAATTCTTACATCTAGGACAACATGGCTAATACCTGGAGCATATGATTTTATGTTTTTGTATGTCAAAAGTTCGGATTTTCTATTGTATTTCTTAGCTACGTTCTGGACAAATTTCAAAGATCTATTTGGGATTGATTCATTGGGACAGACATCGTGGTAGTGAATAATGCCCGTAAGGTTTTTTAGGCAGTTAAAAGCAGTTGGTAAAAATCTGTAAGTATCTTCAAGATAACCCATTATAACTCTGTCAGCTACATCTTTTGGAGCAATGTTTCTATTATCTCCTTGCAATGGTTCAACAATTGCTGTCACGTCATTTAAAACAATATTTTCACATAAAAAATTGTATGACACCGGATTTATTTCACAGGCAAAGATTTTCTTTGGTTTACTATATACGGCCATTGGCATTGTGAAATAACCAATCCCTGCAAAAAGATCAACAACAGTTTCATCCATGTTTGAAACATTTGCTATACGCAGTCTTTCATGCATATTTCCAGATGAAAACATTATTTTCGCAGGGTCTAATTTAAATCGTATACCGTTTTCTTTATGAATTGTCTCGGTGTTTTTAGGGCCATATAGTATCTCAACCTTTGGCTTTCGATATGTTCCTGAAATGCTGCCTACATTGTTGAGAACTGTTTTGCAATGAAGGATCTCCGCGTATTTTTCACATACTTTTTCTTGATATTTTTCAAGATCACAATCCAATTTAATAGTTAGTACGTCCCCTGCTTTTTCCCATTTATCTGGTAGATGTTTTATCAATTCTGAAGGAACGTTTTTTGAAAGTGATTCTTTTATTTGATCAAATGGAGTTTCTAGCATAATTTAATAGTTTAACAAGGTAAGACTATAAAATTACATCCCTTTGAAATCCGATCAGAAAAATGATTGAACCGTGGTTAGATGTGCTCGATCAACTTGTTTACCTTCCAGTCTTCTCCTATCCAGACGCCTATTGTTTTGACTCCAAGTTTCCATGATGAAATGACATCAACAGATTTTTTCAGTTGGTCTAGATGCTCCTCTTTTGATACTGGATTTCCGGCGCAGTCATGGTGAGAAACTATGATAACATTTTGAGAGCCATGTTTATTTACTGAGATCATAACTCTATTTTTAATGGATTCTACGAGAGTATCGGGTCCTTCGGCAAGTATCTTGTCTGGTCCAGGTTCTGTTATGGCGTCGACATAGTCTACCTCAAAGGTTTTCTTAGCCCAAGATATAATCGGTTCCTGAGTTCTACCATCCATACAGTTTATTGCCGTTGCAAATGTTTCTTTTGTCATTATTTTACACCTTTTAGATTGAATACATGGTAATGGTAGTTAAAAAATTAGCGAAATTCATATGTTATTTTCCTCTCCATCGGTCGATAATAGTTTTAACAGACCTACAACAACTCTATTTACCAATATCTGTATATGCCCTTCAAATGGATATATTTCCCTACGAACCACGTAAAAATCAAACAGCAATAATGCAGACTATAAAAAATACACTTAATGCGGGGAAAAATATTGTATTTGAATCAGGCACCGGTTCGGGAAAAACGGTATGCATTCTGACTTCAACCCTTGAATACGCGCTAGAAAACAATAAAAAAATAGTCTACACAACTCGGACAAATGCACAGCAGAGACAAGTTATACTAGAATTAAGGGAAATCAGAGATAAAATGAAAGACGGGAAGGACAAGATTTTTGGTGTTGGCATACAAGGTAGAGCCAATATGTGCATACTTGCTAGAGATGATCCAGATTTTGCCAGTGGGGCAGCAGATGAACTATCAAAACTTTGTTCAAATGAAAAAAAGAAGGCAAAATCTGCCAAAGAAGGAAAGGACCAGGGTTGCATATATTATAGAAATTTCATAGGAAACAAAGAAAAAGTTGACAGAATCCTTGAATGGGCTAAGGAAGATCTTCCAACTGCAGAAGAATTCATAGAGTATTGTGGGAGAAATAAAATATGTCCCTATGAATTAAACAAGCTATTGGTCCGTGAGACGTCACTTATTATTGTTCCATACATCTATGTTTTTGATATGATGATCCGCAATATGCTTTTTGATTGGCTGGCGGTACCAGAAGAAGATATCATTTTAGTTGTTGATGAGGCACATAACCTTCCTAATTACATTAGAGATTTGTTTTCAGCACAGCTTAGCATGTGGATGTTGAATAGCTGTGTTTCTGAGGCGGAGAAGTATGGAGATCCCTCTTTGCTTGGTGGTAAAACACACGTCTCGACTTTTTGTAAATTATTGATTGATATTCTGAGAGATTTGAGAGATACTTATGTTTATGGTGTTTTAGAAAGTGGGGTTAGAAGGGGGGATTTTAAGAAAGATGATGCGTTTATCCCATCTCATGAGTTTGAGTCGGAGATTTTATCAAGACTCAAGATTACTAGTAAATCACTCCATGACATTATCGGTGATTTAATGGCCTATGGTGAGAAAATCCAAGAGTATCGCCAAAAGGTGAATAAACTCCCTCGTTCGTATCTGCATAAACTTGGTATTTTCTTGGATTTTTGGATCAGTCTTGAAATGAATCAATATGCAAAGTTGATAGTCGATGCCTCTCAAGGTAAAAACCCTCGTATAGAGTCATTTTGTCTGGATCCATCAATTGGAACGGGGATTTTACGGGAATTTCATTCCTCGATTCACATGTCAGGTACATTAGAGCCTCTAGAGGAATACCGTGATTCACTGGGGCTTTCGAAAGATACAGAGATGGTTTCATATCCTTCTCCATTTCCAATTGATAATAGAAGAATATTTTTCGTTTCCGATGTCACTACGAAATATTCCGAGATGGCTAGAGACAAAAAAATCATTCCAAGAATGGGGCAACATGTAACTGATGTTTGCAACACATTTCCAAGAAATACTATAGTTTTTTTCCCCAGTTTCAACACACTCTCTATGTTTCGAAACAAAGGTGGTTTTGACGGTATTCGGAGACGTCTATACATCGAAGAGCAAGAGATGTCTCAATCAGCTTTGATGGATTTAGTCTCTGATTTCAAGAAATGTGGGTTAAGAGAAGGAGATGGCGCTACTCTCTTTTCAGTTATGGGTGGCAGAATAAGTGAAGGGATGGATTTCCCGGCAGAGCAGCTAGAGATAGCAGTGATTGTAGGTATTCCATACCCTAAACCAACGGCAAGACAGCGAGGCTTACAGAAATATTATGATCTTAAATTTAGGAAAGGGTGGGAGTATACCGTAGAGGCACCTACTGCCAGAAAACTTATGCAATCCATCGGACGTCTTATCCGTGATGAAAACGACCGAGGTGTAGCTATCATTCTTGATAGAAGAGCATCACGTTTCAAAAAGTATATTAAAGATTTGGAAGAATCAAAGGATCTCTTGGAAGATATAGAAAGTTTTATGGATAATTGATCTTTATTTTGGTAAAAGATTTGGTATCCCGTCATCTATGGTGTATGTGGTTTTGCATTTTTTACAGTTAAATTTTCCTTTAATTATTTCTCCATTTTCTTCCCTTTCAATAATTAGTTCTAGCGCTCCTTTGCATGTGGGGCAACAGAGAATATCTAGCAAATCTTTTTTCATGGTTTTTCATATCTCCTTGATAATATATTCATTGAAATAATCTAGATATCTCCCAAATATCTTATTCTTTTTTTGCCTATGTTAGAATCCCATACAAATGCCCATTCCTCATCAGTATTTTTCTTAGTTTCTTCCACGCTCTGAATATAGTTTTTAACCTGGGAATCCATCATATCGGCCTGATGGAGTACGCATGCTTCGACGGTTTTTGGCATACGTGGAGAACCAAATTCATATTTACCATGGTGACTCAGTATAAGATGACATAGGTGATTTTCCAACTTCTGGTCAAAATCTTTTTCACTCTTTTTTAGTTCATCAATCTTCTCACGTATCCATCTATCTCCAATTACGATATGTCCTATAAAATTCCCTTCATCTGTTTTATCTATCGCTGCTGTGGTCTTATATTCCTTTAACTTACCTACGTCATGGAGGATTGCACCGGTTATAACTAAATCTTTGTTTATACCGGGATACATCTCGCAAATGTTGTTACATAGCCTTATCACTCCAACCGTGTGCTCTAGGTTTCCACCTACATAATTGTGATGGTGAGTTATCGCAGAGGGTGAGTGTGTGAAATCCTTTACGAAATCCGGTTCGTCAAAAAACAAGGAAAGCAGATTTTTCAGCTGCTCGTTTTCAATACTTTTAATCTCTTTTTTAATTTTATCAAATAATTCTTTTATCTCTTTTTCTCCTAAAGCAGGAATGAAATCACTAATGTCATATTCGTTGGGGTTGCATCTTCGAAGACCGCCAGTTTTCTCATTAATAGATATTTCAGGTTTATCTTCGTATGTCTCCACACTTCCTGATCTTATTTGTATTACGTCTCCTACTTTGAAACTTTCATAAAGCCTCTTGACGCGATCCTTATTGTCTCCGCCCCAAAATTTAACACTCATCTCACCTGTTTTATCTGTTGCGACAAAAATAAACCATGTACCTCTTTTGTATGCTCTTGGGGGATTTTTCGTTTTTACAGCAAATAACTCGTTTACCGCATCACCCACTCTGAGGTTTTCAATGTATTGCTCTTTCTTCCTCTTACCAGTGTCTGCATTTATCATTGTCTGTTCGTCATGTTTTTTGTCATAACTATAGATATCTGTCATGTTAATTTTCCCCCAGATGTTATCAATGTTAAACCTCTTATAGCTTTAAAGTTTATACTTTTTTCCTTCTTTAATCATGGTAGTTTTCATGCCGAGTTTTCTAAATAGGTCTGGATGTTCTGTATGGATTGGGTAAAGCTCTCTTGGATTTATATCTTTAATAAGTTCCTTTAAATCAGGGCCGCATATATGCCCAGAACAGTGGGACTGAACAAATCTTAGATTAAAATGTTTTAGCCAATTATGCATCCGTTCATAGGAAATCTCCATTTCTTCGTTGAAAGGCTCAGATAATGAATGTATATATGTTCCACCATGTGGTTTCAAATCTATAAGGGTGTTGAAATACCAGAAATTTAAAACAACCATATACTCGCTAGGATTTTTGTTAATCTCTTCAGCAGTAATAATATTGGGATAGTTCAGTCTTTCTTTGATGTATCTATCAGTATAATCCTCATCGATGTATGTGCCTGTCATTCTCCTTGGTT
>JAUWOO010000076.1 GCA_030612095.1 Thermoplasmatota archaeon | reverse complement strand
TCTGAATGGATGGGTGGATTTGGTTTCATTGCACGTCTCTGTCAATCTGATGGAAGTGCAGTTGAAGGTCTTACATATGATCCAGAGTTTAAGCCGATTACATATGTAGGTACATGGCTTGTAAATGGTGTTTATGCTAATCCTGATAAGAATACTAGATTGAGCACCGATTATCTTGGTGGCGAAGATACTGTGACACCTAGTGAGAATGATCCTGTCCCTTATGGTACCTGGGAACGGGGAATAGGTGACGGATATCCATTTGATCTTGGATACTTCTTTGATCACGGGGATTGGGTGTTTTCGCAGACCATACAAGATCGAGATCCTCCGGTTCTATTTTACAATCTTTTTTCATGTGGTCCTGGAAGATTCACTGATGAAAATTACCTTGCTGGGGCATATATCTTTCATACGACATATGGGCTTATTACAATTGCCTCTGCAAAAAGTGGTAGTATGCTATATTTTGATGATTTCACAGAACCACTTGGAGAAGGAAAAAGTATGGGTGAGGCATTTTGTGAGTGGTTTGAGACTCAAGCCCCCTATCAACAATGGGAGAAAGAATGGTACTATGGAATGGTATTAAATGGTGATCCCACACTCCATATATATCCCAGAATAAACCCTGAAAAAAATATTAAAATTACAAAACCTAAAGATGCAGTATATGTCAAAAACAACAGTTTACTACCATTTTTTACTCCAGTAATCATTGGAGAGATTAACGTTGAGGTATATGTGACTAATGGTGGGTATGAGATAGAGCGAGTTGAATTTTTTATAGATGATAAACTAAAATCTACGGATTATGAATATCCATATGAATATCTGTGGGATGAAAAAACAATTGGACAACGCACGCTAAAAGCTATTGCATATGATATTGACGAAAAGGAAATGACGGATGAAATTGTTGTATTAATTTTTAATTTGGGAATATGATATGGAAAAATTACTTGTCTTTCTCACAGTTGCTCTCGTACTTCTTATAGTCCTAAAGACAAACAAATGATCCGCACATTATTCATTCAGTTCCTAGAAAGAGTACTAGGGTGCTTTCCACTGTTTGAAAGACTACTTGACTTTAAGTGGTCCCTAAATCTGGGTCTATTTTTATATATTTGATATAATTTAATATTTGGAAAAACGCGATTAAAAATTGAAAAAGTGATAAACAATATCATGATTTCAGTAAAAATAAAAAGCAAAATTCTATTGTTTATTTGCCTGCTTAATTAAGTAATACTTGTTAAGTTATAATCTTAACTTTTTAACTTTCGAAATTAACAACTACTTTTTGTGTTAACGTGATACATGATATCATTAGTAATTACCTTGCTAAATTATATCTATCATGCAATCAGTAATTATATCGATAGATAATATCTAACACGATTATTTGGATCAACATAATAACATCTCTCCAAGAAATTAATGACATGGGGTGATGTGGAATCTTCAGAATAACTGGAGTAAATGGAGTTTTACGTTGCAAAATTGCAAACATGTTTAAGATGAGCAAAGTTTAACGAAAAAGAGGGGGGTTTCGATGCGAAAAATACTGTTTCTGCGAATTTTGTAAAAAATTTGATATGTCTATTCTATTATAGTGTTAGATAATATATAGCATACAATAATGTTATAAATTCAAATTTGCTTGGAATTAATGGATGGATGTAGAACCCGTTAGAGTAGCAATTTATACTAGAGTATCAACTGAAGATCAGGCCAAAGAAGGGTTTTCTTTGGATGCCCAATTAGATAAACTCAGATCTTATTGTAAAGCCAGAGATTGGATTGTAGGGGGGGAATACATTGACGATGGCTACTCTGGAAGAAACGTGAAACGTCCTGCATACACTAAGATGATGGAAGAAATGGATAATTGGAATGTTCTTCTGGTAATTAAGATGGATCGTATCCATAGAAATTCCAAGAATTTTATGATGATGATGGAATATCTTAAACAAAAAGAAAAAGAATTTGTTTCAATGTCTGAATCACTTGACACGTCAACGGCCATGGGGAGATTCGTTATGGATATAATTCAGCGGATTGCTCAACTGGAGTCTGAACAAATTGGTGAACGTGTCTACATTGGAATGGAGCAAAAAGCAAAAACAAACGGTGGCGTACTAGGATTTAACATACCATATGGATATGATTATATTGAAGGAGAGTTAATAATTAATCCTAATGAAGTCGATGTCGTAAAGGACATTTACTCCTGGTACAAAGATGGAAAAAGTATGGGTGAAATAGTAAAAATGCTTAATTCTGCCGAAATTCCAACGAAAAAGGGGGGGTTTTGGGCAAAAAAGACTATTTCTAATATGCTTAAAAATACAACCTATTGCGGATACCTTCATTGGGAAGATTATGTAAATAAAAGTGAGCATGATCCAATCATCGACGAGTCAGATTTTGATGAAATTCAAACATTAATTGCCAATCGCGGTGGATCCCCGGCCAAAAAATTGACAAACTAAGTCTCTTTTTGGTTACCTTCGGACTGCCGAAGGTAACTCTTTTCAATAACAAAATTTAAGTAAGACTTTTCATATATATGGCCTATTCATATATGTGACAGGTGTCAAATGTCCAAATATAAAGTAGCATACTATATAAGGATAAGTATGGGCGAACAATCAAAGGGTTACAGTTTAGAAGGGCAAAAATCCACCTTAGATGATTGGATAGAAGATATGGGGTGGAAATGGGTAAAAACCTATTATGATGAAGCAAGTGCAAAAGATACAAATCGAGAAAAATTCCAGGAGATGATTACAGATGCAAAACACGAACTTTTTGATGGAATTTGCATGGTCGATAGCGACAGGTTCAGTAGATCTACAAAAGATTTACTTAATACAATGGATGATTTACTGAACTATAGCGTAAAACTACATATACATAATTTACAACATATAGATATTTATAGTGAACAAGGCAGACTTTTACTTACTAATTTAGCAACCTACAGCGAGTTTTTCAGGGGGCAATTAGCATCTAAAATTCGTGTTGGTGTAAAACAAAAGATGAAGACTGAATGGTTTGGACAAGCTCCATACGGTTACACGATACTATCTGATGATATTGGTGGTAGAAAGAAGAATACAAGGCTCATAAAAGATATGGAAGAACAAAAGGTACTTACTAAGATGAGGAAATTAAGGGAGAATGGTAAGAGTTATAGTGAAATAGCTACAGCTCTGAACACGGACGGTATTCCCACAAGATACACGAGAGAGAATAAAAAAAGTAGTTGGTATTCTACTACAGTTAGAAATATTCTGAATAGACGTGAAGTGGTTTTAGAAGAGGCCGGAAAATCTGACAAGAATGCATGATAATATCTATCACAAAAATAATGATATAATCTAGCACGGTATATAAATTAAAGCTTTGGCATTAACTAATTAAGCTAATATGTAAACTACATTTACAAAATAATGCTTGCGTTAAAATTTAACGGGAATTAATTTATTTACAACGAAATATATTTTCAATGGTACTTATTATCATGCAATCATTTAAGCTTTAGCATTAACTAATTAAGCTTATATCACTATAAGGTATATTAAATAATGCTTGAGATTTAAATCAAACAAAAGTTTTAATAACAACTATAAATTTACCTGCTCAGCAGTTTAAAGATTGGGGACCTATATGTATATAGTAATTGTAGGGGCGGGCGGTATCGGTAAGCGATTAACCGAATTGACTCTAAAAGATGGAAACCACAACGTCATAGTAATCGATAAAGACCAAGCAAGATGTGAAGAAATTGCAAGAAAATACGATGCAGTAGCGATAAATGCCGATGCAACTCAGGAAGATACGCTAGACGAATCAGAGGTAAAAAAAGCAGATGTGCTTGTAACTACAACAGACGATGATGCAACGAATCTTATGGTGGTTTCTCTTGCTAAAAACAAAGGCGTAAAACATCTAATTTCAGTAGTAAATCAGGAAGAGAGTAAGCCTATGTACATGGAAAAAGGTGTGAAGATGGTGAAAAGCCCCAATATTGTCATGGCAGAACATCTCTATAAATCGATAAAACATCCAACTGTGGAAGAATATATGAATGTAGGGGTGTATGCTGAGATATTCCGTCTACCGATTAATTCAAATTCAAAACTCTCTGGAAAAACTATAACTGATATAGGTTTACCAAAGAAGAGTCTAATAGTTGCCGTTGAAAGAGATCGTAAATTCATCATTCCCACCGATGACATAGAACTATTCTCTGGAGATAAGGTAACTGTTTTGGCACATAAGGATCAGGTAAATAGGGTTGCTGCATTGTTCTCTGAGCAAAAATAAATCTTTGCGTAAGTTTTATATAAAGCTTGTAGGATTCTAGCTTGTATTTTTCCTGATTTTGAGGAGTTATTATGGCACCAGAAGATTTAAAGAAGACGGGTACTACCACACTAGGAATGGTATGTAAAGAAGGCGTAGTAATTGCAACTGAACAAAGAGCGACGATGGGAACACTTATTGCCCATAAAGCCACAAAGAAACTATATAAGATTGATGAACATCTTGCACTGGCGACTGCAGGTTTAGTCGGAGATTTACAAGTTCTTGCTCGCTATCTTAATGCAGAGGCTAATTTATATAGATTAAAAAGAACTGTACGGATGCCTGTTAAGAGTGCAGCAACACTAATGTCAAACATAATGAATCAAAGAAAATTCGCTCCGTATTATGTCCAGTTGATACTAGGTGGGTATGATAACACAGGAGGATATGTATATTCGCTAGATGCTGCGGGTGGAGCGATACCTGATAAATATACGGCTGGAGGCTCTGGTTCACCCTATGTATTTGGTGTTCTGGAAGATAACTATAAAGATGATATAACTGCAGATGAAGGAATAGATCTTGCTGTAAGGGCTATAACTGCAGCTAAGAATAGAGATTCTGCATCAGGTGGCATGATAAGCGTTGCGGTTATAACAAAAGAGGGATTCAAAGAAATTCCTGAAGAAGAGATAAAAAAACGTATGGATAAACTTGCAAAGTAGGCAAAAAATCATATTTATTTCTTATAATTTGCTCTAAATACTAGATATCTAGAGTATAAAAAGTTGTAAAGGGTATACAATGACTGTAGATGATGTTTTACGAGAAACTAAGGGAAAAGTACGGGGCGTTATCCCACCAAGCATTGATGTTTCAAATGTAGAGTTTGAGGGGGCATTGGTTGTTATATATACAAAGCATCCTGATAAATTTGCTTCTAATGAAGATCTAGTGAGACAACTAGCTAAACTGCTTCAGAGACGTATTGTTGTACGTCCAGATCCTTCAGTTATATCTGACATAGAAATAGCTGAGAAGAAGATAAGAAACATAATTCCAAAGGATGCTGAAATAACCAACATCTATTTCCTGCCCGATGTGGGGGAAGTAACCATTGAAGTCATGAAACCAGGTGTTGCTATTGGTAAACAGGGTATTTTTCTCAATGAAATACGGAAAACCGTAAACTGGGCACCTAATATTATCAGAACTCCTCCAATCCAATCTAAGACAGTAAAGGAAATCCGTGGCTATCTCAGATTGATGAGCGATGAGAGAAAAGAGATATTGCGCAAGGTTGGTAGAAAACTTCATAGGGGTGTATCTAAAGGGGAAAGGTTTGTTAGGGTTGTGGCTCTTGGTGGCTTTCGAGAGGTAGGTAGATCCTGCAGCATGCTTCATACACAAGATAGTAAGATATTGATCGACTGTGGTGTTGATGTTTCTTCCGATAACAATGGTTCTCCATATATTCATCTTCCAGAAGTTTTACCTCTGGAAACAATTGATGCTGTTGTGGTTACTCATGCACATCTCGATCATTCAGGTTTGGTACCGTTGTTGTACAAATATGGTTTTGATGGGCCTGTCTATTGTACACCTCCAACTAGAGATATGATGACCTTGCTTCAGATGGATTACCTTAAAGTTGCGGCTGCAGATGCGAGAAAAATTCCATATTCTGCGGAAAACATACGTGATGTTATTAAACATTGTATTACCATGGATTATGGTGATACTACTGATATAACGCCCGACGTACGTCTCACGCTTCACAATGCCGGGCATATCTTAGGTTCTTCAACCGCTCATTTTCATGTGGGTGAAGGGCTTTATAATATTGCTTTCAGCGGTGACATTAAATACGAACGTACTTGGCTGTTTAATCCTGCTGTTAATCGTTTCCCTCGTCTTGAAGCCATTTTCATGGAAGCAACATATGGGGGAAGAGATGATTTTCAACCTAGTAGAAATGAAGCTACACAGAATCTTAAAGACATTGCCGAACGGTGCTTAAAGAAAAAAGGAAATGTTTTAATACCTGTTTTTGCGGTGGGCAGAAGCCAAGAGGTTATGATTGTCCTTGAGGATCTTATGCGGGCAAAGAAGATACCAAAAGTTCCTGTGTATCTTGATGGAATGATATGGGAAGCTACGGCGATACATACAGCGTATCCAGAGTATCTTAACAACAAACTGAGGGCTCAGATATTCCAAAAGGGAGAAAACCCTCTTTTGTCAGATATTTTTGTGCGTGTTGAAAATCATGAAATGAGGAAGAAGATAATCGCAGATCCAGACCCATGCATTGTGCTTGCTACGAGTGGTATGATGAACGGCGGTCCAGTCATGGAATATTTCAAGGATTGGGCTCAGGATAAAAAGAATACGATGATATTTGTTGGTTATCAGGCTGAGGGAACCGTAGGGAGAAGAATTCAGAGAGGATGGGACGAATTACCTCTAAATATTGGTGGTAATATAGTCAACATTAAGATGAACATGAACGTTGAAACCTGTGATGGTTTCTCAGGACATAGTGACCGTAGACAACTTCTTAATTATATAAATAATATGTCTCCACGTCCTGAAAAGGTTATTTTTGGTCATGGGGAAGAATCCAAATGTCTCGATCTCTCTTCTACAATGCATAAGAAATTCAATCTGAATACAATTGCTCCAATGAATCTTGAAACAATTAGATTTAAGTAAAAGAATTATCATTTAATTTTGGATTTCTTGGAATTATTTTAGAGGTTTTGCCATATCCCATAAGCTGTTGAATTTATCGTTTAAAACCTCGATGTCTTCTAAATTAACATATGCTGTGCCAACGTATGATGGCTCACTACTTTTTTCTGGAAGAATCTTGATACCATTTACTGCCATCTCTTTTCCAAAGACATAGTTACGGATCGTTCCAGATATTTCCTCTGAGAAATATCTTATATCAAGGTTACCTCCATAGGTTTTCTTCAATTCCTTTGCAGCATTTATGCTATCCTTGGTATCCACTATTAGCTGAATCTTTGTATCTAAATCCAAAAATTTCCTGAAGTATTTTATAAAAGGTTCTTCAAACAATCGTTCTCCGCCAACCTGCATTTTAAGGTTGTGGTTCTCATCTAGGCAGTTACTTAGAGCGGTATATAATATCCACTTTCCACTGTATTGTAGGGTCACATTACCATTTCTTTTAAGTTTTATGCCATATTTTTTGAAATTACTGGTATAGCATCTACTATATTCTTCTAAATGGTGTTTTATAGCTCTATATGTGTCTTCTACAATGACCGATTTTAAGTCATCTTTGATGTTTTCCCATATTGCTCTTGGGTGTACTGGAAGGTAACTCTCCCTTCCGAAATCTTCATCTGCTTCATGGGAGAACAATACCTTTGCTATAAGTCCATTTTTTAATAATGAAGCCCGTCCGGTTTCGAGAGGGCGTCGGGTAATATTGGCCAAATCCTCAGCAGTTTTCAAAAAATCAGAAAACTCTTTTGGGCAGTCTATCACAAGAGTTGCATAGTATACTGCAGCCTCGCGCGGACGATCTATTTTCATCCTCTCAAACATCATCTCAAAATCTTGGATATAGTCAAGCTTCACTTGAGTTTTAAATTCGCATCCCATCATAAAACAAAAAACGTATTTGACTTAATATAATTTATGCATGCATTATTACCTGCATAATTCTCAATTAAAAAAGACAGGCATATGGCAAGGTCGTTGTTGATGGCATGATCTAAGAGATTTAGTCTTAAAATTCAAAAAATGAGGGTTTTATAAATATAAAAATGAAAGAATAAAGATAGCGTTCTCCTTATAACATCAAAAAACAATTTTCCATGTTAGGTTGGGGCGTTATCCCCTAACTCATCACGCCGTCCGCCGGACTCGAACCGGCGACCGCTCGGTTAACAGCCGAGTGCTCCACCAACTGAGCTAGGACGGCAATTAAATGGTCATAATTAGCACAACAGAATAGAATATCGTATTAAAAGATTACCTGTTGAATTATAGTTTTCCGCCCAGTCTCAATTGCCTCATATTGCTTTCAATGAATCTATAAACTGTAGCGTGTTTGCTACCACTTAAAAGTTTATCAATTGCCCTTTTTGCTATATCCATACTCACAAAATCGGTGATAATGGAAACCGTATGACCATATACAGATATGTACGAATCAGTTAATTCCTCAAGGACGCGCTTAGTCTTGCCTTCAGTGCCAATGATTCTACTTTTTAACCTCCTAACATGCGATTCTTTTTTACTTACATAATCATGAATATCAAAAATGAATAAATCGGTATTATCATTCAGCAGTTTCATGGCGTGTTCAGGAGAAAAACCTCTGCCTATAGCAAGTATGACGCTTTCCAACTTTAAAACCTGTAGCGGTTCGTCTACATTGTGGTCATTAATGGCTATTTCTCCCATTCTGGAATCAATTTCAAGGCGGACTCCT
>JAUWOO010000116.1 GCA_030612095.1 Thermoplasmatota archaeon | reverse complement strand
ATTGCAATTCCTGAAGTGGTAATTCTTTTTCCAGGGTTTTTTTGGTGTATGAGATACGGACTTCATTTGGTAACTTCAGAAAAGTAGCTATTTGTAAAATACATCCATAGCAAAATGTCATAATTTCCATTCTGCTTATGTAGTAATCCAATCTTATGTAGTACTTCAGAATAGAATTTCCCAATCTAATCAATTAGAGATTAACATTTACTTTTTGAAAGAAAACATCCAATCCGTTCCATGCCCTCCTTTATCAACTCATGACCATAACAGAGGGGACCATAGGATAAACGAACTGCTTGCTCCATACTTGGTCCAAATCCCCTGCCGGGAATAAGAAGAACGCCTGTATTTTTCAACACTCGTTCAACAAATCCAACAGGTTCTTCACCTTCAGGTGTTGGGCAACAGGTATACAAACCACCCTGCGGTTTCAATCTATTCCAACCAAGACAATCATCAATACTATCTATCATGACTGCTGCAGTTTTTTCATAAAGGCGTCTTGTTTCATCGATAAAACTTTTAAGACTTCTATCTTCGAGCGTTTTTTCCAGGAACCTGGCAGTAGCCATACTATGCATGGTATCGGGAGACAAAAGAACCGATTCATTTAATTTTTCAAGCCCGGAAGTAACATTTACATCAGCTTCAATCCAGCCCAACCGCCGGCCAAGGCCAGAAAGCCATTTGGAATTCGAATGAAGAGTTACCAAATTTGGCATATCAATGGATGACCAAGAAAAACACCGTGACATCTTCCCAAACCACAATGATTTATAGGCGCAATCCAAAATCAAAAAACCACCGCGATCTTCCAAAATCTCAAGAGATCCCTTAAGAAACTCATCAGTTGGTATCTGACTAGTAGGATTATCAGGAACAGGAATAACAAAAACTCTTGCACCTTTATCACAACGACTCTTCAAAACTTCCAATGAAGAATCAGGATCGGGTAAATACTCCCAGGTATTGGATTCTAAAGCAGGGATGAATCTCATCTTTGAACCAGGAAGTGCACATTTTACAGCGTTTACATAATTAGCATAGGTCGGATCAAGAAAACAAATATCGTCACCAGCATTGCATAAAACTCTTAGAATATCATGAAATAACTGAGTAGAAGAATGCCC
The DNA here is from genome assembly GCA_030612095.1 of Thermoplasmatota archaeon. GTDB lineage: Archaea > Thermoplasmatota > E2 > DHVEG-1 > DHVEG-1 > JAUWWG01. The sequence continues at coordinate 4,328 of JAUWOO010000116.1, read as the reverse complement.
AAGGATAATATTTGAAGGTTGTAAGCCTTTAACCCCATAGATGTTCTTTTCAAATCTAGCTAGTTGTTCTCTACAGTTGTAGTCACCAGCAATAGTACTATAACGACCTGATTTGTGAAAATACGTTTTATTCTCAACTATTTCCTTGTAAGCATTTCGTAAATTCTCAGGTGCATGATGATTACACCAACCACCTCCAAAAGAAATAACCTCTTCAGGATTAAGACCCATTTTTACAATGTTACGTTCTTCTGCCATTTTCATGATTGTTTGAATTGGAGAAAGACCACAAAGTGACTCTTCAACCAAATTTGAAAGATGGGGGAATGATTTTTTATTACCGGTGCGGACCATGCAAGCAAAAAAGGACCGCTTTTCTTTAATGTTTCTACAGAAAAATGTTGCTTCTATTGGGATTTCCAAATGAGTTTTGGCTTCATTTGGAAATTCCGTTGTCTTCCTCCAGCACAACCAAAAGAATTAAAACCAGAGACAGAATTCCAGAGACACACTTAACACATACGACCTTTTATGGTAATACCTAAACAATGGGCGGGTAACAAAGTGGCTATGTGGCGGACTGCAGATCCGCATACGGGGGTTCAAATCCCTCCCCGCCCTCTAGTATAATTTGGGGGAAGTTGATTGATACATAGTAGAGGTGAGGTTAATCCATCGAAATTCTTTATTATAATGCTAATTTTATTAATATTTATAAATCTAAATGTTGTATCAGGGGAACCTGCAACCATTGTAATAAACGAGATAATGTATGACCCAGAACAAAACGATAATTACAACGAGTGGATAGAACTATACAACCCCACAAATCATTCCATCAATGTTTCAGGTTGGAGCATAACTGATAATTACGCCGAGGATTTTTTAGAGGGTGATAGAGACCATGGAAACGGAACTACTATAATTCCAGCATATAGCTATGCTATCATAGCGGATCATGGAACAAAAATCTATGAAAACTTCTCTATCCCTGCCAATACAACAAGACTTTACATTGATGACTCCAACATAGGAAATGGACTAGGAAATAACGAAGATAAATTAATACTTAAAAATATCACAGGAAACTTTACAGATGCTGTAGAATGGAGTTATGACTACACAGATGTACCTGGTATGCCCACCGATTTAGTAGACGAAGGACACTCCCTAGCCAGACATAGTGGTCTAGATACAAACAACTCCACCATTGATTTTTATGATGGGATAATTCCTACACCAGGTAGCAAGAATAAATTCATACAAGGGGGAAACTTGGACATAGCATTGTGCCCAAGCCACATACCAAAAATACAAAATAATTCTGAATATGGCATTCCTTTTGCTATCAAACCAAACATTAGTAACTATTTTCCTGACGAAAGTTATCAATTAAAATCATATATAGTTGGAAACATCTCCAGCCGTTGGCCTGCAAGTCAAACATGGGATGGAACCTCGTGGATGTACTCGGATCGATACGTATTCAACATAACTACCGATGAACATGGAAATTGGTCTGACTGGATCTACCTAAGATTCAAAAAAGAATACAAAGAATATCAAAGGAACATCGAGGAAAATGACACAGCATATATAAATGTGAAAATTAGAAAAGATGACTACTCGGATGAAATTTCCAATGCTATATTCCTCATGGATATGGATAAAAGCACGTCAAATGCTACAAGTGGAGGATGTATTATAGGAGTAGCTGAAGAAAATAATACGTTTCTACAAAACAAAATCACCATCGTTGAAAACCATACGGGTGTTGTCACTGGTATCTATGTCACAGAAGATAATGAAATTGATGATGACCTTACTTCAAAATCTGGATATTACAAGGTAGCATCTCCTGTTGGTTCAAACTATACTGTAAAAATATTAGATGGAAACGATAATGCAATACATGTTATCTCCAATATAACCATTGAACAGGGCAAATATGGAGTTAATATCAACTCGCCAGAGACTTCTTATATGGTGAAAAGAAGTGAAACTCTTGATATCCCTCTAACTTTAAAAAATACCGGTGATTTCAATGATACCGTACATGTATCTATTGATCAGGTCACCAATGGATGGGACGTGGAACTAGAGAAAAAAGCAATATCGCTAGGTCCTGGGGAGGAATGCAACATTAATCTGCATATAGTACCATGTCAGCATAGGAAACGTGAATTTAGTGGCACTAATGTAGACGTTTTAATAACCTCTGAAAAAGACATTGGAGAATCAGACAAGATAGCATTTTATACCGATATTATTGCACCTGATCTAACTATTACAAACATAAAAGTTTATGACGAAGATAACAACGAAAGTGACATTTTTGGACAAGGAGAAACCATAAGAATAAAGGCATTTTTCAAAAACATTGGAAATGAAAATGCCACAGATGCAAGTGCTATGTTTTATTATGATTCTATCGATGAAGAGCATTTTATCGGAAGTAAATCATATGAATCAATTGGCAAATACCAGAAATACCCTTCTATGAAATGGGATACAATTGATGTGGAACCTGGTGGTCATATTGTTTTTGTAATAGCTGATGGGAATGAACGGATCGATGAACTAGATGAATTCAACAATGAACTGTCAGTCGAGGTAAATATATTTGATACATGTCCAGTTAAAGACGGAGAAAATCTTTTGATAACAGAGGTTTACTATCATACACATTCCAGAGTTAATAACGAATTTGTCACAATATATAACCCTACAAATCATAGCTTGAACATCTCAGGTTGGTATATAACAAATCAACCTTTGAAAAATAGAGGCGATCAAAGAAAGATCATATTCCCAGATAATACCACAATAGCCCCAGAAACTTACCTATGCGTCACACAAAACGCTAGTGCTTTCACGTGGGAAACAGGTAGAAAACCAGATTTCGAGTACAATGTAGATTCAAGTGATGATGTGCCCCAGATGTGTTCATCTAAACAATTTACTTTAAGCAATAACGGTGCCATGCTTGCATTAAAAAGTTTCTACAACCATACAATTGATATCTTGGCGTATGGCGAATCAGATTGTAACTGCAGTGGATGGGATGGCCTGCCGATTCCAAGTTCAGGGACAGGCACCATCCTAAAAAGAAATTTCAATCAAGATATACCAGTTGACACAAATACATCAAGTGACTGGTCTCATCCAAGGAGATATGGTATTGGACAATCTGATTTTCCTTTCGTAAATATTTCTTTTAATGGAGAAGTAAAAACGTTTGTCTCACCCGACTGCAGTTTTGAAACAATAGTAAGTGAACTGAGAAAAGCCAATGAATCAATTTATTTCAACATCTATGAATTCACAAATCCTTTCCTATGCGATGAACTTGTTGCAGTCCTCAGAAGAAATGTCTCAGTAAACATATTCTTGGAAGGATCACCCGTAGGAGGTATAAGTGACAAGGAAAAATTCATACTAAATAGAATTGCAACATATGGGGGCAACATCAGACTTATCGTAAATGACGAGGAAAACGATGTCCATGCACGTTATACATTTGATCATGGAAAATATCTTGTAATTGATAATAACACTGTAATTGTAGAAAGTTGTAACTGGGCCAAAACAGGCATACCAAAAGATCCCACATTTGGTAATCGCGAATGGGGAATAGTGGTAAGAAGCGAAAATGTTGCTGAGTATTTCCTTGGTGTTTTTCTTGATGACTGGAATCCGAAGCGTTGTGATAGCTACTCATTTCATGACATGGATTTTTCAGTTCCGCCCGATTATTACATGGATAATTCGGTGTATAGAGGATCGTATGAACCTCAATTTATGCCCAAAACTATCACAGGAAATTTTTCTGCCATCCCCGTCTTTTCTCCAGATACAAGTTACAAAGCAATATGTGATATGATCGAGTCGGCTAAAGAGAGCATATACATTGAGCAGCTGTACGTTTATAGAGATTGGAATAATGGAGTGAATCCTTTTGTTGAACGTCTGGTTAATAAGTCCAAATCAGGCATAGATATCAAAGTGATATTGAATTATAATCCGCGCTATGATGCTACTAATGAAAAATGTAATCTGACAAAACAATACTTCGAGGAAAACGGAGTTGAAGTGAAATTCATTTATTCAAATTGGTCATATTTCAGTAATATCCACAACAAGGGGATGATCGTTGACAATGAATCCGTTTTAATTGCAAGCATCAACTGGAATGAAAACTCAGTTATCCGCAATCGTGAGGCGGGAATAATCATAGAAAATGAAGAGATGGCGCAATATTACACAGAGGTTTTCTTCTATGACTGGAACCTCACGCAGCCGCAGCCACAAGATGCAAAGGACCCACA
>JAUWOO010000120.1 GCA_030612095.1 Thermoplasmatota archaeon | reverse complement strand
GATCAATTTGCTTTATGAATAGTAACTGTTCCATCGTTTAGAACAACCCATCGCAGCTTATCACCATTTTCTAAACCTAAAATTTCAATAGCCTCAGAAGGTACTGTTATCCTTTTTCTTGAGCCGCGAATTGTAATTGCTGCCTCCTTGATACATCTAACATCGTCCAATTCAATCTTCATGAAAACTACCAACAAAGAGAGGGAAATTCGATTACAAATATTTTGTTATTTTTACAATACGATTTGGTAATTAGACAGCAAGCAATCAATTATTATGCTCAACAGTAGAGAGATTTGAACAAACCAAGTTTTTAACTTATATCTCCGTCAAGATACGCTTTTGTTTTAGTGTTTTTAGGATTGTTAAAAACCTCATCCGCTGATCCTTTTTCAATGACCTCGTCAAAGTAAAGGAAAATCACATAATCGGCAAGTCTTTTCGCTTTACGTAATGTATGAGTAACTAGCACTACAGTATAATCCTTTTTTAACTTTAAGATAAAATTAATCCACTTCTCGAACGGTTCGAATGGTCAATCAAAAAAGGATAAATTACGAGATGGCAAAAAAAAGAGCGAGATGAAAAAGGCAAATAAACATTTAACTACCTAACGTAGATTTCAGAGATTAATGGATTTTATTACTAGCATAGTAATTGTTCTTGCTGCTGCGTTGGTAGGCAGATTTTTATCTAAAAAGCTAAAGCAACCTATTATTTTAGGAGAGATGGTTCTTGGAGCAATAATTGGAAACATGAGTTTAATAACGGGGGAGGGTACACGGGTTTTAGATCCTGTTGTCAGCAACTTTGCAGATATTGGAATATTATTTCTTTTGTTGTCTGCTGGTCTATCACTCAATTTAAAAGAATTTAAAAAAATAGGAAAGAGCTCTGCAGTAGTTGCCATACTTGGTGTGATTTTACCCTTTATATTAGGCTATATTGCAGCGATATGGTTTGGATTTTCATATATTACCGCTCTTTTTGTTGGAGCTGCTCTTATGGCAACATCTATTGGGGTAAATGCAGAAATTTTGCTTGAATTGGGAATAATAGGAACAAGGTTGGGTAGCTTGGTAATGGGAGCTGCTGTAATAGATGATATCATCAGCGTGGTTATAATAGCTATTTTTATAGGCGTAGTAAAAATTGGGTATGCAGACATATGGGATATCAGTATATTCCTAATTCTTGCTTTGTTATTCTTGTTGATTGCTGTTTTATTAACGAAAGATAGAGTAAGCGGCGTTTTAGATAAATATCTTTCAAAGGCAAAACTAGGTAGAGAAAACTTGCTTATAGTAGGTATCCTAGTTGCCTTACTGTTTTCTTTAGTAGCAGAGAATATCGGATTGTCAATAATAATCGGAGCGTTTATCGCTGGTATAGTACTTGGGCAGCTAAGTTTTTTTAGAGGGCTGAAAGATAATATGTCTTTGATAGGAGGAGGATTTTTCATACCTGTGTTTTTTGTAACTGTAGGGATGACTTTTGATTTAAACGCATTTTTATCTATAGGTGGATTTGCTGGTATTTTGTTAATGGTTGCAATTGTAGGAAAACTAGCAGGATGTAGTCTGGGTGCAAAATTAATAAAATTTGATAACCGTGAATCAATCGGAGTAGGCATAGCAATGATTCCTAGGGCAGGTGTAGAACTGATATTGGTTAAATTGGGATTAAGATATGGGATAATAAACACAGAAATAGCCTCTGCAATATTGGTAATGGTGATTGTAACAACAGTTATTTCACCGCCAGTATTTGCAAGGATTCTTAGAAAGTAATTATTAAATACTGCATTGAAATTGGTGATATGATAATGGCAAGAGGGAAACGATTAGTATCAGAATTCTATGAACTGAGGGTAGAGCAACTAATGGATAAAAGAGTTTGGGATCTGCCAATAATTGAAAAAAAAGAAGGTATCCATCATGTCCTAAACATCTTAGGTGCAAGAAATCACATATGGGTTGTAAAGGGTAAAGAAAATAAAGAACTTGTAGGATTAATAACAGAACATGATGCACTTTCAATACTGGCTCCAAAAGAATTTCCGTCTTATGTGTTTGGAATGCCTGATATACGGTCGATTCGGCATGGAACTGTGAAGACAGCGGAAGATATTATGCGTCGTAAAGTAATATCATGTGGACCTGATGATAAAATTATCGACGTCCTAGAGAAGATGACAATTCATAGGTTAAGAAGAGTTCCTGTATTGAAAAATAAAGAAGTAATTGGGGAACTTACCCTGCATCAGTTGATTAGAAAATACTATGGTGCTACCCAGTATCATTCGATAGCAGAAGAAGATCGATGATACATTGCTTAAGGGAACAGAGAGAAGACGGAACTATGTCAAGTATAATGAAAAAATAGCTTCCTCCTGTAGAACACCATTTTTCTCCTGTAATTTATACGAGAGAGGTTGAACATAATTTTACCAGTAAAAACCCCCCTTTTCTCTATAAAACTTCTGCATAAAAAATTCCAACAAAGATATTTCGGGGTCTTTGGAAAATAATATTTTTTTATAACCATATCCCAATTTGAAATATCTCTACCAAAAGACTCCTTTATACCGGCTGGTAGCAGGGCAGCCGAAGCAACGATTTTCATCGTATGCTTGGCATCCTTTATAATCTACTCCGCAAGGAGGTTTGCTTAGAGGTCTTTCGACTAGTTTTATGGGCATTACAAAATCTTTTATACTTGATATCATGATCGTAAAATCTGCACTTTGAACATCTTCGTCAGGGCGTATGCGACAGTCTATCATGGATTCTAGAGATGCTAAATCCTCACCTGCGAATAATAACATCAAGTTTTCTTTTCCAGATATGACAAATCCATTTAAAAAGAAGGGGCAGTCACGAAACATATTCAAAATCTTGGTAGTATTGGTAGTTCTAACAGTTATTATTGCTACGTATATTCCTACTTTGTTGAGATTTACTCCCATAATATGGTTCATTATTCCTTTTTCTTTGAGTTTTTTTACACGCATAGCAATAGAAGGTTGAGATAAATGAACTATTTTAGCAATTTCATCTTGAGATATTTCTTGATTGTCATGAAGCAGGGTGATTATTTTTCTATCTTTTTGGTCTAGTTTTATACTTTCTTTCGACATATTTCACCTTTTTATCTAGCCAATGTTTTATTTGGTATGCAGATCACCTATATAATTATTTTTGATAAATATTGGTAAAAAATGAAATTTTGTTGATAATTATTGTGATAACATTTATGAATATGTTTCAATACATTGCTACAAGGTTGTAGAGTTATGAAAAATCAGATTAATTCATAAATTTTCCTCCCACACAGTCCATCCCTTTCATTGCTATTCAGATTACGACTCTATAGCTCTTAACCATACGATTAAAAAATTAAAGGGTGAAAAAACATGGAAAGAGTCTATGGAAAACATGCAGACAGAAGAGTGAAAAAGCTATACGAAAGAATGTTTAGGAGAAAGAAATTAAATAAAATTAAGGAGGTGAAATAAAATATGCCAGGTGGCGATAGAACAGGACCTGGAGGCTATGGGTCAAGAACTGGACGAGGATTGGGCTACTGCTCAGGATATGATAGCCCAGGATTCACAAAAGGGGCACCTAGAGGTAGAGGCTTTGGCAGAGGCTGGGGTCGAGGCTTTGGACGTGGATTTTGGGGACGTGGCAGAGGATTTTGGCGAAGAGATTATTACCCAGATCCCTACTACGGATCAGTGCCATACTACAGAGACACTTATCCAGAACCCAGCAAGGATGAAGAGAAATCCAACCTTGAAGGCATGGTCAAAGGCCTAGAGGGTGAACTCAAAGCTATAAAGGAAAGACTCCAGGAACTTTCTAAAGAAAAAAAGGAAGTTCCTTAGAGAGATATAAGAGGGCGTTTATCGCCTTTGTCTTTCTTTTAAACTTACTAAGATTTTTAGTAGCACATAGATATTTAGGAGTGAAATATGGAAAAAAAGGCATACGATGACTCTAAAGTTACCACTAGTTTAGGTAAAATAAAACATAAGATTCTGGTTTTAAGTGGTAAAGGTGGCGTTGGTAAAAGCACAGTATCTGCAAATCTTGCTGTTGCATTGTCAAAAGAAGGTCATGACGTGGGAATACTTGATATCGACATTCATGGTCCAAGTATACCTAAGATGCTTGGTGTCGAGGACAAGAAGCCAGGGGCATCTGTAGTAGGTATGAATCCGGTTTTCTTTTCACCAAAGTTAAAAGTTATGTCAATGGGTTTCCTCACCCAAGACAGGGATTCGCCTGTGATTTGGCGTGGGCCGTTAAAAATGATGGCGATAAAACAGCTTATTGGAGATGTTGACTGGGGGGTTTTAGACTATTTGGTGGTGGATATTCCTCCTGGAACTGGCGATGAGCCGCTGAGTATAGCACAGCTTATCCCCAACTGTGATGGTGCTATTATTGTGACAACGCCGCAGGATGTTGCATTGGTAAGTGTACGGAAATCTATCAATTTTGTGAAGAAAATGAATATGCCTGTTATTGGAATTATTGAGAATATGAGTGGTTTTAAATGTCCATATTGTGGTAAGTCTATTGATATCTTCAAAACAGGTGGAGGATTAAAAGCGTCCAAGGATTTTAATGTGCCATTTCTAGGTAAAATTCCGCTGGATGCAAGAATTGTAGAAACTGGTGATTCAGGGGAGCCATTTGTCGTTAAAAATATGAACTCTGATGCAGCGAAAGTATTTGTAGAGATTGTAGAAAATATCGAGAAAATTGTAAACAAAAAAGAGGTGAAGTGAAAATGCCGGGACGTGGTGGAGGAGGGTTTGGCAGAGGCGGACGTAGGGGCCTTGGCGGTGGATTTGCCCGTGGTCCTGGCGGGGAATGCATATGTCCAAACTGCGGATACCAGGAGCTTCATCAACTTGGTGTTCCGTGTAATTCGAGAAAATGTCCCAAATGTGGGGCACCGATGACCCGAGGATAAAATAAAAAAAGTATTGTTCAAAATGAGGAAAATAACTATGAATAGATTTCAAGAAAACAATGACTTAGTTGAGGTAAAAAAAATAAAAGAATTTGTTGAAAACCTTGGATTCACAAGTGTAAGTAATCCATCATCTGAAAATCAGATATACATCAAGAATGGTACTAGTATAGTGATAAGAAAAAGGGAAAAATAGGAATTTGTAAGACATAAACTGAATGTGAAGAGGCGGAAATATATGAAAATATGTGTGTCATCAACAGG
>JAUWOO010000021.1 GCA_030612095.1 Thermoplasmatota archaeon | reverse complement strand
TACCACAACAGGCTCAAGATACGATGTTAGTAATAATGGAGTTGTAAATGTACAAGATTTAAGTTATACTTGGGGATATTGTACTGGTTCAAAACCATATGATGGTTTGTATGATGTGAATAATGATGGGACCATAGTCGTCCAGGATTTATCTTATATTTGGAATAACAGAACGTGAGGTGAAAAAACGAAAAAAATATCTGTTGAAATTCTCATTGGTTTAATGCTTATAACCTCTTTAACGTTTATCATTTCATTCCCAGTTTCGGCAGCTGGCAACACCAAGATGGGGTGCTATACATCATCAGAAGAGGTGATAGTCGGCGACACTTTTAATGTCACTGTATGGTTAAATTCTAATGAAACTGTAGATTCGTGGTGGGTTGGTCAGCTTAGGTTTAACAATGCATATGCAGATTCTGTGTCAATCGATCCTTATTGGCGGGAGTTTTACGATAATGGGACCATAGACAATAATGCTGGAAAAATAACAGGAATTCAAGCATTCATAAATACAACAGTATCAACAACTAACACTACAATGTTTAACGTAAGCTTCACTGCAGTACAAGCAGGTACGTGTGATATCAGACTGACAGGAGCAAAAGCATATTCTAGAGGACCAAATGTGTTGGATACCACTTATGACACATCTATTTTAATAAAATCGGCAGAATCACCTACACCACCGTATCAACCACCTTCTTCAACGAATCAAAACCCATTAGCCAATGCAGGTGGACCTTATGAGGGCTCTGTGTACCAACTAATAACTTTTGATGGATCGGAGAGCTCTGATTCGGATGGTACAATCACAGGATACAGATGGGATTTTGACAATGATGGAACATACGATACAGATTGGTTGACAACTCCAACAACAACACATTCCTACTCATCAGCAGGGACCTATATCCTCAAACTTGAGGTCAAAGACGATGGTGGTGCAACTGCTACTAATACAACCACTGCAACAATAAGCGGGGAAGAGAAGTCTTCACCTGTGGCAAATGTCAATGGGCCATACAATGGATTAACATTCCAAAGTATCATCTTCGATGGATATAATAGTTATGATCCCGATGGAACTATTGTTAGCTACTCCTGGGATTTCGGTGATGGAAAAACAGCATCTGGTGTCAAACCTACTCATAGCTTCACTGCTGCAGGAGTGTTCACCATAAACCTTACTGTTACAGATAATGATGGTTTAACGGATAATGCTACAACCACAGCAACTATACTTCTTGATTCAGATAAGGACGGTATCGATGATGAGACTGAAAAGGAGCTAGGATCAGATCCAAAAGATGCTTCAGATGTAAAACTAACGGGTATAGAAAATGGATATATTGTTGACACTGATGGTGACGGAACATATGATACATTCTACAATTCAGCTAGTGGATTCGGTACAGCAATAGGACTGGAAGATGGTAAATACAAGATAGATGCTAACGGAGATGGAGAATGGGATTATACCTATGACCCACAAAGTGGAGAAACAGTACCATATGAATCAGAGGAACCGTCAGATGAATTTCCATGGCCGATAGTAATACTACTGTCAATAGTCATTGTGGTTGCCGTAATCATTTTTGCTCTCTTTAAGACTGGATATATCTACATCGAAAATGCGCCGCCCACAGAAACGGAAAAGAAAAAGAGCGAAGAAGAAAAAACAGATTTACAAAAGAAAAAATAGAACCAATATTAATTCTTCTTATTTATCTGTGAATTTTGTAGTTCATGCAATAACAACTTTCCCATATGCTAGATTGAATTAACAAACGCCAATTGGTTTCAAGAATATTTTTTGGATAACAGTTGTAAAACAATCATTAAATATACAAAACTGCAAAAATGATAATCGTGGTAAAAATGAATAACAAATATACATCCATAATAAAAGAAATCGACAAAGTGCACAAAAAACGAAAAGAACTGAACAGATTAGAAGACATGTTATATGAGAAAATTTCAGAATTGTAAAACAGAGTTTTAAGGCAGTATTCTAAGTTTTAGTTGTAAACACCAAGCTGATTAAAAAGTAATAAATGGGATTTTATTGAAAAATTGAGGTTGCACAATTTAGGGCAATGATAGTTGGATATAAATAAGAAACGAGGTAATCATCTCTAATTCTCTTTTTAAATTACCTTAGTATTCATCATAAGCGGTGGATAAACCAAATTTATTTTATATCATTCCCACTTACAACTCTCAATTATGATTTGTGTTGGCATAGAAGGAACAGCCCATACCATCGGTGTAGGCATTGTGGATGGCACTGGAAAAAAGTGTAACGTCCTATCAAATATAATCAAAATATACAGGCCAAAGCAAGGAGGAATCCACCCACGAGAGGCAGCAAATCACCATGCTTCTTACGTGGCAGATTTAATTAAAGAGTCTGCAGAGAAAGCTCAAGTTGATTTTGCTGACATTGATTTGGTATCCTTTTCAAAAGGTCCTGGGCTGGGACCTTGTCTCAGAACTGCGGCAACTGCAGCACGGGCGCTTTCACTATCGCTTGATAAACCAATTATGGGCGTTAATCATTGTGTTGCTCATTTGGAGATTGGGCGTGGGACATTGGATGGCTGCAAGGATCCTGTACTGTTGTATACATCTGGTGCAAATACTCAGATCACCGCTTTTGCTGAAGGAAAATATCGTGTTTTTGGTGAGACTCTTGATATTGGTATTGGGAATTGTCTTGATAAATTTGGTAGGAATATGGGGTTTGAATTTCCATGTGGTCCAAAGATTGAAGAACTGGCAAGAAAGGGGAAAAAGTATCTGGAGCTACCCTACTCGATAAAAGGAATGGACATTGCTTTCTCAGGTTTACTAACTGCAGCAGAACAATACCATAAAAAAGGACAAAGACTAGAGGATATATGCTATTCTATGCAGGAAACGACTTTTGCGGCATTGACTGAAGTTACAGAGCGGGCAATGGCACATACTGAAAAAAATGAGGTACTGCTTGGTGGAGGTGTTGCAAGTAACAAACGACTGCGGAATATGGTTCAAATTATGGCAAAAGAACGTGATGCACATTTTTTTGCCCCATCAAAGGATCTGTGTATTGATAACGGGGCTATGATCGCATGGCTGGGACTTTTGATGTATAATAGTGGTATACGCATGAAGGTTGAGGATAGTTTCATTGATCAGCGGTTCAGGACAGATATGGTGGATGTGAGTTGGCGTGACTGAAAAAACAATTTTGTATAGAGGTGCAGAGGCAGAAATTTGTTTATCAAACTATATGGGATTTAAGGTGGTCCAAAAAAAGCGCGTACGAAAGACATACCGGATAAAAAATATCGATGACCGTCTCATTTCATTCAGAACAAAAGGGGAAGTTAAACTGATAACAGGCGCACGCCTCCAAGGAGTATCAGTACCGATCATCTACGATGTTGATCTAGAATATGGTATAATAACCATGGAATACATCGAAGGTAAGAGAGTCAAAGATATACTAAATGAGCTAAGTGAGGGGGAACGAGCTCACATCTGTGAAAAGATTGGAGAAAATATTGCAAAGCTTCATAATAATGATATTATTCATGGAGATCTTACTACCTCGAACATGATGCTGTTTGATGATTGTATTTACTTCATTGATTTTGGGCTTGGTGAGAAAAACGGTGAGATGGAATCAAAAGGCGTTGACTTGCATGTTTTAATGGAGGCAATTGAGTCAACACACTCCAGGCATGCTAATTGTTTTGATTATGTATTGGATGGTTATAAAAAAGAATTAAAAGAAGACGCGAATCTTGTTGTTAAAAAAATAGAGGAGATAGTTAAAAGAGGCAGATACAGATGAAAACCCTATACTTTATTACAAGTAATGAAGGAAAACTAAAGGAAGCCAAGGCAAAACTGTTGGGAGTGGATATCGAAGTAGTTCAGAAGAATCTTGGTTATCCTGAGATACAGGCAAATGCTTTGGAGGATGTTGCATACTTTGGTGTAAAACATGTGCAGGAAAAATTTAATCATCCGTTTATTCTTGAAGATGCAGGTCTTTTTATTGATATCTTAGATGGATTTCCTGGTGTGTATTCTGCCTATGTTTTTTATACTGTGGGCTGCAGCGGTATTTTGAAATTACTAGATGGTGTAAATATAGATAAAAGAAAAGCATGTTTTAGATCCGTTTTTGCTTATGGTGCACCAGGTAAAAAGCCCAAGTTTTTCATTGGAGAATGCAATGGCAGAATTTCCAATCGTGAGCAGGGAGATCATGGTTTTGGATATGATCCAATATTTATTCCTAATGGCGATACCAGAACGTTTGCTCAGATGGATACGGAGGAGAAAAACTGCTTTTCACATAGGGGTAAATCCTTAGAAAAACTGATGGAGTTCTTTAAAAAATTATGAAATCATATGTACGATAGACCCGTGGTTGATCTAGATTTATCGTCAATCAATCTTGTTTTTCAATATCCTGTAACCATTTTCTTATCCGTAGGTAACCAATTTTTTTCTCTCCATCTATCCATAAGATAGGGGCAGTTTTCTGAAGGTCTTCAAAAACATCATAAGATTTAGCATTATTCAACTGTTCATCATCCCACTCATTGATATCATGCGGAAACGTCACTATTTTTATATCGTCTCTATCAGCTAAGAGTTCTTTTGTCTGAGTGCATTTTATGCAGTTTTCCAGTGAAAACAAAAATTTTTCATTCATAGTATCTTTTCCCATTTTTCAAGTTTGAAGATGATTTGAGTTGGACGGGGCTACCAAGATTTGGAAGAAAGAGTTTTGCTAAAAACTTCCTTTTGCCCCCCATTTTAATCATCTATGGGGCAATCACATCTTAATTACTAAAAACTTTCCTTTTGATTTGACATTTTTCCGACTTTAACATACACCAAAGCATCTTTTCTACAGTAATTGTATTTCAATGATTAGATATGAGCCTCTAACACTTTATCAATGAAAGAAAAAAAAGGAGGATTATTGATATCCTCCGATCTTTAAGCTAGGATCGCCTAAAAGCACCCATTGTTCAACGGCTTGTTGATCAATGGCATCCCAACCAAAATCAGGGTACCACCAACATTCTGATTCTGGCAGTGTGAAATCTTTGAACTGATTGATATAACTGGTCTGGGTCTGCTGATACACATGTCCAAGGATATCATATTTTTCCTGACCGAAATGATCACCGTACTGTCTGAAAAATTCAGAACTTATCCAGCCGTCACCTGCACCAACAGTACAGAACTCTCCTTCCCAGCCCCAACCAAGACCGGTGTTACCCATTGTTGCAATCGCACCAGTATTTGGAAGTTGAACCATATACCAGCTCCAACATTGAGGAACGGCAGTAAAATACGTCCACATCCAATTATTTCTCCCGAGAAGCATGGTATAATATTGCATTGCAGAAGGAATAAGCGATACGTTAAAAAGGCTATTATGACAGCCACCGACAACAGTTATAGGTAGTTTACCTGTGTTTGATAACGTATTCATTGGAAAGAGAGGTTGACCCGTAATAAATGGATACCGAGATTGAATATGTGAGACATAAAGCCCATGAACTGAACCATATTGACGATTTCCAGGTATGCCTGGATATTGGTCCCCCCAATATCCTGGGCTGCCGTGACCTGAGAAAAAGGCAAATCCGTATCCTTCACTAAATGAGTTCATCACATCATCTGGTCCATTGAATTTGCCATTGGAGCACCAGATAATTTCTTTGTCAAATTCTTCAGGCATATAGTATAATGCTCCACCTCTACCATTTACTGCTTTTTCGCCGGTTACCCATTCCCCTTCATAGTAGGTGGGTGTGTCATTTCTCCAGTCTGAAAAAACAACGGCTTCTTGGTCGTTTTCAACCCAGACATGAATACTTGATAAATTTCCATATGGTTTTGGATCATAGGATTTACCACGAATGGTGAGCACTCCATCAACATAGGAAACATTTGCCCACCAGAAAAGAGTATTGCAGTAGGCATCCCGTTCACTTGGTTTAAAGGCTACATCCGTATTTCCAAGAATGTCACCTTCTGATACAGAGACAATTTCTGCGATTGGTGGTGCAGGATATCCATTTTGTAATATTGGATTGAGATGATCATCATGGTTAAACGTTACCTCTGATGCAACAGTGCTATCTAAGGTAATATGAATAGTGTCAACTGGTCCTTGATCTCCTTCAGGATTAAAGCTTTGAGCATTAATAGTGTATGCTCCATCTGCAAGTTCTTTTGTATCCCATTGGATATTTAAATCAAATTGATCAAGGAATCCATCACCAGAATAAACAACCATTTTCTTAAACCAATCTGACCCATATGTGGATGTTTCGTATGTGATGATTTTATTGACAACATCACTGACTTCTTTAACATCAGAACATGCTAATCGCCCCACGGCGACATCGGGTAACAGATCCGAAATATCTCGGGATTCACCATAATCATCAGGCCATTCCGCAAAAACACCATCTCCATCGTAATCCCAAGATTCAAATTCCCCTCCAAGTTTATAGACATCAGCATAATATAAATCAACGGGGTAACCCGGGTCTCCACCTGCCCTCATGTTTGAATACCGGACCGGGACATGCCATCCCTTTTCACCCACGTTCATATTATCTCTTGGTTTAGCATAAATTGTCGATTTCAAACCACCAACAAGTAAAACGTAATTAATTCCCCATGTTTCGATTGCATCTTTGATAAAATACTTAATTTGCTCAGGTTTATCCACACCAGTGTATTCATTATATATTTCTTCAGTTGACTTCAGAAGTGTCTTCATGTCATAACTATTTTTATGATCAACCAATCGTTGGAGCTCATTGGAGAAGCTTGATGGAGAGATGATTGCCAAGTCATACTCACTTGTCTGTGGAAAAATATCTCCCTCTGGATCATCAAAAGTTATTATTACATCGGCCGTTTCTGCCACACATATTGTCCCTGTCGCAGGTGCGTATCGAACGGGATAAATATTTACTGTAAGATGAGTAACGTGTTCACCATCTGCATTCAATCCACAGCCCACATTATAGCTATACCACGAAGAAGGATACAGCGCATCACTAGTATACACCTTTATATCTTTCTTTGGTGGGGCAACAAAATCCACATTTGGTGAGAGTGGCACTGGTGCGGGGGTAGGTAGTATCTCTTTTGAAATCGTAGATTCTGAAATTCCCTGTGGTATCACCTCAACCTTTATATTGCGTGCACCAAATGGAAGTTTAATTGATTTCAACACCCGTGGGAGCATTGGTTTACCTGGGTTCATTAGATACAATTCATCATCGACAAAGCGCAATTTAACATAATCGTTATTGCTCTCAACAAGCGTTGGTGATGGGAAATCAATCTTCATTATTTCAGTTGAGGTTTCTAGATGTGCATTGTTAGTATTATCGCCGTTTATAGCAACTGCTCCAAGTCCACTAAGAACTAAGATATGGACCATTAATATTGATAATATTTTTTTCATATTATATCACTCCAAAGAATAAATCACTTGTTATATATAAAAAGGTTGGTAAGAATATTGCAGGAATCGCATCTTTTACTTCAGCACGTTTGGGTGAATTCACAACCCATTAAATCTTCACCTAAAATTGATTTAACTTCATCATTGGTTAATAATCCACCCAGTTCAATCTTTGTTTTCCATTCAAGCTTTCACTTAACTAGATTTTGTATTATGCTACGATATGTAATATGGTTCTTGTGCTGGATGCCAGTCAGTGTTACAAACAAGCACCATATAATTGGGTTAATCGTGTCCTCAAATTCCATCAAATTTTGGAAGGGGAAAACACGGTAAAACCAGCAAACCCCAAAAATACATTTGTTTCACATGGAAACTCTCTGAGAGAGTTTTGATGGGCCAGGCCGGAATTGAACCGGCGACCTCCGCGTTGTAAGCGCGACGTCATAACCCCTAGACCACTGGCCCGTTGTTTTTGACCACGCACTTAGGCGTATCCAATGTTGTCACCCTTGTGCTTCTTCGGTAACAGGACATCGATTCCTGTTTTATATGTTTTAAGGTCGATTTCATTGGGACGTAATTTGTCTAGACATATCTTTTCATTTTCCTCATCATCTGGATTTTCAAATTATTTGGGATATTCTGGACTTGAATATCATCTAAAAAATTAGTCATTTTCCCTTATCTTTTACCGCCTCAGATATCTCTCCTTTTAAAGAAGAAGTATGCCAAGAATAAAGGCACCATAAACCATATTAGATGAACAAATAATAAAAGATCCATACTCAAGAGCTCTGGCATTGTAAATGAGAATCCCATCATATCAACTGAATCTATTCCGAAAGCTCTCATAACTGCTGTTTGGTGTAAATCTCCCGGACTAAGGACTACAGAATTAAAAAACCAGTCGGGTATGTTCCCGGTCATAATATCACTTAATTCATAACCACTGCCATACAGGATAGCCATAAGTATAGTGCCAAAAATCATTCCCCAGAAGAATATTAAAAGCACTCCACCAATAGATGTAATACGTCTTTTACAGTAAGCAGAAATACAAATTGATAAACTCAAATATATAAATCCCATAAATATACTCAGCAACATAAATCCGATATAACCTACCCAGGATTCTGGACCTACTGTTGCAGCTATTACTATCCCACCAAGACCAAATCCAAGAAAAACTGATACAACAATTACTGAACCAAGTCCAAGAAGTTTACCAAGTAGTACTTCTATGCGTCTAACGGGATATGATAAAACAACATATAATGCTCCACTTTCTGCTTCACCAGATATTGTGGAAAAACCAAGAATAAGTGCAATTAGCGGGATCAGTAATGATGAAATACCCATAAGCCCAAAAACTGTATTTTGCATGCCTCCAAATGTTTCTTCACCACCTGTTTGTCCACCTGCAACATACGAAAAAACAATTATTAAAAGTACAAAAATAATTGTCAGCAAAATAATCCATCTATTTCTAATGTTATCTAAAAACTCTTTCTTTGCAATAGTAAATACCGCTTTTGGATTAAAACCATCCATTATGTATCACCCTCTATTAATTTAACAAAAGCATCTTCAAGTGAAGGCTCAAAAGTTCTCATATCAATAATCTTAAAACCAGCATCTTCAAGAGTGGTTACTACTTTACTACGTAATGAAGAAACACATGTGAGAAATAGAGAATCACCTTTTACATAAATATTTTCTAAACCATCAAGATTATTGATAACATCTGGCACTTTTCCATTAAGACCTTTAACTGTAATTTCAAGACGTGGTTTCATATGCAGATATTTACTCAAATTGGAGATTGTATCTTCAGCAATTATCTTACCTTTATTGATAATAGCTACTCTGTCACAAAGGTTTTCAACCTCACTAAGAATATGAGATGAAAACATAATTGTTGCACCTTGTTCGTTTAACATCTTAATTTTATCACGAATAATTTTTACCCACCTGGCATCTAAACCGGACATCGGTTCATCAAGAATATAAGTCGAAGGATGTCCGATAAGGACCTGTGCAACACCCAAAAGCTGAACCATCCCCTTAGAAAGAGTTCCTACCTTCCTATTAGATGCATCCTCAAGACCAACATCTTTTAAAAGAGAAGGAACAATACTTTTATCTGCACCTTTTAACTCACAAAAGAAATTAAGTGTTTGCACAGGAGTAAGATTCCCATAGAAAGAAACACGTTCAGGGAGAAAACCGATATCTTCCTTAATCTTAACACCATCTCTTGCAATATCTAAACCATTGATTTTAACCTGACCACCGTTCATATTAATCAAACCAAGCATGGCCTTAATCGTCGTAGTCTTACCAGCACCGTTAGGGCCAAGAAAACCAAAAATCTCACCCTTACGAACATTGAAAGAAGCCCCATTAACCGCTTTTACATCCTTATAAATCTTAGTAAGATTGTTTATCTCAATGCGGACAGAACCAGTTTCTATTTTGGCACCAGGAATAGTGTAATAACCATTCAGATCACAATTAGGACAAGAAATTAAGATTTTCTCCCCTGGATCACCCTTGATGGAAATATGGGCTTTGCACCCTGGACATTCAACTGTTTTTGTAATCATACTTTTTAACTCCAGTAGTTGGATTATCAAAATATATTAATAGTTATTTAATGCTATTGAATATTCAAACTTTTGAATCGAAATATACATTTCATTGAAAAATAGCTGATATACTCTTACTTTTGCTCTATCTTATCCCCATTTTTACTATGAAATAAGTATATTATGATGAAAATACAAGTTAAAGATAAAAAGAGAGATTAGCAATTGAAATAAAATTTGTAATCTGCATCTGTTATTTCAGACATATATCGATGCCATTCTTCTTTCTTTTTCTCTACGTATATTTCTGTCAATTCTCTTCCCATTGCCTGCTTGAGAACATCATCTTTTTCCAGTTCGTCAAGTGCCTCAAGTAAATTAGTCGGCAATTTATTTATTCCACAATTTTTTAATTCTTCTTTGGTCATCTTATGGGTATTTTTCTCAACTGGTTCATATACGATTTTCCTTTTTATACCATCTAGACCTGAATGAATCATAGCAGCAAAAAAGAGGTATGGATTTGCAGATGGATCTGCGTTTCTGATTTCTACATCAATGTTTTTCCTAGCAGCTATTCTTATCAAACCACTTCTGTTGTGTTGTGCCCATGCAATGTGCACTGGTGCCTCGAAATTTGGTATCAGTCTTTTATATGAGTTTACTGTTGGATTAGCTAGTGCAGTCATACCTTTTGAATGTTCAAGTATGCCACCAATAAAATATCGTGCTGTCTGGCTTAGATTATATCCATCATTTTCGTCAAGAAACACATTTTTCCCCATGTGGTATAGCGATATATGTGCGTGCATTCCATTTCCTGCTTCTTGCGAAAACAATTTCGGTATAAATGTCACTTGCAGATTATCAAGACTTGCAACCTCTCTCGCTAGATATTTGAAATAGATGCAGAAATCAGCTGAGTCAACTGCTTCTAAAGATCTAATTTCAATCTCGTGCTGACACCTGCCGTTTTCATGATGATGATATTTTATGTTATATCCACTGTTCATTAGTAGATTAGATAAAGTTCTCCTGTATTCTTTTGCATCATCTAACGGAGGGGGGCAAAAATACCCTTCATTTTCGTTGATTTCATAAAAATCTCTTTTATTTTCATCCAATACAAAAAATTCCATCTCTGGCGATATTTTAACGGCATCAAAACCATAATTATTCGCATTTTCTACCGCCTTTTTTAAAGCATACCTTGGATCAACAGGTGATGGCAGCAGTGAAGTATCATATATATCAGCTAATATTCTCGCTTCATTTTTCTCATGAGGCAAAACAAGGAAGGTTTTAGCGTCTGGCATGGCAATCATATCTGATTTCTCGACATCAGCAAATCCTACCGAAGAACCATCAAAACCAAACCCGCGATTAAGCATATCTTCTTTTATAAAGTTATCAGCCGAAATGTGTAATACTTTTAACCTACCAAATAAATCAGTGAAATGTGCTTGTATCCAACGTATGTCATTTTTTTCTACAAGCTGTTTTATCTCCTCTTGATTCATTGAGCAAGGTTATAAGCATATGTTATAAAATTCTTATGGGGGCGTATATGAACAAAAATTGAAAACATAATAGATAAAATGTTAGGGGGTGCTTTGTGACACATTTCGCTTGAGCAGATTGACCAGTTTCACAAATCCTAATCTCACCAAAATCAAATATACCAAAAACATATTCCATGGTCTGTATGCCAGTTATAACATTTGATTATAGTGACTATCTTAAGCTTTTTGGATATGAAATCCCAAAAGAGGAACTGATAGAACGATTGCCGATGATTGGGGCTGATTTGGATAAGGTAGAAGGAGATACAATAAGTATCGAGTTTTTCCCAAATAGACCAGATCTTGCATCTGTCGAAGGGATTGCCCGCGCTTCAAGAGCGTTTTTTGGTTTTGAAACAGGATTAAAAAAGTATCATATTGAAAAATCTGATATAATACTGAATGTCGATCCATCCGTTAAAGAGGTAAGACCCTTTGTGACTACGGCTCTTGTAAAAAATGTTACTATGACTGATGAACTAATAGCATCACTAATGGACATGCAAGAGAAACTTCACTTTGGACTCGGTAGAAATCGGAAAAAGGTTGCTATTGGAGTTCATAATTTTGAACCTGTACAGCCTCCCTTTACATACAAGGCAGTTGATCCAGATTCTATCGAGTTTGTTCCATTGGCTAAAATTGAATCAATGACGTTAAGTAAGATACTTACACGCCATGAAAAAGGAACCGACTATGCACATTTGTTAGATGGTTTTGATAAATACCCTTTGATTGTTGATTCAAATAACAATGTACTCTCGTTCCCTCCAATAATTAATGGATCTTTGACAGAAGTTACACCATTTACAACAGATTTGTTTATTGATGTTACTGGAACTGACAAAAAGGCAATAAATAATGCAATAAATATTGTGACAACTGCACTTGCCGAAAGAGGTGGGCAGATTTTCAGTACAACAATCAAGTATGGTGAGGATTCTCAAGTTTCGCCTGATCTAACTCCCATTAAAAGAAGTCTATCAGTAAATTACGTAAATAAGATTCTTGGGACAAATATGAATAAAGAAGAGATCATGAATTGTCTTAGGAAAATGGGGCATAATGTAGAAAAAATGGGGGAGGATAAAATCGATGTTGAAATTCCTGCATGGCGGGCAGACATTTTGCATGGCATAGACCTAGTTGAAGATGTAGCAGTCGGCTATGGATTTGAACAATTTGAAACGGATTTTCCCAAGGCGTTAACATTTGGTAAGACTTTACCAAGACATGATCTTTATGATGGGCTTAGAAGTATTATGATCGGCTTGGGCTTTAACGAAGTTACTACCTTTACCATTTCAAATGAGCAAGATGAGTTCAAGAAAATGGGTTTAGAGCCAAGTGGAAGAGTCGAAATTGAAAACCCGATGGGTGAAGAGTATTCATGTCTGCGCGTGAGTCTTCTTCCATCTATTTTGAAAATATTGGCCGAGAATAGACACCATCCATTGCCACAACAAATTTTTGAGCTTGGTGTGATAGCAGATGAGCACTTTAAAAATAAGTATCATCTCGCCGCTGTTAAAATAGATGCTAAGGCAAACTTTACTGGGTGTAAATCAATCATAGATGGTGTGATGAGGGACATCGGAGCAAAATATAGCATCAATAATAAGGATCATCCTGCTTTTGTAAAAGGCAGATGCGCATCAGTTATTTGTGACAACAAAGAGATTGGTTTTTTTGGTGAACTCCACCCAAAGACAATCACAGGGTTTGATTTAGAACATCCAATCATAGCATTTGAAATACGAACAGATGGTCTTGTTTAGTCAACAAACTATTTTATCTGGTAAACATTCTACTCCTTGATGACGAAGACATGTAGTAAATGCAGTAAATCCGCAGTGACGTTTATACGATACAATGGTACACATCTATGCAGGGATCATTTTATTCAGTATTTTGAAAGGAGAGTTAAAAAGGATATTAAGAAGCAAGGAAGGACAGAAGATAATTGCAGGATGGGAATAGCTATCTCTGGTGGAAAGGACAGCATTGTTGCACTTCATGTTACTAATGATATTTTTTCAAAAAGGGAGAAAATCGATCTCATTGCTCTAACTGTTAATGAAGGGATAAAAGGATACCGGGATGAAAGCATTAGTATTGCCAGTGAAAACTGCAAAAAACTTGGGATAGAACACCACGTTGTATCCTTCAAAGACATGGTTGGAAAGACAATGGATGAAATTGCTTCCAAACATGACGAACTGGGTGAGTGCAGTTACTGTGGGGTTTTTAGACGATTATGTCTAAATAAGAAATCAAAGGAACTTGGGGTAGATAAGCTTGTCACAGGTCATAATTTAGACGATATGGCTCAGTCCATATTGATGAATTTTGCTAACGGGGATGTAAAGAAACTGGCAAGATTGGGCCCCCATAAAAAAATTCAGCCAGGACTTATCCCTCGCATGTTTCCACTCAGAGTAATTCCAGAGAAAGAAGTTGCATTATATGCCATATTAAAAAACATGGAATATCATGATGGTGAATGTCCTTATTCTATCCATGCGTATCGTGGAGTTTTCCGCGATATAATCGATGATCTAGAATATAGGAATCCTGGTACAAGACACAGTATTTTAAACAGCTATGACAGCATCCGAGAGATATTGCTTGATAAATTTCCCCCAGTTGGGTTGAATAGTTGTAGGGAATGTGGTGAGCCCACGTCTCAGAACATCTGCAAGGCATGTATCTTCAAAGGCAGGATTTCATAATTTTGACCTGCTTCAAACCACTAAAAACATTTTTATTCTTATTTCCACTGACTAACCTAAGATGGAACGTTTACAGCTCAAATGCAAACCTCTTGATGATCTTTTAGGTGGGGGGATAGAAGGCAATGCAATAACTGAGATACATGGTGAGGCAGGTAGTGGAAAAACAAATCTCTGCCTACAGGCATCTAGAGAATATGCATCTAAAGGAAAAAAAGTTGCCTATGTTGATAGTGAGGGGGTATCTTTAGAAAGATTAGATCAAATGTGCAAAGAGTATGATAGCAAAAGTATACTTTCAAATATTTTATTTTTTAGTCCATCTTCGCTTGACGAACAGGAAAAAATGATAAACAACGCCATCAATATAAAAGAGGTTGGACTTATTGTTGTCGATACAATAAATCTATTTTATCGTATTAATCTGGAAGATGATAAAGAGAGTACGATGCGTTCTTTTACCCGACAAATAGCAAATCTACAAATAGCAGCAAGAAAGGAAGAACTTTATGTGATTGTAGCTGAACAGGTATATACTGATAAAAGCGGCGATATAAAACCATTTACGAATAGAGACACTGAGCATGTAGTAAAAACAATAATTAAACTTGAAAAAGCAGGGATTGGAAAACGACAGGCAACGATTATAAAACACAGATCCCAACCAGAGGGAAAAAAAGCGTCTTTTGCAATAACTTCTACAGGTTTGGAATAAAAAATGAGAGAAATTACGCAGTGGCTAAATGAAAGCACATACATTGCTCCACTTTCACCTGCATGTGAAATGTGTGCAAATGGTTCAAAACTAGTGGTACTAATTACAGGTTTGTGCCCTGCCAAATGTTTCTATTGTCCCATTAGTTTCGAGAAAGGTGGAAAGGATCGTATTTTTGCTGATGAATGGGAGCTTGATAATGAAAACGATATCGCTAAACTGATTAATGAGGCGAAATACATCGATGCTACCGGTGCTGGTATTACTGGGGGAGACCCTCTTGTTGTTTGGAAAAGAACAAAGAATTATATTTCCTTACTCAAAGATACGTTTGGAGCGGATTTTCACATCCATCTATATACTTCTGCTGTCAAAAATGGAAAACACATTCCTGATCTGGTGTCTGCAGGTCTTGATGAGATACGATTTCACCCAGCGCCAAAACACTGGAGTGACATGAACAAGAGCCCAATAACTCATGCGATTAAAATTGCATTAGAAACCAGTGCTGATGTTGCCATTGAGATTCCATCTATGCCTGGAATGGATCAGGAGATGTTTTCCTTAGTGGAATGGGCAAGTGATATGGGCATTAACTGGATTAATTTAAACGAGCTTGAATATTCTGAGAGAAATGCTGACAATTTAATTTGTCGAGACTACTCGGTGAAAGGCGATATTTCGGCCGCAGTCATAGGTAGCCAGGAATCTGCAAATAATGTCCTTACAATGGTCGTCGATAAGGATTTTGAAATCGGTGTTCACTACTGTTCATCTTCGTTCAAAGATGGCATCCAACTTACAAACAGGATTAAACGAAGGGCAAAAAATATAGTCAAAGCTCATGAAGTTATAAGTGACGATGGAACTCTGCTCAAGGGGGTGATTTACACAAAAAACATGCCTTTACAGGAACTCTATGAATCAATAAAACATGAATTCAATATAGGGGATGAACATATTTTTCTTAATGGTGAAAAAAAACGTATAGAAGTGGGGCTTTGGATTCTTGAAAAAATTTCTCCTGAGCTTAAAGAACGTGGACTTGAATGTTACATGATAGAGGAATATCCCACTGCTGATGGACTAGAGGTTGAAAGAATACCTCTGCCACTATGAGCAATAATAGTAAAGTTCCATCCTGTATCCCTGAAAAAGGTTTTTATATATGCCCCACATTCCCAACTTTGCATTTCCAGAGAGAAATATCTGTGAAAGCTTCAAAAGGAGGCTAAAAAAATATGGCGATATATGTAAGATTTCAGACACCAAAGGAAGTACAGGATTTAGCCTATGATCTTGTAGAAAAAGCTCGAGATAGT
>JAUWOO010000136.1 GCA_030612095.1 Thermoplasmatota archaeon | reverse complement strand
ATACTCAACGAGGAAGCAATACCAATTCCTAATGGTGTCAGATCCGCTTGTGATATGCTTGGAATCGATCCTCTTGAGATTGGCAATGAAGGAAAGGTTGTGATTGGTGTTGTAAAGGAGAAAGCTGATGATGTTCTTTCTGTTCTTAAAAAGCACCCTCTTGGTAAAAATGCGGCAATTATAGGTGAAGCAACAGATATTGTGAAAGGAGTGGTATTGGACACAGTTGTTGGTGGTAAAAGAATTCTTCATAAGCCTATTGGAGATCCTGTTCCAAGAATATGCTGATATATATCCTTAGGCCACAAATTTTTAAATAGTCTATGGGATTACCACGAACGAAACTAATGAAGTTCATACTGCATTGGAGGTAAAATTTTATGGCAAAAGGTCTTCCAAAATCGTTTAAAAAATCATTGTGGGCGTATCATATAAATTCCGGTTCCTGTAACGGATGCGATATCGAAATAATTGCAGCACTTTGCCCCCGTTATGATGTCGAAAGATTTGGTATTAAACTTGTCGGTTCACCACGTCATGCTGATGTACTCTTAATTACGGGTCCTGTGACGCGGCAGATGGTGGACAAAGTAAAGCGAGTGTATGAACAAATTCCTGACCCGAAAGCAGTTATCTGCGTCGGTAATTGCGGTAATACTGGTGATGTTTTTTATGAATCTTATAACCTTGTAGGTCCCATTGACAACATCATACCAGTAGATGTTTATGTTATTGGCTGCCCACCTAGGCCCGAAGCAATTATCAATGCGGTTGCAAAAGCATGGGTAAAACTTGAAACATTGGAGGCGAAATGATGGCAAAAGGTAAAAGACTCACTCCTGAAGAAATTGTAAAATCTTTTAAAGATGAATTTAAAACAGGAATTAAGGGTGCTACAATTAAAAGACGTACTACTGGGGTCAAGAAGATTGAGTTTGCGGATATATGGATGAAAATTGATAAAAGCATTTTTAAAGATTTGGTAAAATATCTTACAAAACTACAAAAATATCCACATCTTGCTGTTGTGTCAGGTAATGATCTTGGTAAAACTATTGAATTGATTTATCATTTTTCTGTTTATTATGGTGTACCTCAGGGTGAAATATCGTTGAATATCTCTGTTGAACTTCCAAAGTCTAATCTAACAATTGAGACGATATGTGATATAATTCCTGGAGCGCTTATTACTGAGCGTGAGAAACAGGAGATGCTTGGCGTGAAGATTAAAGACATCCCAGATGGTCGGCGATTGTTTCTTTCAGATGATTTCCCAGAGGGTGTTTATCCATGGAGAAAAGATGAGACAGGACCTCAAAAATTGGCTAGAAATCTGCATGAGGTGAAAAAATGAAGAGCAAAGAAGCCACCAAGACAACTTATCGGCTTCCTATTGGTCCAATACATCCTGCTCTTAAGGAACCTGTAATGTTTGAATTTGAAATTGATGGGGAGCGCATTGTTGATGCTGATGTATATCTTGGTCAGGTTCATAGAGCTATTGAATGGACAGGTATGAGAAGAAATCCGATTCAGATTCTATATTTGGCTGAGAGAATTTGTGGTATATGTTCAATTTCCCACCCCATAGCATTTGCTCGTGCTGTGGAAAATGCAATGGATATTGAGGTTCCCGCACGGGCAGATTACATACGAGTCATTCAAGGTGAACTCGAAAGAATTTGTTCACATGTCCTGTGGGCTGGAGTTGCTGCACATGAAATTGGATTTGACTCTGTCCTGTTTTTGACATGGCAAATGCGAGAAAAGGCACTTGATCTCACTGAGTATTTAACAGGAAATCGTATTACAAAGGCAATCATTACCATTGGGGGAGTAAGAAGAGATGTAACAAAAGACCAACTTCCCAAGATATATGAGACTTTGAATTATTTTAAGGATAATTTTGAGAAATTACGACATATGTTTTTGGATGATAAAACGTTTAAGATGCGAAGTCAAGGGGTTGGTGTATTAACAAAGAAAGATGCATTGGAGCTATGTGCGGTGGGCCCAACTACAAGAGCATCAGGCGTGAAAAAAGATGTTCGTGTCGACCAAGCATATTGTGCTTATGGTGATCTTGATTTTGATTATATAACTCCTGATGTACTTACAGGTGAAGTTAACGGTGATGTATATGATCGAATTATTGTAAGGCTCCTGGAGGTTAAACAGTCTATTGATTTGATTGAACAGTGTATCGACAAGATGCCATCAGGCGAACTGGTTTCTGAGCCCAAAATCCCAAAGTTACTTGCTACTATTAAGAAAACAAAGGGAGAAGGTTTTGGTAGATACGAGGCTCCACGTGGCGAATGTGTTCATTACGTGAAGTTTACTGGTGAAAGCGATCATCCTTATACTTGGAAGGTTCGAGCTTCCACATACAACAATATTCTTCCCTGGATTCCGATGCTTAAAGGTGAGCAGATTGCAGATATCCCACTTGTTGCTGCATCAACAGATCCCTGTATGTCATGTACCAACAGGGTTGCAATAGTCGATAGCGGTAAAAGATATGAGATGAATAAAGAGGAGCTTCATCGACTTAGTGTTGAAAAAACAAGGAGGCTTATGGCATGAAATTTTCAATGCTCCCTCAAGTATTTGCACAGATGTTCAAAAAACCATTTACCAACAAATTTCCTGCAAAGTATATACCCTCTTCTACCACTAAGTTCTTAGGGGATGTTGGCAGTGGTAAAGCAGAAATTATTCCGCCAATAGAAACACCGGATGGTTTTCGTGGAAAGATTGTCTACGATAAAGATAAATGTATTGGATGTAAGCTTTGCATTAAGGTTTGCCCATCTGGTGCTATCGAATTTAAACCCGAGGAAAAGAAAGTGAAATTCTATCTTGCAAGATGTGTGTTTTGCTCTCAATGTAATGATATCTGTCCGGTTAAATGTCTTAGTATGAGCAATGAATTTTTACTTGCTGATACTGACAAATATTCTAAGGATTTAATTGTTGAATAGAATGGTAAGATTTGATGAAACTTATCTTTAAAGGTATAGTACAAGGAGTAGGTTTTAGACCAACGATTTATCGAGTAGCAAAAGAGTTAGGTTTAAAAGGATATGTTTTGAATAAAGGTTCTGAGGTAGAAGTAGTAATTGATAGAGATTCAGATGAATTTATCGCTCGAGTAAAAAAACAATTACCTTCAATAGCTAAAATAACTGATGTTTTATTGGAGGAAGATTCCAGAACGTTTGATGATTTTTGCATTCTTCATAGCACGGAAGGGAAAAGACAGTCACTTATTCCAGTTGACATCGGTATTTGCGATGAGTGCCTCTCCGAACTATTTGACCTGAATAATAGACGGCGTCATTTTCCTTTTACGAATTGTACGGTATGTGGTGCCCGTTTCAGTCTCATCAAAGATGTACCCTATGATAGAGAAC
The DNA here is from genome assembly GCA_030612095.1 of Thermoplasmatota archaeon. GTDB lineage: Archaea > Thermoplasmatota > E2 > DHVEG-1 > DHVEG-1 > JAUWWG01. The sequence goes on along the minus strand of JAUWOO010000136.1, from coordinate 368 downwards.
GAACATCGATGAATAAATTTCCTCTCTGCGAAGCATGTAAAAAAGAGTATGGGGATCCACTGGATCGTCGCTATCATGCACAAACAATATCGTGTCCGAGTTGTGGCCCAACGTATAAATTGTATGATAAAAACCAAAGTGATTTAGGGGAGAAAGATGCGATAAAACGTTTTGCAGGACATATTGATTCAGGTAAAATAGGTGTTATAAAATCCTGGGGTGGCATGCATATCTGCTGCAAAATTGATGAAATGCAGAGATTTAGGAAATGGTATGGTAGACCACAGAAATCTTTTGCAGTCATGGTAAAAGACATACGGACAGCAGAACAGTATGGTGAAATAACGGATGATGAACGAAAACTATTG
>JAUWOO010000092.1 GCA_030612095.1 Thermoplasmatota archaeon | reverse complement strand
AAAACCAAAACAAAAAAATAGTATCATACCAAAACTTACCAAACTTGCATTAACAACCAGTCAGAGGTCTAAATCTGCCCATGAAACCGTAGAACAATTCTTCCTGATCAATGATTCTACAACAGTTTGCAGTGAACTCCCAGTCTTCATCAACCCAAAGGAGATAGATTCACTCAACATAAACACCCCACTCACTGGCCACATCGATCTAATACAAATCAAATACGACAAACTCTACATATTAGACTATAAACCCAATCTACGGCACCCTGAACAGTACACCAGCCAACTGCAATTATACAAAGAAGCCGTTCATAAGCGAACCATCATACCAGAAGAAAACATTATCCCAGCTGTGTTCAACGAACATGCATACTATGAATTACTCTGATTATCTGTTGCCCTAGTGCCAGTATTTTTTACATCAAAAAAATTATCTAGTCGCACTCATATTTGATAGATTGTTGCGGGTTTCTCCAGATCTATCATCTTATAATTTTGATAACATTGAAATGGCGAGGAACGTTGGGATCATTGAGGTAGCAAAAGAATTAGAAAGGATATATGGGAAGTAAATATGGGGAATTTCCGTATAATATTCTACAATATACCGGTAAAAACCTCAAGTAATTGTATTTTAACAAGATTCCCTTGGTCTCTTCTGGCTTGCTTATACTCATAGGTTATATTGGCTACATACAGAAAAAGATAACGTAGTTGCCCACTCCTACCGGGGCCACTCATTTTTTCAAAATCTTAGACCAACTATATTTTTGTGTGCTATGCCTTCTGCTTCCAATCTTCTAAATCATACACCAAAAATCCCTTTTTTCTCAGGCTTTCTTTATCTTCCATCTTCTTTGCAATAATGCCATATTGTTCTTTACGTTTGTCATTAAACCATTCTACAAAAACCGCCTTCTCTTTCAATTCTTCCAATATGTTTAATGATTTATTATATGTCAAATCCTTCCATTTACATTCAAAAAACAAGGCATGTTTTTTCTTTTCATCCAAGGCAACAATATCAATATCTTCGCTTTTATGCCACCATTTTCCAATTTTAGATGCAACAGTCAACTCAGGGGTGAATTCATCTCTTGCAATTATTTCAAACCGTTTCCCAAAATATGTATTCATATCTTGTTTACTGGGCTTATACTGGTCCCTCTCTATAAATTCTCTATTTTTGTGGACAAAATTAAACCAACAATCAAAAAATACATCTTTTATCAGATAAATCCCAGATTTCCCACTCTTAGCAATGGGTGTAATTTTTTCAATAAAGTTAAGTCTCATAAGATTCTCCAAATACGGATAAATCTCCCTAGTTTTTATCCCTGCAAAGTTCGCAATATCTGATGGTTTCGTATTTCCATACGCAATCGCATTTAATATAGTAAAATATGTTTTTATTTCTTTGAAATCCTGAGAAAGCAAATAATAGGGCTCTCTATAGAAATATCCATCCTTACTTGCAAATTCCTTTTCAAAGAGTTTTTTGGAACTTGGATAAAACCTTGCTTTTAACAGATATTCAGGAACTCCTCCTACTACCATATACGTTTTTAACTTTTCTTCAAACGGCATCTCTAGAAATTTACTCGCATTTTTAAAACTCAACTCCCTTAATAGCATATCTCTTGTTCTTCTCCCATAAAGTGGGGATGATGTAGAAAGTATTCCTTCACTCATTAATCCAAAGATTGAACCCGAAACTAGCAAAAACGTATTTGTTTTTGAAAGATAATTATCCCAAAATTTTTGTAATGCACTTGCTAGGGCAGGATTGTTTTTCATAAAATAAGAAAACTCATCGATTGTGATATGGATTTTTTTATCCACTGGAATGATTTTTTTTAGATAGGAAAATAGATCACCCCATTCAGAGATATCAAGAGTTTTTAATAGATCATCTTTGAAAAAACTAGCTATCTTTCCTTTAAAATCGTTTATTTGAACCTTTTTATTGACGTCTTCTGCAATGTAAAAAATCCCATCTTTGTCTTTTGTAAACTCGGTTATAAGCGCTGTTTTACCTATCCTTCTGCGCCCGTAGATTACAACAAACTGTGCTCCCTTTTTCTCCCATTCTTCATTCAATAGTGAAATTTCATAATCTCTATTAATAAACCTAATCATAATTAGACCTAATTCAAATTAGTATTTTAAACTTTTCGTTACTATTTAACATTTTTACAGACGACCTAATAATGTGTATCTGGTCTCAACACTTTTTCATTCTTTCAGTTCCTAACATTATCACTACATGCTGGTAACCATCTTTTACACGAAAATCTTGAGTGATACATCTGCTCTTTTTTCCACTGGAAGAAAACCGCATTGAATTCATTGTGTTGTTCTTAGTATTTTATGAATGTCAGAAAGTTTTTTTTCGATTTTCTTAATATCAATGCGAGCATCTACTGCAATGCGATGAACAAGACTGTTTTGATCATGTAATATTCCAAAATTTTCACTTGATTTAAATGCTATTACGTTGACAAGACCTGTATCAACAGCATAAACCTTTTTTGGAGACGCTGCAACTTCCTTGTGTTTAAATGAGAATCTTTCTAAAAGGAAGAACAGATAGGCTTCTTCCAGATAAGAAACTTATTTTTTTGACGTCTTGTTCAAAGCCCTGAACCCAATAAAACCTGTCATCCTTCATAAACAGGCTGCTCTAAACATGAAAAATATGAATTAAAGGTATCACATTCCTAATGAGAAATAATATCTGCAAGCATTCCCCGTGCGTCGTAGAACAATCGAAATAACTATCAAAAACAAAATGTTCAAAAGCCATTAGTCATTGTCCATGTGTTGGAAAAGCCTATGCTCCAGATACAATTTACATTGTACGCAAAAATACTGATTTTTCTGTCACTATTATTGTTTTTACTTGGGTATCTATTCACAAATCTGATGCCTGTATTATCTGGAATGTTACTTCTTGTTTTTCTTGTGTACGCAAAAAATAGTTTTGTGCAAGGTATGGGGGAAATAACCGTAAACAGAAAAATTTTAGAAAAACTACGATTTGTAAACCACCCTGTAAATGTTGAAACGACAATAAAAAATAATGGGGGATATCTGAAGATAAAAGCAACTGATGTGCTACCAGAAACTGCAACATGTTTAAGGGGAAATAATGGTGCAACTCAATTAGTAAAATCTGGCGAAGAAATTAATCTTGAATATCAAATAAGTTTTTCTAATAGGGGAAACAATACTTTTGAAAGCGTAGAACTAGAGTTTACCGATAGATGGAGTTTGTATACAGTAAATACCACAAAGCTACAGAAAACCAGTGTTATGGTACATAGCGATCCTGATGAGGTGAAAAAAGCAAAAAGAGTTTCCTCAAGGGAATATGTAGATATAACTGCCCCTTCAATTGTTGGAACTGAGAAAACTCATGAGCTGGACGGTATACGTGAGTATATTCCCGGAGATTTAATGCGAGATATTGACTGGAAAGTCACATCACGGTTGCAGACCTTGATGACTAGGACATTCCAGAAGAAGGAAACAATTGAAACTGTTATTCTGCTAGATTGCTCAAGAAGCATGAGAAGAACATATGGAAAAAACTCAAAGTTAGAGCACAGCACAGTGTTAGCGATTCATCTTACTAAAATCCTTCAATCAATACGACATCCTGTGGGTCTGCTGGCATATGATGAGTTCAAAGTAGTCAATAATGTAAGTCCTACACGTAGCTATCAAAGAATATTTGAAGAGCTGGCAAACCTTCCAAGCATAATAAAGATCAATGGATATAAAACAAAAAAACCAATTGAAACCCTAGAATTTAAAAAAGAAGATCCAAAAGAGAATCAAAGATTCCTGTCCACCGTGTATCCGTTTTTAGCACGCGGGAAGCGAACGATAAAATATCGGTTGCAGGCAAGTGGAATCTATGAAGCAATACGGGCACTTTTAGTAAGTGGGAAAGGCAAACATCTCATCGTAATAACAGATATGGAGACGAATGTTGAGTCGTTATATTCGTCGATTAACCTTGCCCATTCCAAAAAATATAAGATATGGTTGCTAACTTTTTTCTCGCCTTATTATAATCTTGATGCAGGGGAATTGACAGTGGATGAAATAGAAGAACTCTATAAACTACAGACTTCCAGAGAAAAAATGTTAATAAAGATAAAGAAGAAAAATATAGATGTTGTGGAGCTATCGCCCCTAATGGAAGGGGTAAAAATCATTGAAGAAATAAGGAGAAAATAAGCATGAGCAAAATAGACATAAAACAGCACATTATTCCTGCGTATCTTGCGATAGTTCTTCTCCTACAGATAAAAACTGATGTGTTATTTGGATCAGCAGTGGGAAATACTGTATTATTGGCACTGGCACCTCTTTTGATAATATCAATTTCCATACATTTAAAAAATAGAAACTTAGGCATGCTGGGAATATTTTTCTTCTACATTGTATCTTTGCCACAACTAGTGGTCACTACCATGGAAGATTTCCTAGTTATATTTCTAGAATTGTTTTTACTGTTAATTCCAAGTATTATGTTGGTAAGTCAGATACTGCAACTGGGAAATAAAGAGACCTCGTGGTTCATACTGGAAAAGAAAAAACCATTTATATTAGCATCATTACTTGTAGTAATCATACTGTTTGTGTTCTACTTTTTAACAGTGTTATTTGGAGGAGGATTGCTGTTGTCTATGGAAAATATAGAATGTCAAATCTTTCTTCTTGCAGCTATTACACTAACAATTTGTACACCATTATTGCTAAGGTAGAAAACCTTGCAAAGATTTTTTATCTTGCTAATATCTTTGGTTCCAAAAAGTCAGGTATTTCTGTAGAATTAAGGATGTCACTAATGATTTTGTGGGGTGAAAGCCCTTCCAACTCTGCTTCTGCCGAGAGTATTATACGATGAGCAAGTACTTTGGGTGCTAATTTTCTTACATGATCTGGTACAACGTAATCTCTACCATGTATCAATGCGTATGCCTTGGCAGCGTACAAAAGGTGTTCTCCCGCCCTAGGACTAGCACCAATAACAAGCTGAGGACTATTTCTCGTCTCATCTAAAATATTCAGAATATACATCATAATGCTCTTATCCACATATACCTTATGGTGCGCATCAATAAGCTTTTTTATGACTTTTTTTTCTACGGGAACAACTGTACCACCATTACTGTTTTCATTTTTTCTTCTAAGCATTTCAAGCTCTTCGTCAGGTTTTAGATAATCCATGTCTATTCTATACAAGAAACGATCTAACTGTGCCTCAGGCAGAGGGTAAACTCCCTCCGTTTCAATAGGATTTTTCGTAGCAATTACAAGAAACGGATCTGGCAGTTTTAGAGTAGTTCCCTCTATGGTAACCTGTTTTTCTTGCATAGCTTCAATTAATGCTGACTGTGTCTTTGGAGGGGCTCTATTTATCTCATCTGCGAGTACGATCTCTCCAAAAATTGGTCCTTTTCTTAGATCAAATTTGTTTTCGCTCTGGTCAAAATAGTAATGTCCAGTAATATCAGATGGTAATAGGTCTTGGGTAAACTGAATCCGGTTCCATGAAAGTCCAGTCACAGTTGAAAACGTTTTAGCTAGTGTGGTCTTTGCGATACCTGGAACACCTAGCATAATCATATGGCCCCGAGTAACAAGACAAACCAAAAGGTCATCTACTACGTCCTGGTAACCAACAACAACTTTACCTACTTCCTTCCTGATTGTATCACATGTTTTTTTGACAATTGCAAGATCTAAACCACTGTCTTCATTCATTTTATCTCATCCTCTGCACGATTTTTTCCAGTTTATTTTTACTCCACGAAGGATGCTTTTCCATGAGTTGTTCTATGATTTCATCTAAAGATCCTTCTTTGGGAGTATCCTTTGACCTAACTAATAAATCTTCAAGTTTTTTTATCGCATCTTTTGGAATTGTGGTAAAACCAACTATGAATGCAACTACAACCAATAAAACTATAAAAACTTTAACTTCCAATCCAATTGTCGAAGGAAAAACATAGGCAATTTGAAGTGGCATTGCAACGTCTCTATGGCTTTCATCGACTATTACTGTGCCTCTTTCGTTGTATAGGTAATAAAATAGATTCTCTCTAAATATATTGTTTCCGAGTTGATCCTTCATGGAGTTGATGAGAAGAGATGGACCTGAAAGTAACACTATTTCACCTTTGCCATACGGCTCAATTACCAAAACTGGAAAAGGACCTTCGGGTTCTTCGCTATCTTCTTTTCCATCCACATTTTTATCTAGCCAGCTCATTTCTGTGGAAGCAGCTAGCACTGTTGTGTTATGTCCAGCAGTGATAGACGTGGGATAGTTGAACAACATATGTGAAACATTTGAGGTGAGGGGGTGAGAACGATCAAGGAAATCAAAGATGGTTACAAAACTTGCTTTCTTTTCAAATGATAAATCTAGCATGAGTTCCCCGGAAAAACGAGATGAAGCATTTATCTTGTTGAGCAGATCATTACTGCTACCAAAGTCATCGGCCAATAGAAGCATACCGCCGTTTTCAAGAAAATTTTGAATATATGTTCCTTCACGCAATGAAAAGGCAGTTCTGGGCCCTATTATGAAAATGGTGGAATTCTGCGGATCAATATCATAGTCTACAAACGAATTTTGAGACAGTGTTAGTTCATTTCCGTTAAAAGATACCGTTGGTTGAAATTTACCTGTTTCGTATGTTTTAATTCCTATATCGCTGCAGCCATTCCATCCTGAATTATAAACACAGAAATCACTGCTATTTAGGATAAAGGGATTTGCAAGAGCTAAAATCAGAAGTAATGTTACGATACCGCCAGCTATTACAAATTGATATATCCGTTTGATGGTTGGGTCCATTTATTAGCCTCCAAAATTCGTTAAAATACCAAAGACGTTTTTATCAAACACAGTTACGTCCTCTCTGTATATGGGATAAGGTGAATACACAGCAATCTCAAAAGTTTTTGTTACGTCATCAATGGTTTTTTTTGGAAGTCCCATTTCGATTAGCTTATTCCTAATATCTAAATGGGTGTTACTGGAGGTGAAAGCTACCCCTCTTGATGATAGAAAACGTAAAAGTACTCTATATTGAGAAACTATCCCATACTTTAAATTACCGTTTTGCGCTGTACAGATATCCATCATCAGTTCATTTTTTTCAAAATAGGTCTTTCCAGATGGACGTAATTTAGAAATTATATCTGAAGAAGGTATGGTTAATTG
>JAUWOO010000011.1 GCA_030612095.1 Thermoplasmatota archaeon | reverse complement strand
CTGTATTCGGAATAGATTTCCTCAGTTGTTTTAAGTATGGTTTCCACGCCTATGCCATTCTTGTGGTCTATCAATGGTTGAAGTCCCGCTGAAAATGTTTCTGGCGTTATAATAAGCAGATCGTAGGTTTCTAGACCTGTGAAATAAGGTGTTTCAGGTTTTACATATTCTACTTCTATCTCAATTTCTCCTTGTGGAACATATAAGATATCGTCTGCAGGTGAATACTGGGGAGTAACCCTAACATTTACGAATAAAACATTTTCCCCATTGCTTATACCAGCACCTTTTCGAATGGTATATGGTTCTGCTGGATAAAGCGCTGAGCTCGAATATATTTCCTCATCCATTACCAATTCCGCTGATATTTTTTCAACTGGTAAATCATTGGTCAAAGGAACCGGTCTTGGTGATGGCTGAATCTTTTTTGACCATACTTGCTGTTGTGTGTCAAAATCGACTTTTACATCAACAATTTTTGTCCCTAGTGGAAACGTAAATGCCTTTGTTATAACAGGTAGCATAGGCTTGCCTGTTTCCATAAGAAAAGATTCAGATTCTTCTAGGTTTATAGTTAAATATTCATTTGTCTCTGTAATTATTGGTTCTGAGATCATAATAGATTCAGCACTAAACGATGCCTCATCTCCATTTTCCTGTACAGCAACAGCTCCAAGTCCACTTACAACTAAAATTCCTACTATTATTATCGGTAACAAATTTTTCATGCTTTCATGCCCCCTATACTATATTATATATATTTCTCCCCTATAAATGTTTCTTCAAATTTTCCCATATAATTTATCAAAAATTTAGAATAATACTTGTTAACTTGAGTCTTCCTTATATTTGTAAAGAAAAAACTACGTGCAATTGTTTTCCTTACATTATCCTCTCGATCATTTCCAATACGAAACCATCACTGTCAATCACATATCGTGCTATCCCAATTTTCTTTGCATAGTTTCTCATCTTCTTGACCGCCAGGAACCGTTCAAAAGTGGAACCTTTCTGTATTACTTCAAGCTCTAAAATGCAATCAGCAATTCCTTCCATCCGTCTCTCAAATATATCTCCATGTATGCCTCTTGTCATTATAATAAATAGTACACCTTTTTTTTCGATATTGCTGATTTTGGCAGCATGTAGCGTTCTTAATACTTCCTCTTGGGAATATCGGCTGAGGAAGAAATCCAGAGAATTTATTATTGTCTTTTCAAAAGAGGATAATCTCATTTTATTTGATAAAATTGCAAGGAAATCTTCTTCCCCTCTAACTGAGGGTGCCATGCCTGAAGAGCCAAGTTCAATCAGTTCTTTGATTTTTAGTTTGGATCGTTGTTCATAAATACTTACTCGCTTTTTCTCCCTATTTAGAATAGTTTGAGAATATTTTGATGCTATATCTACAAAGTCTATATTTTCTGGATTCCAGCCAAATCTGCTCATGGTTTTTATAACTTCATCTTTTGTTTCTTCAGTTGTAAAATAGAGTACGCTACCTGTTGAGGATAGTTGTTTGCTCAGTATTTCTATACTGCTTCCAGGGGAGCCAAAGATAAGTGTGGTAAACCCTTGTAGTATCCCTCCTTCCAGTAGTCTGTCGAGCTTATCTATTCCCGTGCTAACAAATTCATCATTAATCATATCTACTCTTCAGATTTTTTGGTATTATTCATGAAAACTTCTTTAATTCTTTCACGCTCTAGCCTATCTTCATCTGTTGCATTCGTCTTGTAGGTAAATTCAATCATTGGGGCGCCTTGAGCCATGCTGCTCCCCATAAGTATTTCCCCGTCAGGAAATGCACTGAGGAGCATTCCTCTCAAAAAGCCATATGTAAAAAGAGATGCTATATATGGTTCTTTTGAATCTTCATGGAGCTGACACCTAAATATCAAAGATTTCGCCTCATCTTCTGTAATTTTGGTGAACGTTGCTGTTGTGCCCATAGGATTAAAAATATTTCCTACGATTGGTTTTACCCATTTTTCCATTGTCCATTCATCTGAATTTTTTTTAATAAGATCTTCAAACAACCCTCTTCCAAATGCTTCAGCTAGTTGCATGGCTGTTTCAATTTTACCAGGTTCACTTGCTAACTTTTCCTTTGCTATATTGAATGCAGCTTCCCGCCTATTTAATATATTTTCAATTTCATTTGGTTGCGTTATCCAAACAGTACGATCTCCTGATTCTATCTTCTTTAATGATTCACCCATAATTGCCTCACCGTTAATTTATATGAATGATTCTCTCAATTTGATTATTTTATCGCTTCTTAAATATATTATTTTATTGATGTTGTCATCCATCTCTTCCTCTATGGCAATAGATACACTATGAATGTCTGATAGTCTGGTTCTATTTGTCAGGTGGGTAAAAAATTCGGTCACTAGTTGAGCATCATTATATATCAAAAGCGAACTTAAAGAGTCGATTATCAGATATCTTTGAACGTTATCTCCTATATTTCTAAAGATGTTTAGTATCTCCATAATTATTTTTTCTAAATGTGCCGGGCTTTCAATAAATATACAATTGGGGTCTATTTTTGATAATCCTGCGGCACGAGAGATGCAGTCTATAAACTTAATATTTCCCCTACTGGACATATCTCCAAATTGTTTGACTATGCTTTCATAAGGTCTTGTTATTGTTACATATACCCATACATCTTCAGGTCTGCTGTATATGTGTTCGAACAATGCCTGTATTAAATCAGAATAGTTGTTTCCGGGCAGTATTACTCCCACCGATTGATTAATAGTAATTGCATTAGAAACTCTTTCTTTTAAGCCATCGATTAGAGTATTGGTCATTATATTCACGCTCTAGATTTCAATAATGGAGTTAATTCTATGCCATTTTTAGATGAGATACTCATTGCAGATTTTATTCTACTATGTGCCGTCCCTCGCATCTTGATCAGTTGGAGTGTTCTTATAAGATCTCCGCTTCTATCAACATCTCCCAATAATATTATACCATCTGCTATGAATTCTTCTATATCATATTGAGAATATTTAACCTCATTTGGTGGCACTTCTGAAGTAAGGAATGTTGTACAGTTCATAGCTGCAAGCGATGATCCTAGTTTAAATATAAAATCTCTTATCATTTCTTTTGTTTGTAGTCTGCAGCATAATGCAGTTATTGAGTCTATTACTAATCGTTTTACGTTCAATTCATCTGCTATATCTTTCAGCACTTCCAATAGGGCGCTGGCATCTTCTACGGTATATTTCTCAGCGTCTAATCCTAGTCTCTCACTTATAATTCTTAAGTCTATAAGATTGATCATCCCTGATTCGATTAGTTTTTTATCATAAAAATCGAATCCCTGCATATTTTTTGTTAGTTTGAACAAAGGTTCGGTTATTGTAAAAAATACCCCCCTCTCGCCTTGTTTGGCACCATTTGCTAAAAATTGCATGCATAGTGTGGTTTTGCCCGATCCACTACTTCCAACCATAAGGACTGTATTACCAACTGGTATCCCACCCTCAAGCTGTACATCTAGTTCATCTATTCCTGTCTTGCATACAACATTCTCCACTGTTGTCCTTTCCTCAGATATAACCATCCCTTCTGACATAGATATCTCCTCTATCCACTCTATATTTATTATAACATATGCAACCACTGGATATAAAATTTAAGGTTTGTTTTTAATGCAGGGGAAGGGATTCGAACCCTCGGACTCCTTCGAGACAGGATGTCTCATCGAACCCTTATGATTTAGATGTTGATCTTAAGTCCTGCGCCGTTGGCCAGGCTTGGCTACCCCTGCAAAGAGATACTTATGCGGACACCGGGAATCGAACCCGGGCTGAGGGCTTGGAAGGCCCTAATCATAACCACTAGATCACATCCGCATGCAGGTTAGGGGAAAACGTCTAGGTGTTTTTGAAGGTTTTGGAAAAATGTTCCTCAGTTGGGTTAACTTCGGAAAGAAATGCTTGATTTGGGTTATATTATTGGTAGTGCCTTTAAAGAGACACTACACAATATTTGTTTTGATCTGTCTTGATTTCTAAATCCGAATAGTCCTTTTCCGTTTTTTCAATCCTTTTTCTTTTTATCATCGCTTTTTTTCTTATCGTCTTTTACTTTGTAATCAGCGTCTATAGTCTTGTCATCTCCTGATGGATGACCTGACCATGTTTCCTTGTTATCTCCCTTGGGTGCAGCTTGCTGTTGTTGGGCAGATGCTTCTTGTGCTGCTTGTTGATATATGGCTGTCGATGCTTTTTGTATTGCTTTTGAGAGATCCTCAGTTTTTTCTTTTATCTTATCTGTGTCATCGTTAGATAATGTTTCTCTCAACTCTTTTAATGTTTTTTCTATGTTTTCTTTATCCTCATCTGATATTTTCTCTTTCAATTCATCAAGTGTCTTTTGCGCAGTATGTGCAAGAGCGTCCCCATTGTTTCTTATTTCAACTTTTTCCTTTCGTTTTTTATCTTCTTCTGCGTGTTTCTCCGCCTCTTGTTTCATCTGTTCTATATCTTCATCTGAAAGTTTTGTGGAACCCGTAATGTTTATTGATTGTTCTTTTCCTGTTCCCTTGTCTTTTGCTGAAACATTAATGATACCATTGGCGTTAATATCAAATGTCACTTCTATTTGTGGGATACCTCGTGGTGCAGGAAGTATACTATCAAGATGAAATCTGCCTAGACTTTTGTTATCTGTAGCCATTGGTCGTTCGCCCTGAAGCACATTTATTTCAACACTTGGTTGATTATCAGCGGCTGTAGAGAAGGTCTTACTTTTTTTTGTCGGGATCGTTGTGTTACGTGGTATAAGTTCAGTTGCCACACTACCCAAGGTTTCAATACTAAGTGTGAGTGGCGTGACATCAAGTAAAACAATATCTTCGTCTATATCACCAGATAAAACGCCTGCTTGTATGGCAGCACCTATCGCAACACATTCCATTGGATCAACGTCTCGTTTTGCTTTTTTACCAAAAATCTCTTCTACCTTCTTTCTAACCAGTGGTATTCTTGTGGTTCCACCAACTAGTACTATATGATCAATATCTGATGGTTTAAGTTTAGCATCTTTTAACGCCTGTTTGCATGGTTTTTCTGCCTTGCTTAATAGGGATGTGATGATTTCTTCGAATTTTGCACGAGTGAGTTTCATTTCAAGGTGTTTCGGATCGTTATCTATAACTGTTATGTATGGGAGATTAATATCTGTCTGAATTGTTGATGATAGTTCCATTTTCGCCTTCTCGGCTGCTTCTAATAAACGTTGCAGTGATTTCGGATCATCTCTAAGATCGATTTCATTTTTCTTTTTGAAATCATTAGCTAGATAATCAACAAGTGCTTGATCCATGTCAGATCCACCAAGTTGTGTATTGCCATTAGTGGACAGTACTTCAAAAACGCCTTCACCTACTTCCATAAGTGTGATATCAAATGTTCCGCCGCCAAAATCATACACGGCTATCTTATGATCGCCCTTTTTATCAAGACCATAAGCAAGTGATGCAGCTGTAGGTTCATTGATTATACGTTTAACGTTTAGACCTGCAATGCTTCCAGCATCTTTTGTTGCCTGGCGCTGATCATCATTGAAATATGCAGGGACTGTAATCACTGCATCAGATGTTTTCTCACCAAGAAAATCCTCAGCATCCTTTTTTATTTTCTGAAGAATAAATGCGCTGATCTGTTCTGGAGTATAATTTTTACTGCGAATCTTAATCTTTTCACCGCTCCCCATTTTACGTTTTATGCGATGTACGGTACCCTCTGGGTTAGTAACAGCCTGACGCTTTGCAGTTTCTCCAACAAGCATCTCACCATCTTTTGTGAATGCCACAACAGATGGAAAATATGGTTGTCCTTCAGCACTTTTAATAATGGTTGGTTTACCAGCCTCCACGATGGCTACCTCAGAATTTGTAGTTCCAAGATCTATGCCTAAAATCTTTCCCATACGGTTTCACACTCCTTATTCATTTTACTTTATTTTTTGCAACAATAACTTGAGAAGGTCTCAAGAGTTTATTATCTATGAGGTATCCTTTTTTTACCTCTTCCACTATTATTCCATCTTCACAATCATTTTTTTCTATAGTGGTAACTGCATGATGAATATTATGGTCAAATGTTTTTCCCACACAGTCTATGTATTTTATCTGCTCTTTTTCAAAGAAATTTTCTAGATTATTTAACATGAGTTGAAGACCCGCTCTTGGGTCTTTGTCTTCATAAGCCCTTTTTAGAAGTTCTTTAAGCTCAATTAATTCTGAAAGATATTTTTTCTTTGTTTCATTTTCCTTATATTGTGATTCTTTTTCTGTTCTTTTCTGATAGTTCTGTAAATCTGCATAGCTGCGAAGTAGTTTGTCATCTTTCTCTTTTGCTTCTCGCTTTAGCTTGTTTATTTCATCTTTCAGTTCATTTAGTTCCTTTTTTAAACTATCAGTTTTTCTATCGCATTTGTTTTTCCTTCCATCATTAGATTTTTTAGTTGACATGTTAAATAAAAAAAGAAAAGAAAGGTTGGATTATTCTAGTAATCCATACCGCCCATACCTGGAGGCATACCGCCCATACCTGGAGGCATACCTGCTGGTGCTCCACCGCCGCCTTTTGATGCTATGACGTCATCGATTCTGAGTATCATAGTTGCAGCCTCTGAGGATGCCTCGATCTCTTGAAGACTTACACGTAATGGCTCTATGACTCTGTTTTTGAGCATGTCGTCTACTTTCCCGCCAAGTACATTGATACCTGCGTATTTGTTTCCTTTTTTGTGTTCACTTCTTATTTCAAGCATCATATCAATTGGGTCGAGTCCTGCGTTTTCTGAGAGTGTTTTTGGTACAATCTCTATTGCATTTGCGAATGCTTCAATTGCCATTTGTTCTCTGCCTCCAATTGATGGTGCATAGTCTCTGAGGGCCATTGCTATAGCGATAGCAGCTGATCCTCCTCCGGCAGTCATTTTACCATCTTCAAGGGCAACCTTTACAACTGAAAGTGCGTCATGCAGTCCCCTCTCGAGTTCATCTATGATGTGATCTGTAGTGCCACGAATTAGTATGGATACTGCTTTTGGATTCTTACAATCAGTAACGAAAGTCATTTTGTCATCGCCGATTTTCTTCTCCTCTACATTACCTGCGTTACCAAGGTCTTTTGAGGTTAGACCATCGAGGTTTGCTACAATCTTTGCACCGGTTGCTTTTGATAGTTTTTCCATATCGCTCTTTTTGGCACGTCTTACGGTATAAATCCCTTCTCTTGCTAGGAAGTGTTGTGCTATATCATCAATGCCCTTTTGACAGATAAGAACGTTTGCCCCACTTGCTTTGACTTTCTCGACCATCTTTCTAATCATGCCTTCTTCTTCATCTAGAAAAGCCTGAAGTTGTGTTGGGTCTTGTATTTGGATTCTTGCATCCACTTCTGTCTTTTTTACTTCAAGTGCTGCATTTATCAATGCTACCTTTGCGTTTTTTATGTGTCTTGGCATTCCCTCGTGGACTCGCTCCTTATCAAGAATTATTCCGCTGATTATTTCAGTGTTTGCAATTCCGCCCCCTTGTTTTTTCTGTATTTGGATGTTGTCAAGATCAACATATGTTTTACCGTTAATTGTCTCTGCGACATTTGTCGTGGCATCAACTACAACATCTGCAAGGATGTCTTTCTCAGCACTAGCACTTTTACTAGCCATGGAAGTCATTGCAATATCTTTCAATGTTTTTTTATCTCCTGCTTTTATTGGTATGGATAGATCATGGAGTGTCTCTACTGCTTTTCCTGCAGCGAGTTTGTATCCTCCACAGATAACAGTTGGATGAATATTTTGGTCAAGTAGTTCCCCTGCACATTTTAATAGTTCACCTGTGAGTATTACTGCGCTGGTGGTTCCGTCACCGCATTCTTCGTCCTGTGATTTTGCGACTTCTACAATCATTTTTGCAGATGGATGCTCCACATCAATTTCTTTTAAAATTGTTGCTCCATCATTGGTTACCACAACGTCACCCATTGAATCAACAAGCATTTTGTCCATTCCCTTTGGACCGAGTGTTGATTTCACAGCATCAGATATTGCCCTTGCAGCCATAATATTATTTGCTTGAGCTCCTTTGCCCCTTTCTCGTTTTGTTCCTTCTTTTAAAATTATTATTGGTTGTTGTCCATTCATCATAATTTTTGTTCACCTCCTCCTAAAATATGCTTTAAGAGTGAAAATTGCTATACAAACACTTCTATATAAAGATTTCCCACGTATTTTTATCAGAATTAAAAGAAATAAATGGTTTAAATCAATGATTTTTTTCTAAGCCATTCTAAATCGCTTACATATAGTTTTCGTATGTCTGTAAGACCAAATTTAAGCATAGCTAGACGCTCTAGTCCAAGACCCCATGCAAGAACGGGATTTTTTATACCAATGGGTTCAGTAACTTCGGGTCTAAAAATACCACTCCCGCCCAGTTCCATCCATTCACTATTCCAAAAGACATCTATTTCCATGCTGGGTTCGGTATAAGGAAAATAAGCCGGTCTGAAACGGATCTTTTCAAAACCCATCCTGCGATAAAACTCTTTAAGGATACCAATAAGTTGTCTAAAGTTTGTATTTTCCTCATGAACAATACCTTCAATTTGGAAAAATTCAGGAAGGTGGGTAGTATCAATGTTTTCTTTTCTGAAAACCCTACCTATGGAAAAAATCTTACAAGGTGGCTCTGGATTATTGTACAGATAACGAATAGTATTGACCGTGGTGTGTGTTCTCAAGAGTGCTCTTTTTCCCTCGTTTTTAGAAAACTTATAGCCCCAACCAGACGAAGAGGTAATGCCGCCATCCTCATGTATCTTTGCGATGTTATCAATCAAGTCCCTTTCATTTATCTCTATCTCTGAAGGGGCTTTACAATACAATGTATCTTGCATCTCTCTAGCAGGGTGATCTTGAGGTATAAAAAGTACATCCATATTCCAAAAACAGGATTCAACAAAATCCCCTTCAATCTCTTGAAAACCAATCTCAAGAAATATCTGTCTGATCTTGGATATCAAATCAACCAGTGGGTGAGCTTTACCCCCATATTTCGCTGGAGCAAATGCATGGATGTCATAAGGCCGTATTGTTTTGTTTTTCCATTCTCCAGTTTTAATGATGTTAGATGTTATCTGGGAAATTTCATCTTTAATCTCAATACCTTTTTCAATTACTTTTTTTCCCTCTTCAGTCAAAATTATAGTACTTGTAATGATTTCCTTCTCTTTAACAACATTTTTTCTAGATAATAATAACTTGATCCTATTTTTGTCAAGTTCTATATTGGGTGTTTCATTTAGTTGATTAAGTATTTTCTCGTCATCGCTTTTTTCCTGTAGTGCATTTCCCCCAGATTCCGTAATTTCAACTAAAGTACCTCCATCTGTTTTTTGGATGTTTGCCCAACCTTTTCTTTTAAGCCAGCCAATTGCAACCGGAACTTCATGTTTTTCCAAAATAGATGATAAATCCCTTAAAGATGCTTTTCCGCTTCTATTAGATATTAACCGTAAAGCTCGTTTTTCCGGAAATCCATTTTGCAAAAAATGTTTCCCTTCTTTTCCCAAAGAATACACTGTTTTGATATGCTCTTCTACTTTTACAAGTTTTTTTGATTGCAACCATGAAGAAGCATTCATAACCTCGACTTCTTGTTGAAAATCTCCATTTTTTAGGATATCCTCTGGTGATGCTTTTCCGTTTAGTTTCTTTAGAGACATCAGTACTTTTTTTTCGTTTTGTGATAACTCTTTAATTGCCTTATCTATGTCCATCCAAATCCGAAATCACATAACTATGTATTAAGATATCGATTGCGATACTCATTAGCCCCTTCTATAATATTCATCTGATGACGATATACTTGTTAATAAAAATATCAAAACTTTTCATTCTGTTTTGATGGATGAGATAAATCATTGACTGATATGATATTTTGGAATTCTAATTAATGCTATAGCTTTCTGCGTCTTCTAGATTTTGCCTTCTAATCCCTTCATGTTTTTTTATAATGTCTTCTAGCTTCTCTGCATTTTCCAAATTGGCTAGACGTTCTTCATTCATCGTTATCTCTGTTTCGTCGGATGTTCTCATTAAGGTGAATTGGGGTGTTTTGTCTATTTCTAATTCTTCTTGTGTGTCACGTTCATTATCGATATAGCGAAATGGCTTTGGCCTTCTTTTCTTTATATCATCATCACCAAGCTCTGCCATATCAATTGGTTCATCAATCGACATTTATATTCCCTCATGATTTGAATAGCGTATGTCTTTTTAAGTATTTTTTTTTGTTGAAATTAATACATGGTTACAGATCATTAAAAAAAACGGGCATCATTATGGCAAATACCGTGGTAGCCATGAGGAATAATGTGGAAACATCGCCCAGATTTATATATTTACAACATGTCAGAAATTTCTAAAAAGTATGTTTTATGTTATGGATAAAACAACAATTATTGGAAAGGGATATAGTTGAAAATAATGAGACCCATATGTAAATTATAAAAGGAGAAAAAGGCAACTATTTCTTGAACCGGTACACCCAAAATTTATTATACTAACAATAATATTAAATGTTACATATTAAGTATAGGGGAATTATCATGGAAGAGCCACTGTATGGTATAGAGATACAAAAGGAGGGGAACATATACCTTGGAAGAATATATTCGGATGGTGGTAACGTAAAGGAATTTAAAAGTCACAAGATAGATTTACTCTTTAGAGACATGATTTATGATATGCGACTTGCATTGGGTGAGTTCTCTAATAAGGATGTAGAGTATACTGGGGATGGGGGACAGATAAAATAGGGGCAATCTCACACATTGAATGAGGGTATGAATGTGGGATGCATATGGTGAAAGAAGGATGATGTCAGTACAAAATTGAGAAAATTCTGTTATGCAAATTTAACAAAATTAGTTTTTATCCTTCTCTTGGCCAGTTCAAAAATATGATTATTATTGTTATCAAACTTTTGTTTTCTCACATTGTAAAAAAGAAAATATCGGTTTATTATATGGTATTTACTGGTGGTATAATGAGAGAATGGGGAAGATTGAAGGTGGTGAAGAGAGATTTTTAAAAATTAAGTTCTCCCCCATTCATAAAATATATATTGGGTATAGACATATAAATCTTATTATAATTTTACGTAAAAAAATGTGATATTTTAAACTCATGGGTGTAGAATATATTGTTATTTCAGACTATATAGTGATATGCTGGATCAATGCTGCTGTATGTTTGCAGTAATGCTATATGCTTTACAGGGTTTGTGGAAAAACCTGCAGAAATTCCATTTCTATCTTTTTTATGGGAAATCTTTTTAATTGTATTGATCAACCGCCACAATCTCAAATGCAATATCAGTAAAACAACAACCGATCAAAGAGTTAATTTCCGAAACTGTCAATCAACAGGTGTATTTAGGATCAGCAAGTATAATTGGGAATGGAAATAGTAGCACTTTAGAAGCAGTTGCTGAAAACGATCTTCTTATAGGACTTGGTTCTGAAAGTAGTTATGTGGATTTCTACATAAATTACGATATGAATTGTGATGGAACCACGGATGAAGGAATAATAACTCCAATAATTTCAATAAATGGTCAGAATATCGCGCCTAAAATCGTACAGAACCAGACAAGCAAAAATGGCACACTGAAAATTGAAAATGTAGAAGTTAATCGTCAGGATGCATTGATTTTTGTAATAAATGTTGCTTACGGTAGTATTATACCACTCTACAGCAATTCAACAAGTGCTACTGGCGCTGGAGTATTTAGTAAAGCGAAAACTATTGCCGAAGAATCAACCAATCTGTTTTTAGATTTCTTAGAAAAACACCCAAGGATGTTCCTGATGCTGAGGTACCTGCTAAGACTATAGGTACCCCAAAAATCCATATCCTTCCTTTATTTTTTATCAGTACTATCCTAATAAGCTTAATCGTGGAAACCTATCTCTCTATGGGCGGGGTAAAAAACCAGATTCTCGAACGAGGGAAGGAATAATGTCCTCCCAAAACAAAGCAGTAATGTGCAATCCATGAACTCCTTTAATTTTTTTGATATCATTGATAAGTTCTAATGCAATTTCATATCCCTCTCTTTTGGGATCTCCAGAATTTTTCATTCTATTTGCAACATGCTCAGGTATATCTACGCCAGGAACATGAAATCTCATCCGGTCAGTCATTTTCAAGGATTTGAGCGGTGTGACACCAGCAATGATGTGAACCTTTCTATCAAGACCTCTGGATCTGACTTCATCCATCCAAATATTAAACTTATTCACATTAAATATGCTCTGAGTCTGAATAAAATTGGCTCCTGCTTCTATTTTCTTCTCGAGGTGGTCAACCCTAAATTCATATGGATCTGCAAACGGATTCGCTGCAGCCCCTATAAAAATATCTGGTTTTCCGGACAATATTTTATCCCCGCTTTGAAAAACTCCCATATCCCTCATATTTTTTATTGCCTGAATAAATTGAATAGAATCTATATCATAGACTCCTTTGGATTCAGGATGATTACCAAAAGATTGATGGTCGCCAGTAATGCAAAGTATATTTTTAATCCCAATGGCTGAGGCACCAAGTACATCACTCTGAAGGGCTATTCTATTTCTGTCTCTACAGGTTATCTGCATAACTGGTTCCAGACCCATTTTTAAAAGAATACAGCTGCTGGCCATACTGGACATCCTTACAACAGCAGTTTGATTGTCTGTAACATTAAAAGCATCAGCACATCCTTTAGTGATCTCACCTTTCTGCGTTATTTTGTCTGGATCAGAGCCTTTTGGTGGTCCTATTTCTGCAGTCACAGCAAATTTTCCTTTGGAGAGAACTTGTTCCAAGTTGCTTCTGTAATTCATGTTATAGCACCCTCCTTGTCTCAGTAGATTTAGACCAATCCTTGGGTTCTTGTATGATTTTCAATAGTTGTAATTGCTTTTTCTCTTTCAGACGTTTATATATGAGATCCCAGACGCAATCTATGTTAGAATCTACCTCACATTTTCCATCTATTGATCCGCCACAAGGGCCATTTAACATACTCTTAGGGCAACGTGAAACTGGACAAAACCCTCCAAACAAATCCTCGATACAATCTCCACACATGTTGCACCGTTTTTCAAATTCATTGGCATGTTTTATCTCGCCTAAAAATAATGTATCATTACCTGCTATGACATCGGCATTTTCTATTATTTCCGATACTGTTTGTATGCCATTACCGCATGCTAGAACAAGGATTTTGTTTGCTTTATTCACCTCATCTTTATATTTTCGTAGAATGCGTTTGTCATTCTGAAGATGACATGCCGGCTCTAAAATGACCCAACCTGTGACCAGTATGTTTTTATCTTCCAAAGCACCCTTCATTTCCAATACTTCTTTTTCCCCTCCTGTGTGACACATGGTTGCACATTCGCTGCATCCAATTATAAAAATGGGCTCCTTTCCGATCGAACTAAGTAATTCGTTGAAGTCTTTCTGCTTGGTAATTATCATGTGTAGAGCGGATATAATTTCATAACTATAAGCATTTGCATCCTAAATGAAAATCTCTATATAGTGTTCTGCTTTTACCAGGTGGGCAGGTTCAAAAAAGGAAAGTAATAGCTAAATAAAACATGGGGCAGATCACGATGTTGGACGATTTGGAACTTATTTCAAAAATAGACAAATCTGGTATGATTGATACACTTGCCAGATTTCCTGAGCAGATAAAAGAAACGGTGGACATTGTCAACTCTACAGGATTAAACAGTTTCTTTAAAATAGATAATATTATCATAAGTGGTATGGGTGGATCAGCTATTTCGGGAGATATAATACAAAGTCTCTTCAGAGATAGATTTGATATTCCAATTTTTGTAAACCGTGCATATAATCTTCCTAAA
The DNA here is from genome assembly GCA_030612095.1 of Thermoplasmatota archaeon. Classification (GTDB taxonomy): domain Archaea; phylum Thermoplasmatota; class E2; order DHVEG-1; family DHVEG-1; genus JAUWWG01. The sequence goes on along the minus strand of JAUWOO010000011.1, from coordinate 6,870 downwards.
TGGGCAAACAAAAATACATTGGTAATATCTCAAAGTTACTCTGGCACTACAGAAGAAACGTTGAGTACTTTCAAGCATGCAAATCAAAAAAAATGTAAAATTATTGGTATTTCATCTAGGGGAAAACTACAAGAATATTGTGAAAAACGAGATATCTCACATATCAAAATACCTTCAGGTTTTACACCAAGGGCTGCAACTGCCTACCTACTGTTTTCATCCATACTGGCCCTCGAGAAAATTGGTATATTGAAGAACAATATTGAATCAGAAATAGGGGAAACTTTGGAGTTACTAGGCGAATTTAGAGTCGGTAATGGCAAAATGACTCCTGAAAAAGACAATCTTTCAAAACAAATAGCAAACAAGATTTTCAATACCATACCTCAAGTATATGGTTGGGAGATTTATGACCCCATAGCAAAACGATGGTGCACCCAATTTAATGAGAATAGTAAGGTTATTGCTAGATATGACAGTGTCCCGGAATGCAATCATAATGATATAGTTGGGTGGTCTCAGGATCCAGAAATGTCAAAAAAATTCACGTGCTTGTTATTTAGAGACGAAAAAATCGAGACGGTTTATATGTCAAAGCGTCTGAATTTCATGAAAAATCTTTTTAAAGATGTTGCAGCAAATGTTATTGAAATACAGGTTAAAGGTAAAAAAACACTTGCAAAAATGATGTATGCTATGTATCTAGGGGATTTTGTTAGTTGCTATCTTGCAATTCTAAGGGGGATTGATCCCACTCCCGTTTATGCCATAACTGAATTGAAGAAAGTATTGGCAGAGATATAGTTTTTTTCATCGGCTCATATTGTTAAGATTGCCTAGTCCGCATAAAGGGTACAACAATCGTTTTTATTTTCGTTTCCACATGTAAGCAGCTACAGCCATTATAGATATTAATGCAATAAGGATACCGAAATTTAGTGTCCCTTCTGCATTTTTACCATCCTGTGTGTTATCATCCCCACTGTCTGCTTCTACAATTGGTGGATCTCTAATGATAATTGTCTTTGAAATCGAGTTGGTATTACCGCCATTATCTGTGATTTCTAGTGAAACTGTATATGTCCCACTTGTGATATATTGATGTTGTGGGTTCTGTTTCACGGAATTGTGTTCATCTCCAAAATCCCAAGACCAAAATTCAATTATCCCATCCTCATCTGTAGATTTATCGGAAAAATGTATTATATTGTCTGTCGTTAGTTCTATTGGATAAAAGGAGAAATCTGCAGTCGGGTGAATTTGGTTGTTCGAGGATAGGGGAGAGATAATTGGGACAAGGGAGATACCTGCAAGTAATGGAAGAGAAGACCCTGCAATCAGTAATGGAAAAATCCATGCGAATGAAGAAGAATATGTAAAATCAATACCCCCAACGTGACGAGCAGAACCAATGAAAAACGTATAACTTTTTTGAGGTGGTGGTTGAGAAACATACACATAGATGCCAAAAAAATGGGTCATCATTCCGATTTGCCTTCCGTGTAATATCTTGGTGTTGAATGGACTGTATCTCAATATGAATGTTTTACCTGGTCGGTCGAACCCCCATTTATCTGAGTACTGCCAAAGTGTTAACGGTCTGTATGTATCTAATTTGTGATTTTTGAATGGATTTATTTTAAAACTCCGTCCATGGCTAGCAACGAATGCACGACTGCGAGGTAACTTATAACTGCTTAAAGAATCCAAAATCCAAGATAAAACTGGATGTTTAAGTCCAAAAGATCCTTCTGTAGTTAGTGCGGATTCAATTATATTTTCAACATCGTCTGGACTGATCGCTGACTCAAGTTCTTCCATTAGTTTTGACAGTATGATTTCCAATTCCACAAGTTCTTGTTCAGACAGGGTAAATTTTTCTGCGATTGTTGCACCATTCAAGTTGATTCGACCACATTCTAGGATTAGGCCCTCATCTTGCGGTTTACCTTCTGACAGCTCACTTGCAATTACAGAGTCGAAATAGCATCCAACAAAAAGAATTATTATTCCTATTGTAATTGTTTTATGGTTCTTCTTCATTATTTAAAACCCTTACTTACAATGATTAAATATATGCTTTATTCTATTTATTTTTATTGAAATGGGCATGTTCATTAACTACGTGCGTTACTGGTGTTATGGGATGCAAAATCAACGTCCTTTCTAAAAGGTATCCTATGTTAATCAAAAGTGGGTATAAAAAATATGAGACACCAACCATATTTGAAATATGGGTGCATGTCCCAGCAGTATTTCTAAATCTAGTCTTTTATTCTACCAAAATGGAGAAAGAGTAAAATCAATTCCCCCAACACGGCGGGCAGAACCCATGAAGAAAGTCCAACATTTTTGAGGATGCGGTTGGGAAACAAAGATGTAGAGACCAAAGAAGTGGGTCATCATTCCGATTTGTCTTCCGTGTAATATCTCAGTGTTGAAAGGACTTGGTTTCATTATGAACGTTTTACCTGGAATATCGTATCCCCATTTATCCGAGTACTGCCAAAGTGTTAATGGTCTATATAGATTTAATTTATGATTTTTAAACGGGTTCACTTTGAAGCCCCAACCTTGACTGATTACATATGCGCGACTGCGAGGTAGTTTATAAAGGCTTAGAAAATTGAGGATCCAGTTCAGAATAGGGTGTTCATGTCCAAACAATCCTCCTCTATAGAATGTAGAATCAATTGTGTCATCAATGTCATCTAGATCATCAGCCGATTCAAGTTTTTCCATGAGTTCTGATAGTATGTCCTGCAATTCTACGAATTCTCGCTCCGATAGTTCAATTTTTTCTGTGGTTATGGAACCGTCTAAATTGACCATTGCATATTCCACATTTATTGTTTTTTCTTGCAGTTCACTTTCTGGCATATCCTGTGCAATTGCGGGATTTATGGTAAGTCCAGCGAAAAGGACTATTACACCTATCATAAATATTTGCTTTTTCATAATTATATATTACCTCCACTCAATATATCTTTATCTAACGGCATATCTTTTAGCATTTATATACTTTTTGAATCTTTTATAAATATCCATCACTTAAAATCTGTAACGTATCTTTTTCACACCAACATTAGATTGCAATTTATATGGTGTAATGGATGGAGTTAATGCCATCTTAATCTTAATTATTAAAATCCCCCTCATTACTTTAATTAACAGCCGTATTAAAGATTACGCGAGGAGGGAGATTTGAACTCCCGTGATCGTAAGATCAATGGATTAGCAATCCATCGCCGTGCCGGGCTGGGCCATCCTCGCTTTTGGAAGGGGGAAATAAGGCACAATGATAAAAAGGTTATGTTGCTAAAAAACCAGGAGGAACTTAATTCAGAATATTGCATCATTGAAAACGAATATTAAAATATAGTAGACTTGTTATATTTTACCTAATGGAGGATTGGACTGAGAAATATCGGCCGGAAAATCTTGATGAAATTGTTGGAAACGAACGTGCTATTACAGAACTTAAAAGATGGGCTGATGCATGGAACCACGGGAATCCCAAGGAACGTGCTGTAATATTGTCCGGTAGTCCGGGAACCGGAAAGACAAGTAGTGCTCTTGCTCTTGCAAAGGATTATGGGTGGCCTGTAATAGAACTGAATACGTCAGATGCTAGAAACGCGACAAAAATTAAGAAAGTAGCAACTTTTGGAGCTGTAAATGAGACGTTTGACAATAATGGCAGTTTTGTCTCATCACATAAAGGTGGTAGAAAACTTATAGTTCTGGATGAGGCAGACAACCTCTATGAAAAAATAAAAGATAATGGTAAAAACGACATGAGTGATAAAGGTGGAAAAAGAGCTATTATCGATACAATAAAGATCACCAAACAGCCCATAATATTGATAGTAAATAATTACTATAACCTGATAAAAGGTAGCGGTGAAAATTTAAAGAGAACATGCAAACTGATAAAATTTTACAGCCCGTACTCTAACTCTATATTTGGTCTGTTAAAACGAATATGTATTTCTGAGGGAATAACAGCTGATCTGAAAGTGCTAAAGACCATATCAGATAGATGTAAAGGAGATATACGCTCCGCGGTAAATGATTTACAATCCATTTGTTTGGATAAGAAACAACTTGATATGCAATCGTTGAATGTCTTAGGATATAGAGACAAAAACAAGATAATATTTGATGCATTGAGGGACATATTCAAAACTAGAGATATACAAAACATAAAAGAGAGTGTATCTAACTTAGATGAGGATCCAAATAGTGTTATACTATGGATCACTGAAAATCTGCCAGTTGAATACAAAGATACTCATGATTTGGTTAACGGTTATGATGCGGTATCTAAAGCAGATGTCTTCTTGGGCAGAACACATAGGAGACAGAATTATGGGTTGTGGTCATACGCCTGTGATCTTATGAATGGTGGTGTAGCCACTGCAAAAACCCACGGGTATCAAAACGAGAAATATAACTTTCCCTTATGGTTAAGAGAGAAAAAAAGCAGTAAATCATATCGAGACACCAGAGATTCAATCGCTGGAAAGATGAGCAGAATATGTCACAATTCAAACAGAAAAAGTAGGGAGTTTCTTTCCATATATCTTATACATATGTTTAGAAATAACCTCGAATTTGCTGTTAAAATGATGCATAAGTTTGAATTTACGGAAAGTGAGATGAAATATTTACTCGGTGAAAATTATTCGCGTGAGTTAGAAAAGAGCATTCATCCTGCCAAAACAGCTCATGCAGAACAAATCGAAAATGAATCCGTCACACATGATAAAAAAGAAAAAGACAAAAAAGAGAATAAACAACAAAGCCTATTTGATTTCTGATTCCATATCTTCGAGTTTTTTCATTGTCTCTACTGTCTGCTGTTTGTAATAATCCTTAAGTTTGTGGTGTGTATCATCAGATATCTGTTTTGATCTATGTTGCTTTTCAATATCCTTGAGAATGGACATGAGAAGTGTCTTTTTTGCATTCAATATCTCTTCGGATTCACTTGCGATCTCCTTGATTTTTGATGATTTTTGTTTTCTGAATGAATACAGTGTGGAAACCACCAACAGTATTACTAGTAAAACTATAAATACAATAATATACCAGCTTACAGGAGTTTCAGTTGGTTCGTAGAGAAGAAGGGTAAAAGAAGTACCAGACACTAGATTTTTTCCACTATATATTTTGTTTTCATCAAACTCAACTGATAGGCCAGTGGTGTTGTAAATTAAGATCCTTTCAAATTCCTCAATATCTTTATTCAAAGTGTACGTGATGGTTAATTGTATGGATGAATCTTTTTTTATGTTGAAGGAGGATATATCAAATGTGTATTCATTATTGCCAGCTGGCTCATATTGTACTTCATTGTTGCTGACAAGGACATTTACCTCCTGAGCATCAGCAGATGCCCAAAATTTTATTGTGGTATATGTTTCATTAGACGTACCACATATCGTTAAACTTTCTTTAACTGATATGGCATCGCCCTCTTTGGATATTATGATCTGGTGTGTTTCTGTGTTAATATATTCTCCATACACTATGGCAGAAGGAATAATTGCAATCATTAATGTTATCAGCAATATGCCAGTCAACGTTTTCTTCATAATCTTCCTAATGGGGCTGTATTTTGTAGGTATTTATGTATTTTTCTAAATTCAGTAGTTCCGAAAATGAATACAACATTTTTTTACAGATCATCTATTGGCCAAAATCAATATATAATAGTCTATCGATATGTTTATATATATTGAAATAGTTGCTTATTTTAACCTTGCGTAAAATTTTTATAGTTGAACATATTTCAGTTATTGATGTTTATTGAAGAATGTCAAGTTCAGCTTTCTGATTTCTTTGATATTCCAAAGGGTATCTCTTTTTCAGGGGATGTTCTTTGGAAGAAATTCAAAGAGCAGAGTATCTGCATGGATCAGAAAGGTGTTGTTAGGATTACGTTTCCTTTTTGTCCTCATTGTGGGATGAGGGAGTGTTCTCTTAATGGTACATCATTGAAACTTGCTAGTGATATCTTTGGTGAGCGTTTTTATTTTGTTTGTCAGCGGTATCAGTGTATGCATTGTAAAAAACTGTTTTCTGCTTATGTCCGGCATATTGTGGTGTATGATGAGGAGATGGTTCAGGGGAGGATTATTGCTCGTCTTGAGGATAAGGTTGGAGTGATTGTTTCAAGGCAGAAGGAGTTGTATGATCTTGGTGAGGATATTGTCCTTCTTTTGAATGATGTGCTTCATGATCATATTGATTTGCAGATGTCCTCTCAGGCATATTATAGTAAGGGGGATGTTTTGGATCTTGTTGTGAGAAATTCTGTGAATACTGGTTTTATGGAAGCTACAAGGAATCTTTTAGATATTGGTCCTCAGTTTGTAGATTATCCTTCTGCGGATACTGTTTTGTTATATGTTGGACGGAAGAAACTTGCGGAGATTCGTTTTGAGTTCAGAATGATTTTTCAGCATTTGATACAAAAGTATTATGAGTGTGGTTTGTTATCTGGTCCTGTTGATGTTGCTGTTGATCTGCATGATGAATGTTATTATGGTAAACAGCGAACAGGTGAATTGATCAAGGGACTGGCAAAGGATGGGACGAATTATTTTCATAAGTATCTCACGGTGGATTGTGGTGGAACTGAGGAATCATTTACGTTGACTGGTGAGCATGTTTCAATGTTTGATGATCGTTTCAAGATCTGTAATGATTCTTTGGATTTCATCATTCGTAACAATGTTCAGATTAGACGAATGTATTTTGATCGTGAATTTTTCAATCGGAAAGTAATTGATCATCTGTTAAGTAAAGAATATGAAGGTACTTATTTTGTTATACCTGCTGTGAAAAATAAAAAAGTGAAGA
>JAUWOO010000017.1 GCA_030612095.1 Thermoplasmatota archaeon | reverse complement strand
TGATCCAGGGGAACTTTCTGTTTTACAACAAATTCTAAACCAGACGCATAGATTATACGTGACATGTATAAGAATTATTAAAAAATATGGATTAGTAAAAACTAGTAAAGAAAGAGAGGTTAACGGCCTAGTTGAAGCGATGGAGAAATTCAATGTTAAGAAGGGGCTCATTATTACACAAGATTATGAAGCAAAAGAAACGATAGAAGGAAATGGTTGTTAACCACTTAACTAACTTCGACTTTTTGAATCTTCATCAGAATTCAATCGATTATATTCGAAAGATTTATAAGTTTCATTCGTTTATAATAGAGTGATGAACGAGATACTTTTTGAGTGGAACCCTTGGTGGGAAGAAAAATATGGTTTCCAAAAAGTTAAAAGAGATCTGTTTACACATGTTAAAAAATGGATTGAAAGAAAAGAAATTATTGCCATATTGGGTGCGAGGAGAAGTGGAAAAACTACCTTGCTTTTTGAGATCATAGATTATCTTATAAACGAGAAGAAAGTTGATCGCAACAATATATTTTTCATCAAGGCTGACGATGATCGAGTTGATAAAAAAGAATTGATAAACACTTCATTGGATGAATACTATAAATGGAAAAACCCCCAAGGAAAAATCTTTGTTTTTATAGATGAAATACATGAGATACCGGAATGGCAGAAAACCCTGAAGAGAATTTATGACCTTGAACATAAAAACAAAAAGATATTCATTTCTGGATCCAATGCATCCTTACTGAAAGAAGAATTGAGTTATTTGCTCACGGGACGTTTTGCCTATTTTGAGTTGTTTCCTTTTAGTTTCAGGGAATTTTTAAGAGCGAATAATGTAACAATAGAAAACGAAACAGATGTAATTAAACAGAAAAATACTTTGAGAAATCTACTCACCTCATATGTGGAATTTGGTGGATTCCCTGAGATAGTCTTGGAAAATGACAAAGACCGCAAAGAGGAGTTGTTACGATTCTACTTCGAATCCATACTTTATAGAGATATAGTAAAAAGGAAAAGTATCCGCAATGTTGAAAAACTTGATAGATTGATAAAATGGTATTTACAGAACATCTCAGCATACGTTAACTATGGTAAACTAGGCGCATTTTGTGAATTATCTACTGATACTGTAGGAGAATATACACGTTATCTTGAGGATGCATATTTGATCTTTGTCATCAATATTCTTGCATATTCACTTAAAAAACAATTTGTAAATCCAAAAAAAATTTATTGTATTGATCCAGGTATAAGAAGAATTGTTGGTTTTGTTTTTTCAGAGGATACGGGCAAAATCTATGAGAATATGGTATTTACTCATCTAAAACGATCTGGTATGGATATTTACTACTGGAAAAATAAAGGTGAATGTGATTTTATAATTCAGAATAAGGGCATCGTAGAACAGGTGATTCAGGTATCTTACAATCTTAAAACTAGTAAAGAAAGAGAGGTTAACGGCCTAGTTGAAGCGATGGAGAAATTCAATGTTAAGAAGGGGCTCATTATTACACAAGATTATGAAGCAAAAGAAACGATAGAAGGAAATGAAATAGAGTTTGTTCCTCTTTGGAAATGGTTGCTAACCTAGCAATAAACTTCAGCTGATGCAAGGAATGCATCCTCGGGTTTCCCAAAATACTCTCCATTGGGGTAAACACATAATTCATATTTCTCATTGCTGTAGGTATAAAATGCATAACCCCATCGATCTTCTCCAAAATATCGAAGACGGCATAAATGAGTCGGTGTGTTCCTGATGCGATTAATATATTCTTCCCGTGACTCAGGCCAATCCTTTGGAGGCCAGTTCTCAGTAACTTTTGGCTCGGTAAACACGTCAATATAACAAAATTGGTTTTTGAAGTAGATTTTCAAGCGAGTATACCTACCCTTGAAATGTTTCTCAGCCGTTTCTATAACACGCCGGATCACCTCACGCTTGACAACTTCAGGAATTTTTATTCCTCCGACATTCGGATTAAAAGTCCATTGTTTCTGTGATGGCACAATCTATTCCTCCATCAGGTAAGTTTCCACCTGGGATTTAATTTTATATCTTAAACCAGTGTACCCATTCTTTTTTCTTTTCAGGTATTATTTCAGTTACTCGTGCGTCTAGCTCTTTTTTTGTTGGTGCACTCGCAACAATAACGTTATCAACAATGGCGAAATGTCCTGTTGCACTGATCTCTTTCAGTTTTCTTTTTAGTTTACTGGATAAAACTCTCCCATGTTCTTGATGGTAACGTGCTTCTAGCTGAGAGTTTTTCGTCCTCAATGTTTCAATTTCTTCCCAAAACCTATCCCGATTAGTCTCAGATTTCATATAGAATTTAAGCAGTTCCTCATCCGAACTTTGTGTCTCTTCCTTTGGATCAAATGAAGTTAACACACCATGTTTAACAATTACCTCTTCATATTCTGCCCGAAGGTTTTTCCCCATGCCTCGCCCTACAGTAATATTGTAAGGTGCAATAAGCCCATCATAAATTATTCTATCCTTAAAAGATATAAGCCATGCCTGGACAATTCTTGGGATGTAGGGCCCAAGCATGTCCTCAAGTTGATCATTTAACGATAAGACCCCATAGCATTTTTTTGTCTCTGGGTGATAAAAAATTGCTATATCCTTCTCATATTTTACAATGAGGAATGTATCAAAAATTCCTTCTTTCCAGCATTCAATGGTTTTTAATTCCGTGTCGGTGAATTCAAATGGATTTTCTTTGATAAATGAGTCAATTAAGGTTAGGTCGTTCACCACCATGTTTCGTAGTTCAGCAATTTTCTCGAAATGTGCTATCTGTAAATCAGAAATGGAAGAAAGCCCTTTGATCAGATGTTTCTTGTTGTTAACGTGAAGTAATAACGATTTATGGAGCATGAAAAATTCTTCTATGTCTTTTTTTCCTAATCTCATAGTTCCCCTCCTTCATCTGAGATCTCGAAATCATAGATATCCTCCAAAAATACCCCTTTTGCATTCTCGAGCGCATTAAACACGATGGGGCAAACTTCTGCATTCGCAAAAAATTGGATACATCTCGTTGTCACATCTTTATCGAGATGAGGATATCCCCTGCATTCTTCAGGTCGTACTTCATAGATTTGACAAGTATTATCTTTCTGTAAAAAGCTACAAGGCACATGTTTTACTTCATATACGCCCTCGGCATTTTTAGTTATATGTTCCTCGATGAAATCCTCAACTGGCATGTGGAGATGACGTGCTATCCTGTCTATATCCTCCTTGCTTAAAGTCGTTTTTAAAACTCTACAACAATTCCCACAGGTTGTACAATCTATCTTTTCTGCCACCTCTTTTACAATAGTAGCAAATTCTTTTTGATCGAGTCTTCCAGATTTTATGAAATCCCTGAGTCCCAGATTTTCTTTTTTTTCCATCTTGCATATCTGCGAAAGTTTTTGAATATCCAGTTCATATATCTGGGCATCTTCAGGGAAGTACAATTCAAAGAAACATTCATTGCACATCCCGTCATGCAGGTACTGGTTATGCTCACCTATTGGGATTCCGCAGTGTCTGCAGGTAAACTTTTCTTTGATCATAATCTCATCTCTTAGGCTCACTAAAACCTCCCTTTAAGTGCTTCATATATGATATAAGATCAACGTAATTAATCTTTACTGGTCGTTCGGAAAATCAGGAGTTTTCTTGCCTCTTCAAAATATTTCTCAATAGACTGAGGTTCGAAATCAGTTTTATCTACTGAAGCATTAATTCGTCTACCCCACGTTGGCTTTTCATGAATATGACCATGAACATTAACAAAACCATTTTCAACATGTTCTAATGGTCTATGTGACAGGATAAGATTTCCAATGATAATGGCATCAGAATTTGAAACATCAATACCAGATTTTCTAAGACGAGAGATATTATCATGATTTCCAGGAATTAATATTATTTTGCCCTTAAGTTGGTCTTTAATTATTTTAACTTGATCAAAGTTTCTTGCTAATGCAAAATCACCTAGATGATACACGATATCCTTCTCAGACACAACACTATTCCATCTGTGAATCATACAACTATTCATTTCTTCAGCAGATTTGAAGGGGCGATTGCAATATTTGATGATATTTTCATGATAAAAATGATGGTCAGCAGTAATAAATATCCGTTTTTTTCTAAAAATCATTCTCAATTTCTCAAACAAACTTGCATTTATCATATGACCCATCTATAACAGGATTAGAGAAGTACATTTATATTATTCTTTATTTTTGGATAGTATATGGAACTTTTTACTATCGAAACACGCTATTCTCTTTCTTGCATATAATCTACAACAATGTTTATTATTTTTGTCACAGTTTCGTTACAATTCTTAAAGTAGATTTTATCCAATACGTCTATCCCGTACTTTCTAATTAAGTCACTGATTAAAGCATGAATGAATGATTGTGTTTTTAAGTCAATGCCATCAAAATCCAGTGTTATCTTTTGTTTGTTCTCAAGAGCATGAATAATTTTTTTAAGTCTGATATCCCTAGCCGAATCTTTATTCTCAGCAAAACTGCCGACAATTGGAAGTAACTTTATTTCAATCATATAAATCTTGGTCTCCGATATGTTGATTCTTTATTTGGTGATATGAGTTTTATATCCATCTTTGGCCGTTTCTTATGAGGATTGATTTTTAATTCATCAATTATTTCTTGAATATCCAATAATACTGATTTATCTCTGCTCTTAAGTATCTTTTTAAAATCTCTTAAAAAATCCCTTCCTTGGATTATTTTATAAGTAGATGCTTTTTTGTTTGATCCCAAAGAAATTCCTCAAATACTTTTTAAAGCATCTTTTAAATTATCAGATTCTATAAAATCCCCAGCTTTCATTTTAAGCATCCTTTTTCGATGTTCTTTAAGTATATGGTTGTAAAACTTTTTTTCTTCAACTAATTTCATAAACTCATTGATGACATCGTCAAAACTCATATTGCCATGTTTATAAAGAACTAATTTCTCATATGTACCAGATGTGACATTAATTGTTCTATAATTCATGTTATCATAACTATTATAGTTATACTAACTATAACTAGTTTTCGGTAAATGCAACGTTTTTTGGAAACCCAACTGTTAATAGTATCTGCACAAATTGTAACTAAAACATTGAAGAACCTGAAAAGCAAATTTGCCCTTAAAGGTTCAGAAAACGTATTTTGCAGAAGTTAAACTTCCTATTTGATCAATTTACGTTTTAGGAAAGGTTATTTTGACTATCATCAAATGCTACTTACCGTTTTTCAATTTCACAATTTAAATAGAAAGGTTTTTATGCCTTTAAATAGTTTCACCGAACGGTGAAACAACATTGTTTAACGAAACTGAAATTATAAAAGCCATCTCGCCGCGGATAGAATCATTACTTTCTCCACTAAGGATTGTCAAAATTAAACAAAAACCAAAATTAAAAAATGGAACATCTCCAGATATTGTTATCGTAACAAGATACAAGAACAAAGAAAAACTGTTGATTGTCAAAATTAAATCAGTTGGCGAACCGAGATATATAGAGCAGGCAATATCACAATTAAAATTATATACAGGGGGTATTGCCAATAGTTATCCGATAGTTGCATCTTCATATTTAAGTGAAAAATCAAGAGAGATATGTAGAAAATTAAATGTAGGGTACATTGATCTTACCGGCAATATTTTCATTGATTTACCATATATCCACATAGAGAAGGAGTCGGAAAAAGCGAAAATTGCAGAAAAGAAAAGACAAAAAAATCTATTTTCACCAATTTCAACTCGCATTATAAGAACTTTGCTAGTATATCCCAGCTCAGATTGGTCAATTAAATCTTTATCTAACAAAACAGGAGCCAGCTTAGGATATACCCACCGAGTTGCAGAGAAGCTTCTTGATGAAAAAATTCTTTACAGGGACAATAACTTTAGACTTAAACTGAAAGACCCGAAACAATTGTTGGAGGAATGGAGTGGAAATTATTCCTACAAACAAAACACCATCTATCCATTATATACATTTGAAAAGAACAAAGATTCATTTTTTAAAAAATTATTACACGTCTCTAAATCAGATAACCTCAAATACGCATTAACTCTTCATTCTGGTGCCCATCTTATAGCTCCTTATGTAAGATTTACAGAAATTCATTTCTATATTGATTCATCATTAGAAACATGGAAAGAAAAATTGGATCTTAGACCCGTAGAATCAGGTGCTAATATCTATCTTCTAAAACCATATGATATAGGAGTTTTTCAAGACATGCAAACAATAAATGGACTAGAAGTTGTTTCAAATATTCAACTATACCTGGATTTGTACAATTATCCAAAGAGAGGAAGAGAACAAGCTGGATTTCTGCGAGAAAAGAAACTAAAGTTTTAACAATTAAGTCTCTAATAGATGTACTGATAATCATGCCGAGAACAAAGTCAAGTTATCCTATGGAACTTGTTGAATTATCAAAGTCTGCGATATTAGAATTATGGAGAGGGTTACACAAATATCGCGACGCTATTGTTTTAATAGGTGGATGGGTGCCATATTTTATATTGGAAAAATATGGAGGAGAATCATACAATCACGACCATATAGGATCTATAGATATCGATATCGCAATAAACACAAACATCGTATCAGAAGAAAAATACAAAACAATGGAGGCAATAGTTCTAGATTTAGGCTACAGACAAAAGAGAGACGGAGAACAAAACCCTATTCCCTTTGTGTTTGAGAAAACATTTTCAGATGAAAAATTCACAATAGAAGTTGATTTTGTTGGTTCATACTATGGAACTGAGGGGCGCAGACATCATAGAGTAAGTGGATTATTGGCAAGAAAATGTCATGGAGTAGATATTGCTTTTGATCATTACTTTGAAGAAAACATCAAAGGAACATTTCCTACAGGAGGAAAAACAGAAGAAATGATAAAAATAGCAGACATCGTTGGATCACTTACAATGAAAGGAATCGTTTTAGGTGAAAGATACAAGGAAAAAGATGCATATGACATATATTATCTCATCTCTAATTATAAAAATGGTCCAAAGGATGTGGCTAATGAGATAAACAAACATACGTCAGACAGTTTAGTCAAAGAATCCCTTGAGACTATTACTCGAAATTTTGAAAACAGAGACTCTGTTGGTCCAACATGGGTCGCAGATTTCCTAGATGAAACAGGAGATGAACGGGAGAAAAAATTAACAGATGTTCATATGAGTGTTACAGAATTTCTAAAGCATACAAACACGTGAAAATAAAAAGTAATTGGGCAAACCGGAAGTTAAACTTCCTGAAAACGTATTTTTACTTCAAAATCTTACCTAATATCTCATCTGCAGCCGTATAAGGATCGACTTCTTTTTTACTAATTTGATCAATGAGTAATTCAACTTTACCCTTAAACGTTGATTCATCAAAAATGAAATTCATCAGGCGCTTCCGAATGATTTCAATTAGTTCAGCCTCATATCGCTTTCTACGTTGGGCTTCAAACTCATTACTTTTTTCTAGATATTCCTTATGTTTTTTGATTTCCTGAGCTAGCTCCACAATACCCTTACTTTCCTTGGCAGATGTCGTAAGAACAGGTGTCTTTCTATCCCTATTTGAACATGAAATATCAACCAGACTTTCAATCTCAGCAACAGTCTGATCAACCCCAGGCTTATCGGCCTTATTTACCACATAGATGTCGGCAATTTCCATGATGCCTGCCTTTATCGCCTGAATGGAATCGCCCAGACCTGGAACCAATATTACGATAGTGGTATCAGCAATCTTTATAACATCCACCTCAGCCTGACCAACACCCACCGTTTCAACTATCACAACATCTTTACCAGATGCATCAAGAATCTCAACAACATCATAAACAGCACTAGTGAGTCCCCCAAGCATACCGCGTGTCCCCATACTCCGAATGAAAACACCCTCATCTGTAGCAAGCTCCATCATCCTAACCCTATCACCAAGGAGTGCGCCACCACTAAATGGACTAGTTGGATCAATAGCTATAATACCAACTTCTAACCCTTGTTTCCGATATTCACAAGTAAGTTCAGAAATAAGTGTACTCTTCCCACTCCCCATCACACCAGTTATACCAATAACATGAGCACCACCAGTATGAGGGTAAATATCTTTCATTGCACGAGATCCTTCAGGCGAACTGTTTTCGACAAGTGTGATTAACCTAGCAACAGATCTAGGATCTCCATTCAAAACCTTAGAAGCAATATCATTCATCTTTTCACGTTCTTCCTAATAAAATCAGCAATATCATCTGTAGGAGTACCAGGTCCAAAAACACCAGCAATGCCTGCTTTCTTAAGTGCAGGAATATCTTCTTTAGGTATGACGCCACCACCTACAACCAAGACATCCTCCATATTACTATCCTTCAGTAACTTGGTCACATCTACAAATAACGTCATATGTGCACCTGAAAGAAGACTAAGAGCAATAACATCAACATCTTCTTGGATTGCAGTTTCCACAATCATCTCAGTGGTCTGATGTAGACCAGTATAAATTACTTCCATACCAGCATCACGTAGTGCACGTGCAACAATTTTTGCACCCCGATCATGACCATCAAGGCCAGGTTTTGCCACAAGCACCCTAATCTTTCTTTCCATAACAAATCATTCTCCTCAATATATTGCAGGTTCTTTATATTCGCCAAAAACTTCTCTTAAGACATCGCAGGTTTCACCAAGTGTAGCATAGCCATGAACACAGTCAAGGATATACGGCATAAGATTTTCATCCCCCTCGGCCGCCTTCTTAAGACGTTTAAGATTCCTATCAAACTTTGATTGATTCCGCTCCTTACGAAGTTTCTTTAGCCTGTTGATTTGACATTGTTCCCCTTTTTCATTCATCCTAAGAATTGGAATAGAGAGTTCCTCATCCGTCTTATACTCATTAACACCAACAACAACACGTTTATTTTCATCAATCTCCCTTTGATACCTATATGCACTTTCAGCTATTTCACGTTGGAAAAAACCCCTCTCAATTGCAGGAATAACACCGCCAAATTTCTCAACCTTATCAAAATAGCGGTAGGTTTCTTCTTCCATTTTATCAGTAAGCCATTCAACATAATAGGAACCACCCAATGGATCAATTGTATCGGTAACTCCACTCTCCTCGGCTATAATCTGCTGTGTCCTAAGAGCAATTCTCACTGCCTTTTCAGATGGAAGCGCAAGTGCTTCATCCATTGAATTAGTATGCAAAGACTGTGTACCACCAAGAACTGCAGCAAGAGCTTGCATTGTCACACGAACAATATTGACCTCAGGTTGTTGAGCAGTAAGAGAACATCCGGCAGTCTGTGTATGAAAACGCATCAAAAGTGAACGGGTTTTCTTAGCGCCTAACTTCTTGAGTTCTTTTGCCCAAATTCTACGGGCAGCACGATACTTTGCGATCTCCTCAAAAAAATCATTATGTGAATTAAAAAAGAAACTAAGTCTTGGTGCGAATTTATCTATCTCAAGACCTCGATTCATGGCAGCCTTCACATATTCAAGACCATCCCCAAGAGTAAATGCAAGTTCCTGAATAGCAGTTGAACCTGCTTCTCTAATGTGATAACCACTGATGCTTATGGTATTCCACCGCGGTATTTTTTTAAAACCGTATTCAAAAGTATCAACAATAAGACGCATCGAAGGCTCAGGTGGAAAGATATAGGATTTCTGGGCAATATATTCCTTCAATATATCATTCTGAATTGTCCCACCTATCACATCATTACTAATACCACGGTTTTCAGCATTAGCAATATACATAGCCCATACTATTGCAGCAGGACCATTAATTGTCATGGAAGTAGTGATCTTATCCACAGGAATATCACTAAACAGAAGTTCCATATCCTTAAGCGAAGAAATGGCAACACCACACTTACCAAACTCACCACGAGCAAGCGGATGATCCGTATCATAACCATACAACGTCGGATAATCAAAAGCTACACTAAGGCCCGTCTCACCATGCTCCAACAAATACTTGTAACGTTCATTGGTCTCCTCCGCGCTACCAAAACCGGCGAACTGCCGCATAGTCCACAGACGACCCCGATACATTGTCGAATGAACACCACGAAGAAAAGGGTAAACACCAGGAAAACCCACATTGCCATTATAATCCAGATTTGAAATATCCTCTGGCGTGTAAATGCTCTTAATTTCAGTACCAGATAAATTTTCAAACTTACTCTTTCTCTCTGGATGAACCTTTATCGTCTTTGAATAACAATTTTTCTCCCAATCGGTTCTTTTCTCTTTTATCCGGCCTAATTTCTCTTTTTTAAACACACCAATCTCCCCCGAACTACCAATCTATCCCCTTTCTACTCTGCACACCCTCTTGATAAGGATGTTTAATTTCTAGTATCTCGCTAACAAGATCTGCCTGTCTCACTATTTCCGGATCAGCATAGCGACCTGTCAACACAAGTTCGACTTTTTCTGGTTTTTCCTCAAGAAGATTTAATACATCTTCTAGCGGAAGTAGATTAAAATCAATAGCGACATTTATTTCATCTAAAATAACCAAATCATGTTTTCCAGCATTTATTACTTTTTTTGCGTGTTCAAAACCCTTCATAGCAAGATCAATATCAATCTGCTCAGGATTTTCTTTTGAAACAAACTCATCCCTACCAGATTGAAAAACAGTAAAATTTGGAATGTGTTCCAGAGCATCTATCTCACTGTATCTTCTTCCTTTCATAAATTGAACCATATAGACCTTAAGACCATTGCCCGTTGCCCTAACCCCCAGTCCAATCGCAGCAGTAGTCTTCCCTTTGCCATTACCAGTATATATGTGAATAAGGCCCTTTTCTAATGTCATATTGTTGTACACCTAATTATCAAGGTTATTATATCTCTTTCTTTTATTGAAATTTCTCCTGTTTGCCATATCACAGAAAGATTTATGTCTACTACTAATGATACAAAGACAACAAACCGCATCAATAGGTAGATGATATCGAATGGACAGTACTAAAATAGTAGGACGTGCAAGATTCAAAGATGGAAAACTAATTTTACCAACAAAAGAAAAAAACACACGATATGGAAACATCGATAAACAAAATCGCCCAATAATAACACTACAAAGATTCGATAAATCATCCTATCGAAATGACAAACTTAAGTCATCAACAGAAAGTGAAGGACAGACTCTAGATCTTAGTAAATGGAAACAAGAAAATCAGGGTGAATGGGCAGAAATACGGCAAAAAATCGAAAAAAACCGTAAACAAAAATGAGATGGATCACTACTATCGGTAATTGGAACAACGTTGATTGCCGTAATCTACTATAATTTAATCATTCATTATTTCTTTTCACTTCTCCTGTTTACATTATAAATACTCACACCGCAACCTTTATGTTTTCGAATTTTATTCAGCCCCCCATGAAATTAGAATTAAATGATCAACAAAAAATGATACAAAAGATGGTGCGAGAATTCGCTGAAAAAGAAGTAGGACCAATAGCTGCGGAACTTGACGAAAAGGGAGAATACCCGACTGAAACACTTGAAAAAATGGCGAAACTTGGGCTTTTAGGAATCTTTATTCCAACTGAATATGGCGGAGCCGCACTTGATACAATCAGCTACGCAACAGTTATTGAGGAGATATCAAGAAAATGTGCATCGACAGGCGTGATAACCTCTGTACACAACTCTCTCGTTTCTTATCCCATAATGAAATATGGTACTGAGGAACAAAAGAAGAAATATCTACCCATTCTTGCTAAAGGAGAAAAAATCGGTGCTTTTGCTGGTACGGAGCCTAATGCAGGTTCCGATCTTGGAGCGATGCAGACAACTGCCAAGCTTAAAGGTAATAAATACATTATAAATGGTGACAAAACTTTTATTACCAGTGGACCTAAAGCTGGCATCATCATTGTTTTTGCAGTAACAGATAAAAGTGCAGGGGCAAAAGGAATTAGCACATTTATTGTTGAAAATACCATGAAGGGATTTAAGGTTGGCAGCATCTTTGATAAAATGGGCATCAATGCAAACTTGGTTTCTGAACTTATTTTTGAAGAGATGGAGGTCCCAAAAGAAAATCTTCTGGGAAAAGAAGGTGATGGATTTAAAATTGCGTTAAATACTCTAGATGGTGGAAGAATTGGCATTGCTGCACAAGCAGTAGGAATTGCTCAGGCAGCACTTGATGAAAGTATTGAATATTCAAAACAGCGTCAACAGTTTGGAAGGCCCATTGCAAAATTCCAGGCAATCCAGTGGATGATTGCCGAGATGGCCACAAGCATAGAGGCTGCTCGATATCTCCTTTATAATGCAGCATATGCAAAGGACAAGGGAGGGCGTTTCTCCAAAGAGGCTGCCATGGCCAAGCTTTTTGCTTCTGAAACGGCAATGAATGCTGCAATTAAGGCCGTGCAAATTCACGGCGGATATGGTTACACTAAGGAATATACTGTTGAGCGGCTATTTAGAGATGCTAAAATAACTGAGATTTATGAGGGTACTTCTGAAGTACAAAAAATGGTTATAGCTGGAAGTCTACTCAGATAATAAGATGTGGGAGGAATATTTATGGGAAAGTTTACCTACAAAGAAGAAGTTAGTAATTGGAAGTGGGACATACCAGAGAAATACAATATCGGATACGACGTTATTGACAAGCATGCTGAGGGAAAAAACAAAGATAAGATAGCACTACTTTGGGAGGACTCTAAAGGGAATTCCAAGAAATTTACCTTTGGAGAGATGAAATCTCTTTCGAATAAATTTGGTAACGTCTTAAAGAATCTTGGTTTTAAAAAGGGAGAACGTTTTCTTATTCGTCTCCCAAATATTCCTGAATTTCAGATTTCGTTTATTGGTGGTGTCAAGATTGGTGCTGTACCTATTCCATCCAGTGTAATGTTTCGGGAACACGAGATAGAATATCGGATTAATGATAGTAAATCCAAGGCCGTGATTACAACCTCCAAATATGCTTTAGAGGTGAACAAAATTAAGGACAAATGTCCAACACTTAAGCATGTAATAATCGTAGATGATGCAAAAGACGATGAGCTTTCTTATGATGATCTCATGAAGGATTCCTCAGAATTCTTGAAACTAGAAGAAACAAGTAGTTCCGATATGGCGTTCTTCTGTTATACTTCTGGAACGACTGGCAATCCGAAGGGTGCCGTTCATTTGCATCGTTGGGTCCCTGGTAATGACCCTAGTGTACTTTATTGGCAGAATGCTGGTGGGGACGATATCATTGGCCATACTGGAGATCTTAGTTGGATTTTTCCACTAGGTAATGGCTTTCTTTACCCCTGGAGATGGGGCATTACTATGTTTGTTTATGATGGGAAGTTTAACGCCGAGCGTTGGTATGAATTGATCGAGAAATATAAGATTACAAACCTTGCATCCGTCCCAACTGCCTATCGTATGTTTGTCACCATAAAAGATGCTGAGAAAAAATATGACCTTTCCTCGTTGAAACATTGTATTTCAGCAGGCGAACCATTAAATCCTGAAGTTATCAAGAAGTGGAGGGAAATGTTTGGTCTTGAAATATACGATGGCATTGGAATGACAGAGGTTATGGTATATCTTTCGAATATGAGAGATATGGATATAAAGCCGGGTTCATGCGGTCGCCCTCAGCCAGGCCATACCTGCGCGGTTATCGATAAGGATGGAAATCCTCTGCCACCTGGTGAACCGGGAATGCTTGCCGTCAAAAAAACCGATCCTGGCCTGTTTAAAGAGTATTGGAATAAACCTGAGAAGACCTCTAATAGCTTTAAAAACGAGTGGTTCCTAAGTGGTGATGTACTGTATCAGGACGAGGATGGATATTTTTGGTTTAGCGGAAGAGATGACGATCTTATAATGGCAAGTGGATACCGTATTTCTCCTTTTGAAGTTGAATCAGCAATTATTTCTCACCCTGACGTGCTAGAATGTGCAGTTGTAGCTAGCCCAGACGACATCCGTGGTGTGATTGTCAAGGCATTTGTCATTCTTCATGATAAAAACAAAGCATCGGACGAACTTGTAAAGGATATCCAGGAACATACAAAAAAAGTTGCTGCTCCTTACAAGTATCCCCGAGAGATTGAGTTTGTTGAGGAGCTCCCCAAGACCCAGAGTGGTAAAATAAAGAGGAAGGTTCTAAGAGAATTAGAAAAAGAAAAGAAGGGAATATAAGGAGATTAGATAGTTATGAATATAATTGTTTGTGCAAAACAGGTTGTGGACGTTTCTGAAATGAAAGTCGACTCCAGTACAAAAAAGCCGATTTTACAGGGTGTACCGCAGAAGATAAGTGACATTGATAAAAACGCAATGGAAGAAGCTATAAAAATCAAGGATAAGCATGGTGGTAAGATAACGGTTTTAACTGTTGGACCAGCCGATGCCAAAGAAAGGATAAAAGAGCTGCTTGCCATGGGTGCTGATGAAGGAATTTTGATCCCATATCCAGATAAATACGATTATCATGTTGTATCTACTTTACTGACGGAGGCCATAAAAAAGATTGGAGAATACGATATCATACTTTGTGGCGAGGCATCTATTGATTTGTTTTCTGGACAGATTGGACCAAGACTCGCAGGTCTGCTTGGTATCCCCCAGATTACATACGCTCAAAGTGTTAATGCCGAAAAAGATAAGATCACTGCTGACCGTAATATGGGTGATAAATCTGTGACGACCGAATCTACTTATCCTGTACTTATCACTGTTACAAAGGAGATTAACGAACCTCGATTGCCAAGTCTCATGCAGATTCTTGGTGCAGCCAATAAACCAATCAATGACTGGACCGTTGAATCACTAGCAGATGGGTTAAATCCCAAGATTGATGCTGTTGAACTGAATGGGATTCCGATGGAAAGAAAGAACATTATCTACAAGGACAATGTTGACGAATCTGTGAAGAATCTGGTTGATAGTCTTGCTAAAGAAGGAGTATTGAGGTGATAGAAAATGGTTCTAGTATTTTCTGATGATAAAAAATTGACTTTGGAGATGCTGTCCAAGGGAAGTGAACTTGCAAAAGAACTGGGCAAAAAACTTACTGCAGTAGTGATCGGGAAGAACGATGACGCACTTGCTAAAGAATACATTGCTCATGGCGCTGATAAGGTGTTTGTTGCAGAAACAGACATCGAGTCGTTCAAAGCAGAGGAATATACCGAGCTTCTGGAAAGCATAATTAAGGAAACAGGAGCCGAGACAGTCCTAATCGGATCTAATAAAAATGGCAAAGAATTAGCTCCGCGTCTGGCAAGCAGATTAAACACAGGCTGTGTTACAGATTGTACAAATCTTTATTTTAAGGATAAGAAACTTACTACAGAACGGATTGTATACAGTGGTAACGCCATTGCCGTGGAACAGTTCAACTCCAAACCACAAATTGCAACTATACCTTCAAAGGTTTTTGACCCATTACCAAAGGACGATAAACACACAGGAGATGTTGTCAAAAAGAAGTTTGATGTAGAAAAATCAGCTTCCAAGATACTGAAAATTCAGGAAATGAAATCTGAAGGCGTGAATGTCGAGGATGCGGAAATCATTGTATCTTGTGGACGTGGGTTCAAAAATAAAGACGATATAAAACTAGTTGATGATCTTGCAGAAATTCTAAAGGGCAGAACAGTTGGATGTTCTCGCCCCATCGCAGCTGATTTGAAATGGTTGGCCGAGGAACATTGGATAGGTCTTTCCGGTCATAAAGTAAAACCTAAACTGTATATCGCTGCTGGCATCTCTGGACAAATACAACATATAGCAGGCATGCGTGATTCTGGAGTTATCGTAGCCATAAATAAGGATCCTGAAGCGTTGATCTTCAAATCTGCTGACTATGGCATCGTGGGGGATCTCTATGAGATTCTTCCTAAATTGACAAACGCAGTTAAAGAGAAAATGGGTTAGTTTTGACAGGGGAAATAGATATGGACAGGGAAGAAGATAGAAAACTAATTTCAGAAATCCCCAAGGAAAAGATGGCGGATTTTATTTTCATGCATCTAAGAGATATGTGGGCTGTTGATGGATTGTATTATCTTGGCATTGAAGAAAAATGGGGTACCGAGGCTGCAACAGAAATAGACAGAAAGGTCTGGGAGGTTATGGGTAAGATCGAGGCTCGTAAGTTAAAAAAACTTTTTGATATCTCAGGCAATGATATTCCGTCTATGATTGAAGGACTGCGTCTTTCAGGCTGGACGCTTGATCTTGATGACAAAGAAATTGTTGTTGAAAAAGAAAGAGCATTTGTTAGAAATGTAAGTTGCAGAGTTCAAAATACACGGATGAAAAAGGGCTTAAGTGAATTTGCTTGCAAACCTGTAAGATGGGGTTTTCTAAAAGCCTTTGCAAAAGAATTTAATCCAAACATCGAAGCGAAATGTAATGTCTGTCCGCCCGATAAACACCGTGATGATTTATGGTGTGAATGGGAATTTAGAATGAAAGGAGAATGATAAGTTATGAAAACTTCTAAAGAATACAAGCAAAGCCTAAAGAAAATGAAGTCAAATATCTACAAGTTTGGTGAACTAATAGAGGATGTTACAACTCACCCTGCTACAAAGAGAACTGTTGAAGGTCATGCTCAGATATTTGATGCTGCACAGAATGATGAGTATAAAGATATTATAACAACTAAATCAAATCTAACTGGCGAAAGGGTATCGCGTTATCTTTCAATTATTAGTAGCGCCGAGGATATGATAGCAAACGTACGTATGAAGCGCCTTATGTTTAATCTTACAGGCACTTGCACTGGAGGCAGATGTGCTGGTTTTAATGCCATCAATGCCATGTGGTCAGCAACCTACGACATGGACAAAGAACTAGGAACAGACTATCACAAGAGAATCAAAAAATGGTTGGAGGATGCTCAAAAACGTGATATCACCATTTCTGGTGCACTAACAGATCCTAAGGGAGATCGCTCTAAATCTCCAACCATGCAAAAGGATCCAGACATGAGCCTGCATGTGGTTGAAGAAAGAAAAGATGGTATTGTTGTCAGAGGGGCAAAAGTAATGATTTGTGGTGTTGCAGCTGCAAATGAAATTTTTATAATGCCTGGTACTGGATATAGGGAGGCGGATAAAGACTATGCGGTCTCATTTGTCATACCGCGCGATATTGAAAATCTGACCATTGTCGAAACGAGACGGCCGAGTGATACGCGGGAACAAGAGGAAGGATTTGATATTCCTGTTGACATCGGTGGTATAACCCAGGCTTATCTATTATTTGAAGATGTCTTTGTTCCAAAGGAAAGAGTGTTTATGTGTGGGGAGTTTGCCTTTGCACTCAAGGCAGTTATGAATTTTATAAAACCATACCGGGCAGCAATAGGTGGATGTGTAGCTGGCCAGGGAGATCTTATGATAGGTGCCGCAGCACTCATGGCCAGAGCAAATGGGCTCTCTGAAAAAGTATTCAGAGAAAAAATAACACAGATGATCATAAACAATGAAACCACATTTGGCATGGGTGTAGCTGCAGGTGCCCTAGGTCGAAAGCACCCCTCTGGCGTATGGATTCCAGATGCACTGCTCTCAAACGTAAATAAGGTACATGTTGCAAGACTTCCATATGATACTAAGCGTATAACACAAGACATGACTGGCGGTATTGCCGAAACAGGGTGTTTGCCATCATGTAAAGATATCAATGACCCCAGATACGGTGACCTTCTCAAGAAGTATCTAAAAGCGAATTGCTCTGGTGAAACACGTGCCAAGATTGCTCGACTTATAGAATGGCTGACGATAGGGGCAGGCGTTCCTGGTTGCATGCATGGTGGTGGCTCCCCAGACGGTGCAAAAATGATGATTAATGCAAGTTCTGACATCAATCATTATATTGAACTTGCAAAACGACTAGCAGACATAAAGGAAGATATAAAGGTCGAACCTAGGAAGAAATAAGGTTTACCTGTATCAAACTTGACGTCTGGTATATTTTCATCAGTTTTACAGCAAACCCTCAATAAATGGAGAATCTACAAGACAATTAAAAGATGCGCTACATCGCTCAACATATGAAACGATTATCTTCCAAAGTCGCCAAAAATTGTTTATAATGAAGGTATTAGACCTTTAACAGTTGGCAGTCCTGCTGCCTTCCATGCATTTATTCCTCCAACCATGTTGTATATTTTTCCATTAAAATTATTTTCAATGAGAATTTGAGTGGCAATAAAACTTCTCCCCCCAGAACCGCAGTAGATAATTATTTCTTCGCCCTTATATCGCATCATGAAAAGGCGAAGTAGTAATCCTTGGCGTTGTATAGGTCCTGCTCCCCCCTTGAAATTAAGCGGAAATACTCTTACCCAATCCTCTGGTAACGGTACATCGATTCGTTCCTCAATGAAT
>JAUWOO010000082.1 GCA_030612095.1 Thermoplasmatota archaeon | reverse complement strand
ATGGTTCATAGCTGCCATTTTTGATAATACCTGCCTGTTGACTTTCATAATGACTATCTGCCATCGTTGATAATCGTAACTGCTGAGTTTCATATATGATTCATCTACTATCCTTGATAAAAAAAGGGGGGTGGAGCTGCCGTCGTTCATATATGAAGGATAGCAGGCAAGTGTCAGTGCTGACTTGTGAGTGAAAGAAGTGGTTATGAATACGGGCGAGATTAAAATAGAGTTGTGTTTTACTTCTGTTGAAAACGAATATTTTTAAATGTAATCAGCATGCTTTTACTGCCTAGTTTCATATATGAACGATGGTGGGTAACTGCCGTCTTTCATAATTACACACAACATATGCGATTAAGCGATGACCACGAACAACGTGAGTGGTTTTGGGAGAGCGGAGTGCAACGAGCTAACCGATTAATCGCCATTATAGGCGGTGAGGACGAAGTCCAAAAGTGTACAACCATCCCAAGCGACTAAAAGGAGTGTAAAGCTATCCCTAAACCCATTAAATGAGAAGTAAAAAAATCGAGACAGGAATCTTTACATAATTTCTATAATTTCCTAAATCACCCTTTGTAATCATAATACCTTTGTTAAAAGATTTAAATGCAAAGAAATCGGAACTATTTATTGTTGCTTGATATTTTACTTCAAAAGGCAAGTAATTATCATCATGTATTAGAACAAAATCAACTTCTTTTTTATTCTTATCCTTATAATAACAAACGGTGTCTTTTGGATCAAATAAATCTCTTGGATTTAAACTGAATGATAATCTACAAAGATGATTATAAACAACTCCCTCAATTAATTTACTCTTCATCTCTAAATTTAAGAGATTGGCTTTGGCATTAGTATAATAATCTTTTTTTCCATGTGACCAACCATGTAAAGCGTGAAATATGAATGGGTCCTGCAAATATATTTTTTTCATAAAAGTGTGAATTCTTTTATCGTGTATCGAACAACGGTATGAAATATTTGCAACAAATAGTTCTTCAAGAGCAGTTACATAATCTTGAACAGTATTATGAGATTTTACTTCGGTATTTTTTGTAAAACTATTCCAACTTATGGGATTTGACAATACATTGTATGTCTCTTTTATCAGTTGCTTAAAGTAATGCTCTTTATAATTATATCTTCTCAAATCCCCTATAATTGATGTTAGATAGACATTGAATAATTTCGTTGAAATTTTACTATTCGTCTTATATTCATTAATTATTGAAGGTATACCTCCAGTTAATAGATAAATTTCAAATAAAGCATCTAGTTGTTTCCTAAATATCATTATATTCTGAATATCTTTGCTAATTTTTCCTTCAAAAAGTTCGAATATTTTCTTTTTTCTATCTTTTTTACTTGCAAATTCAGAATCAAAAAGTTTATTCTTGAATTCTGGCCAAAGTAAATTAACGAATTCCGAAAATTTCATAGGGAGTAAAATTTTGTCAAGTGGTTCATCGTCTCTTCCCCCTCTCCTACCAGGCATAAGTTCTGTAGAATGTTTTATATCCATTGAATGTGAACCTGTTAATATCAAAGAACAATTTTTTAATGAACCTTTATTGGCAAAGTAAATTATTTCATGAGGCCAATTTTTTACAGAACAAATCTCATCAATAAAAATATACTTCCTTTCATTTTTTGAATCTAATCTCCAGTCAAAATAAGTTTGAATAACTTGATTTAATTCTTTAGAATCGTTTCTTTCAGATGACCAAAAAAATATATTCTCAGGTTTAATATTTTTATATAGTAATAAATCTTTAATTATCATCTTTATTAAAGTGGTTTTCCCGACCTGTCTTGGACCGCGAATAGTATAAATTACATCATCATCTAATTTAATATAATGCCTTATATTTGGGTCCCATTGGAACTTTAGCTTATCTAATGTAGATAATTTAAAATCATTAAGAATGTTTTTTTTATCGATCCACCAAGGATTTTGTTCCGACAATTGACTAATATCAAAAACTACCATGTAATTTACATCTGGGTTATACCTTATAAGGTTTTCTCTTTTTTGACAACTCATTTATAAATAAAGTAATTTGATTTTGACAAAAATGTCTAATTAGTCTCGAGTTTTTTGACAACTCATTTATAAACAAACTATTTCATCATTGACAAGTGTTTAGGGGTAATTGCGTATAACGAGTATTAAAACGAAGTATTATTTAGTTTAATACGAGTTTTTTAGTTATCCCTATCTGCTATCCTTCATAATGGTAACTGCCATAGTTCATATATGATTCACCTTCTATCCTTTATAATAAATACGACGGTAACTGCTATTGTTCATATATGAAGGATGGCAGACACGTCTGATGAGTGAGTTAGGAGTGCTGAAGGGGAAAGGACGACATGTTGTCTATGAGAGTACCCCGGATGATGGCGATCTGGAACAACTCTTTCTTTCCTCTTTGTTCACCATTGATGGTGTTGAGGATAGATGTCTTTTCCTTCTTCAATCAAAAAAAAT
This sequence comes from Thermoplasmatota archaeon, assembly GCA_030612095.1. Classification (GTDB taxonomy): domain Archaea; phylum Thermoplasmatota; class E2; order DHVEG-1; family DHVEG-1; genus JAUWWG01. The sequence goes on along the minus strand of JAUWOO010000082.1, from coordinate 5,609 downwards.
GAAAATGAACCAACTTCTTGCATATGCACAGAAGCAAAAAGTGGTCAACATCGTCGGTTGCTACCTAGACATCATTCATGATCTTTCCCCCAGTCTTGTTGATAAAAAAACCATTGCATTGTTTTCCCAATATGTTGCGGGAAAACCAGCGATTTTTCTTAAACAACTAAAAAAATATGGAAAACAAGGATGGGAACAGCCCTATGAATCACGGTGGAATGTTGATTTATATCTAGATCTCGGTGCCATCAGACATGGAGTACGCGCATTATGAACCTGCAGGAATATCCAACTCGTATTAAAAATGATATTGAAGATCAATCTCTTCAACTGCTTTCCTTGATAAAAGATTCTCTTGTGGTCATCGGTGGCTGGGGAGTCCGTGCACATGCACAAAAGAACCATAAAAGATACACCCTTGATATCGATGCAGTAGCAGATAAAAAAGGAGTATTAAAGACAAAAAAACATCCTTTCCTCATATAGACTCTCCTGTCGGAACACTGATTGGGGTTTTCAGCTCTACACGCCGTATGAACCTTCTTTCTCTTTAAGTGCTCAGGAGCAGAAACTACTTCTTCCTGAATTACGAGTGGAGATATCAGGACCACGTATTACAGAACTTCAAACCGATCATTATTTTGAGTTTAGCCTTACTGATTACAATAGAAAAAAGATATGCTTTCATACTCTTGATAAAGCCCTTTTTATTCACGTGCCTCCGGTTGCGGATCTTACTGCGGTCAAACTTGGTCTTCCTGCAGATTATAAGAATATCTTTGATTCAATTGTTCTCTTACAACTTACATCAATTAAGGATGTTATCTCTGCTATCAAAAGAAATGATTCATGGGATGAAATGGTCTTGCGTAGAATGCCAAAACATATTGGAAGATTACATGATCAAAAAACAGTCTTGTTCATCGCATTGCAGTAGATGCTCGCATTGATATTAAGAAAAGCGAAAAAAAGCTTTCTGACATTCATAAAATACTAAGAACAACGCAATGAATTCAATGCGGTTTTCTTCCAGTGGAAAAAAGAGCAGATGTATCACTCAAGATTTTCGTGTAAAAGATGGTTCATAAAACTAGTGCCATATGTTGGGGTTATGGGTGTAAAAGAGGGTTGAGAACGATGGAGATATCTACCGAATTCTGCAGGTGAATAATGGTGATGAATGAAAGGACATCTGACGAAGTTTGCATGCAGAAGTTGTCAGCTAACTGACGAAGTTTGCAATAGCTGGTTGGAGGTTTCGTATTTAAAAATGTTGAAAAAAGACAAAAATGCATTTCCAACAGCATGGCTTTAATTGCTTGAAAAAGGTATATAAGGGTGTAGAATCTATGGTGTATATAAATTTACGATATTTCTATATACAGGAAAGATGATGAAAAATAATACAATGCAGTATATGAACCCCAGAGAGCGGGAAGTTGTAGCAAGACTCACCTACGAGAAAACTACAATAATAACAAGAGACCAGTTTGGTAAGTATTTTGACTTTCCCGGAAGAGCAAAGGAAAAAACCCTCTTCAGGCTAAAGAAAAAAGGCATACTTACGGCGATAAAAAGAGGGGTTTACTTTTTTTCGCCTCTTGAGTCGGGACCAGCGGGAAGCAGCATAAATGAGTTTCTTGTGCCGCCTGTTTTGTTTCCAAAAGGAAATTACTATATTGGATATGCGACAATGTACAATTACTATGGTTTTACGGACCAGATTTTTCAGACAATGTTTATACTTAACACTTCTTTGCAGCGTGATAAAACAATAGGCAGTATGCAGTTTAAGATGATTAAAATATCCTTACGAAAGATGTATGGGCTTGAAAAAATAAGAATAAAGGATGTTGAGGTTATTGTAAGCGATAGAGAAAGGACTCTCGTCGATATGTTCTATTTTCCAGGGCCTGTTGGCGGTTTGAAGAGAGCGTTTGAGATTCTGGAAGAAAAGGTGAAGTTCAAGAAGATTGATGTTACAAAATTGATTAAATATGCTGTAAAATTCCCTAACATTTCAGTGAGGAAAAGGATAGGTTTTGTTCTGGAGAAAGCAGGCATTAATGATAAAAAACTTATATCCTTGCTTAAAAGCGTGAGAAAGACATCTCTTGTTGTGCTTTATCCCTCAAAATCAAGAAAAGGAAGAATAAACAGAAAGTGGATGCTAATTGAAAATGTTGCATAAGAATAAGGATGAATTCCTTAAGATTCTTGGGAGGACATCTGCGCAGACTGGTTTTCCTTTAAGGCTTCTTGAAAAGGATTATTACATTACCGTTGTTCTTTCAGGTATAAATGAATTAAATGATGACCTGGTATTTAAAGGCGGCACATGTTTAAGCAAGATTTATTACTCGTATTATCGTCTGAGTGAGGATTTGGATTTTACTCTTAAGACCAGCGATAAATCAACGAGAACAACAAGAAGCAACGCAATGAATCCGATAAAACAAGCTCTCAGGCCGTTTCTTAAACAATATGGTATGAGCGTAGAGGGATTAAATAAAGCAGGTCACAGGGAATCAAGGCAGTATATCTTCTATCTTGATTATGATTCTGTCGTGTTAAATAAGGAAGAATCAATAAAGCTTGAGATTAGCTTGAGGTTTAATCCTATTCTGCCTACTGTGATAAAAAAGATTAATCATAAATTCTTACATCCCTTTACTAAAGAGCCTCTTTTTGATGCTGGCGTTATTAACTGTCTTGCACTAAAAGAGCTGGTGGCAGAGAAGTTAAGAGCAGCTGCCACGAGAAAAATAATCGCAGCGAGGGATTTTTATGATTTAACCTATCTTTTAAGGGAAGGTTTTGATTTTAAAGATAACGAAGTTATTAAACTTTTCAAAAGAAAACTCGAGGAAGATAAATTTTCAAATGAGATGGAAAAATACAGGATGAATCTTGGCAGAAGTGAAAAAGAGATTGAAGAGATGAAGGGAAGAGTTAAAGATGAACTTTTTCCGGTTCTGACAATTGGCGAGCAGAAAAAGTTTGATATGCAGAAAACCCTTGACGAGTTGGATAAGGCGTTTGGAAGCATAAAGGCGAGTTAAATCTGAGAATTTAAAAGAATTTGTTAAATCGAGTAAGAATAAGTAATGTCGAAAGAAACAGGACATAATAAAGTTTATAAAAAATCAATAAAAAATTGGCCTGAAGATGAGAGGCAAAAAGAGAAATTAATGCGGAGTGGATTATTACAACAAAATCACTGTATATAATATCTGATGAGGATTGTGTGCAAAATTTATTGGATAACTGACAAAGATTGCATGCAAAAGATGTCTGATATATGACGAGTTTTGCACAACAAAGGGCTATAACTGACAGGTTTCGCGTGCGAAAGTCGTCTGGTAAGGGGTTGATGTAGCTCTGGAGCTGAAATGGTTTTTGAAGATGGTGGTTTTCTTCTGTTGAGATTGTTGTTTTAGTTGACAGAGTTTACGTGCAAAAGATGTCTGATATATGACGGGTTTTGCGATGGCTGTTTGTGAGCTGGGTTTGTTGCATCTAGAACTGATTTCATTAGATCAGACCAAAAGGTTAATCCAAAAACAAGTTAATATAATTATGAAGGATGGCAGACGATGCTTGCAAGCGGGTTCAAAACGAGTTCGTTGTGAAATGAGTGTGAATGAATAGTATGCCCCTTGTTTTTCCCTCTGTTGCAAGGGTAGATAGCTGCTGTTTTTCAATTACATAATTTTCAATGGCATTGTACAAAATATAAGTATTTTATGCAATGGTAATGAAAACATTTATAAATAATCACCAAATATACATATGTACCATGCTTACAAAAGAACAATTAAAACAAATAGTTGTATCTCAAAGAGAAAACATTTTAAAGAAATCTTTTGGCATTGAAAGAAGTGTTCTAAAAGAAATAGAACAAAAAAGGAAAATGCCCCATGTAGTAGTTATAACTGGCGTAAGAAGATGTGGTAAATCGACACTTCTAAAACAGATAATTGAGCAATACTACAAAAACAAAGAATTTTACTATATTAATTTTGAAGACGAACGGCTTTTTAATTTTGATGCAAGTAAATTCGACGAGATATATGAAACTCTTGTTGAACTATATGGGGAATGTAAGACCTTTTTTATAGATGAAATCCAGAACATAAATAATTTTGAAACATTTGTACGAAGATTTTGTGACAACGGATTTAAATTTTATATCACAGGATCAAATGCAAACCTGTTAAGTAAAGAACTTGGCACAAAACTTACAGGAAGACACGTTGATATTGTAGTCAAACCTTTTTCATTTTTAGAATTCCTAAAATTAAAAAAATTCAAATTTGAAAAAAATATGATGTATCTTACAGAAGGCAGAGTGAAAATTAAAAAATTGTTTATAGAATATCTAGAAGAAGGAGGGATGCCGGAATATTTACAATTTAAAGATGATGAAATACTTATGAGAACATATGAGGATATTATTTTAAAAGACATTATTGTAAGATACCATGTAGATAACATTGCTTCAATAAGAGAACTATATCAGTATATGGTAAGCAATTTTTCCAACAAATTTAGTTACAACGCTATTAAAAAAATAACTGGAATAGGCAGTGTGAACACAGTAAAAAAATATATCTCTTATCTTGAAGAAACATTTTTTGCCAAAACAATAAATAAATTTGAACACAGCATAAAAAAACAACTAATAAACGATAAAAAACTCTATATTATCGATAACGGTTTTCTTAAGACACTATCAACAAGACTCACAAAAGATAAAGGTTGGCTTCTTGAAAATATTGTATTTAACACGCTAAACAGACAATATGTTGATGTTTTTTATTTTTCAGAAAAGCAAGAATGTGATTTTGTCACTCTGAAGAATAAAAAAATACATTCAATAATGCAGGTAACATGGGAACTAAACGAAAACAATAAGAGCAGGGAAACCAATGGTTTGATAACAGCAATGGATACATTCAAACAAAAAACTGGGCTTATATTAACATATGACCAAGAGGATGAATTAAAAATTGGAAATAAAAAAATAATTGTAAAACCAGTTTGGAAATGGATTTTGGAATAAATCAGATTAAAACTGAAAATCACCCCATAATTATAACAAAACTGCAAGAACAACCAGTAGGCAAGTTTCCTAGTTAGCTTCCGAAATGTTAAATGGACTCATAGGGAGGTGAATTGTTGTGCATAATTACGGAAGGGAAAATGGATTGATTTATATACTATTCATTTAGAAAAGACTATGTTTTACGTTTTTCTTAAACAAAGTATTTATATATTGATGAATGGTTTTTCTATTGAAGACGTATGGACAGACTGGTTGGCTGGTGTACTGTTCAGGATGTCTAAGATTTGGTTTGTAATCTAAGATGTAGAGTTTGTCGTATTTGATTTGTATTAGATCGATGTGGCCAGTGAGTGGGGTGTTTATGTTGAGTGAATCTATCTCCTTTGGGTTGATGAAGACGGGGAGTTCACTGCAAACTGTTGTAGAATCATTGATCAGGAAGAATTGTTCTACGGTTTCATGGGCAGATTTAGACCTCTGACTGGTTGTTAATGCAAGTTTGGTAAGTTTTGGTATGATACTATTTTTTTGTTTTGGTTTT
>JAUWOO010000102.1 GCA_030612095.1 Thermoplasmatota archaeon | reverse complement strand
AATTTAGATTAGATTTACGCAACAATTATCTGGATATCCATCACATTTGTACCAGTAGGACCAGTCATAAATAAATCATCTAACCTCTTAAAAAAATTATATGAATTGTTTTCCTTGAGAAATCCGGCTGGATCAAGGCTTTTTTTACGTGCCCCTATCAAGGAAAAACCATCTGCGATGGCTCCAGCGGCATCACTTTTTCCATCAATACCGTCGGTTGCAAAAGATGCGAAAACTATATTAGTACCAGCCATGCATTCAACACTCCCTAAAACCATCTCTTGGTTTCTACCACCCTTGCCACTGCCTCTTATTGTAACTGTTGTTTCCCCACCTGAAATAAAAACATGCTTTCCTAATTCCTTGCCATAATTTTTTGCTTTATCAACCAGATAAACACCAATTTCTCTCGCCTCGCCAGTGAGGGACGTAGTAAGAAGTTTTGTTGTATAGCCCAGTTTCCTTGCTTTATCCTCTGCTGCTTTACATGCAATCTCGTTATTTGCAACAATAAGGTTGGATAGGTTATCAAAAACATGATCACCTTTTTTTGGTGTCTCAGCGAGTATGCCCTGAACACCATCATCGATGATATTGGTGACACCAGAAGGTAATTTTTGCCAAATATCATATTTTTTAAAAATCATTTTTGCATCATCATAAGTAGTTGAATCAGGATATGTGGGACCAGATGCAATAAACTCCATAGGATCACCAACAACATCAGAAATAATAAAAGAGGCTGTCATGCATTTAGCAAATTTTGCAAGCTGACCTCCTTTAACAAGTGAAAGATGCTTACGTATGGTATTAATTTCATTTATATCAGCACCCGATCTCAACAACAAATCAGTTGTTTGCTGTAGATCTTTAAGACTTACCCTTGGTTTGCATAAAAGTGCAGATCCCCCACCAGATATTAGCACAATTAAAAGATCTTCATTGCCACACATTTTAATGATATCTAGGATTTTATCTGTACCATCTATGCTGTTCTGATCAGGTATTGGATGGCTGCCGACAAAAGTATCTACACATTCACTTCGAACTTTATTATTTGGATCATTAGTAATAATAACTCCCTTTTTGACATCAATTGAATCGCAGACTGCCTGGGCCATACCAACACTAGCTTTTCCAAAACCTACCACATATATGTTTTCAAAATCAGAAGGATCTACGGTTTCCCCACCAATATTAATCTTTTTTTCATAAAACCTTGATTTAACCACTTCATACGGATTAACAGAATCTAAGGCAAAAGTCAGGATGTCGAGAATATCTTCCCGTATCTTTTTTAATTCAGGTGTTTGACCATTCTCAATAATCTTCTCTCGATTTTTAAACAACATATCCAATCTTTAGAAAAAATAAATTATTTCCCAAACTGTAACTGCTTCATCAGATTCTTCCTCATTTTCCTGTTACCAGATAAACCCTTCATCATACGCTTTGTCATATTATAATACTTCAACAACTCTTTGACATTTTTATTTTCAACACCGGCTCCATGTGCAATACGTTTAACACGAGACGCACGAATGATACTTGGATCATTCATCTCTTCATCCGTCATAGAGTTCATAACAACACGAAATCTCTGAAGTTTGATTTGAGTATCATCCATATCAATGTCCTTGATTTTACCTGAAAAACCACCAGGAAGCATCTCCGCTACCTTGCTAAGGGGACCCATTCCAGACAACATATCCATTTGGTCATACATGTCATGTAAGGTGAATTTACCAGACATTAACCGCCTAGCAGTTTTCTCTGCATCTTTTCCCTTCATACTCTCTTCTGCTTTTTCGAGTAGGGATTTGATATCACCCATACCAAGAAGACGAGATATGAATCGCGCAGGGTCAAATTTCTCAAAATCACCAGCATGTTCACCTGTACCTATAAATACAATAGGGGCACCAACTTCAGCTGCGGCACTTAGCGCACCACCACCTTTAGCGGTACCATCCATTTTTGTAAGAACAATACCAGTTATATTCACAGTATCATTGAATGCCTTTGCCTGAGAACCAGCTTGCTGACCAACAGCAGCATCTATAACAAGCAGTTTTTCATTAGGCTTGGTTGCCTTAAAAATGTCCTTCATTTCTTGGATGAGGTCGTCTTCGAGTTTATGTCTTCCAGACGTATCTACAATTATTACATCACTACTTCTTTTAAACTTGTTTAACCCGTCTTTTACAACCTTCACTGCATTTTTTTCCTTCTTATCACCATAGAATGGAACTTTCACCTGCTCTGATATTTGTTTTAACTGTTCATAGGCTGCAGGACGATGAACATCACCTGCAATCAAAGCAGGTCTTAAACCCTTCTTTTTAAAATACGTTGCAATTTTTCCGCACGAGGTCGTCTTTCCTTGGCCGTAGAGCCCGGTCATCATTATTATCTGTTTTTTAATCGGCAGCTCCCTAGAATCACCAAGGATGTTTACTAGCTCAGCATAAACAATATGAATAACGTGCTCTCGATTACTCATCCCCGCCGGAGGTTTCTCTTGTAGTGCACGTTTCTCGATCTTTTTTGACAGATCTAAAACAAGTTTGACGTTAACATCTGCCTGTAGAAGCGCTCGCTGTATATCTCTTACTACCTCTTTTATGAGTTTTGAGTCAACATGTACTGCATTGGCTATCTTCTTTAACGTTCCTCTAAGTGAACTACCTAAATCATCTAATACCATTTTACCCTTAAGCCCGTAAATGTAAAAGGAGGCATTAAAATGTATCGCCGTTCAAAATCACCTTCAATCTTTCCTCCTCCCCCTCTTACTTTAACTGTTTTATCACAGGGCTAAGAATTTACAAAAAGTATTTACACATGGATGATATTCACTGAAAGATATCATGCCCTTGTTTTTTGTTTGAGGGGGGATTCAATGGAGCATTACGATAGGAAAATTATCGATAGACTCGATTTAATGGCTGTTAATATCAGGAAACATGTTATTGAAATGTTGTACAGAGCTAAATCAGGACATCCCGGTGGTTCGTTGTCTGCTGTTGACATGATTGTTGCACTGTACTTTGCACATATGAATCACAACCCTAAGAATCCTAATGATCCAGATAGAGATCGCTTCATTTTGAGTAAAGGCCATGCTGCCCCTGCGCTTTATGCAGTACTTGCAGAGAGCGGATATTTTTCTGTTGACGAATTGAAAAATCTTAGAGAGATCAACTGTATGTTGCAAGGACATCCCGTATGTTCTTATGTTCCAGGCATTGAGGCTTCTACTGGTTCCCTTGGCCATGGTCTTTCTTTTGCAAACGGTGTAGCTCTTGCAGGAAAATTAGATGAGAAGACGTACAATGCTTATGTTATGTTGGGTGACGGTGAGACTGATGAGGGACAGGTGTGGGAGGCAGCTGCAGCAGCATCACATTACAAGCTTGATAATTTAACTGCGTTCATTGACAGAAACTTTTTACAGATTGATGGAAACACAGAGGAAGTAATGCGTCTAGAATCGGTGAGAGATCGATGGAGTTCCTTTGGATGGCATGTTACAGAGATTGATGGTCACAACATGAAACAAATACTTGGTGCTCTAAATGAGGCAGATAATCATAAGAGACAGCCATCCGTAATTATACTAAATACTGTAAAGGGCAAAGGAGTCTCATTCATGGAAAATAACGTTGATTTTCATGGCGTTCCACCAAATGAAATGGAATACAACATGGCAATGGAAGAACTCGATTTAATGCAGAAGAAACTGGAGGGGTAAACTTGAGTAAGAAATTAATGGCAAATCCCAGGAATGCATATGGGGAAACTCTTGTAAAGCTCGGTGAGAAATATCCCAATCTAGTCGTTTTAGATGCAGACCTCTCCAAATCTACAAAAACTATAATGTTTGCAAAGAAATATCCCGAAAGATTTTTTGAGATGGGTATCGCCGAGGCAAACATGATATCCACGGCTGCTGGACTTGCGTCATGCGGTAAAATACCTTTTGCAAGTACATTTGCCGTGTTTGCTACGGGAAGAGTCTATGATCAGATACGTATTGATCTTGCATATTCACAGGCTAATGTAAAGATATTTGCTACACATGGTGGTATAAGTGTAGGGAAAGATGGAGCTAGCCATCAAATGATAGAGGACATTGCATTGATGCGAGTATTGCCAAATATGACTGTTCTTGCACCCAGTGATGCCACACAAACAGGAAAAATCGTTGAACTCATGGCAACAAATAAAGGCCCTATGTATGCAAGGATCGGGCGGGCAAATGCACCAATTATTTATGATAAAGATTATATTGAAAGCGTCAAACTAGGCAAGGGGATGATAGTTGAGGACGGTTCAGATGTTACAATTATTGCCTGCGGAACCATGGTCGATCCAGCAATTGATGCACGGAAAACACTATTTAAGCAAGGTATAAACGCTCAAGTAATTGACATGCATACTATAAAACCATTAGATGAGAAACTAGTAATTAAATGTGCCAGGGAAACGGGTGCAATAATAACAGCAGAGGAACATTCAATCATTGGCGGACTTGGAGGAGCAATAGCAGAAACACTTGCGGAGAACAGTCATCCTGTAAGATTCAGAAGAATGGGAATAAAAGACAGATTCTGCGAAAGCGGAGAGCCAAAGGACTTGCTCGAAAAATATGGTTTAAATGAAAAACATATTGTGAAAAACGTTAAAGATTTACTTAAAAACTAACGAGATACAGTTATTGTCAGTATATCTTCATCTTCCAAAACATGATCAAATCCAACATTTTGACCTGGATATTTAGCAGATTTACCCCATACCTGTGCATATCTAAACTTTCTTTTAAAATCCCTGTGAAGCTTTCTGCATGCATCCTCTACGGTTTGACCTTTTTTTAAAATCAACGGTTCATCAAAATCAGGTTTCTCTCCAACGGGTTTCATATACGTACGGGTGAACTTCAGCTCTGAAAAAATTACTTTCTTAAGTTCATCAAGTCCAGTACCCTCACTTGCAGATATGGATATTACATCCCAGTTTTTCTGCGTTATGTTTTTAATTTTTTTATTTAACTCTTCTTTAGTGATTAAATCTTTTTTATTTATTATAACCACGGCAGGTACATATATTCTATTCTGAATGAATACGTCTATCAGTTGATCTTCTGTAATGTCATCTCGTATTATAATATCAGCATTTGTTACATACTCTGATGAAATTGATTTTACGACTCCTTCATTTAGATGCGATAGTTTTATTGTAGAATTTATTGTAATGCCACCATGTCCCGTTCTTTTTATAACTACATCTGGTTTTTTTTGATTTAATCTGAGACCTGCTTTATACAGTTCTTCGGTCATGAGTTCAAGATGATCTTCGTGCTGTGCATCTATCATAAATAATATTAGATCAACGTTTCTTACCGCTGAAAGTATCTCTCTACCACGGCCTTTTCCAAGTGATGCACCGGTTATAAGGCCAGGTAAATCCAAGATTTGTATATTCGCCCCATTGTACTTCATCATGCCAGGAATAGCATCGAGAGTTGTGAACTCATAAGCGCCAACCCGGCTGTTTGCATCTGTTAATTGGTTCAAAAGGGTACTTTTACCAATGCTTGGAAATCCGATGAGTCCCACAGTTGCATCACCAGATTTCTTGACAGCAAAACCTTTTCCCTTGACACCTGCACTTTTCCTTTTCTCGACGTCCTCATGCAGTCTCGCAAGCTTTGCTTTTAACTTACCGATATGATGTTCAGTAGCCTTATTTTTCTGTGTGTTAAAAATTTCATCTTCTATGTTTTTTATTTGCTGATCAATTGATGAAGTGTCCATAATTTGAAAAATGATATATCTAGGGGTTTAATAAAAACAACTGTTACCTTTGTATGTGAGTACCTGTTTTTCCCTGCAGTGCACTCTCTCCTTTTTCAACGTGGGAAATAATAACCTTTTTTCCACCGCGTTCTAGAAATCGAATGGCGGCCAACACCTTTGGCCCCATACTACCAGGTGGAAAATGGCCATCTTTATAATATTTCTTTAAATCTTCCAACGTAATGTTGTCCAATGGTTTTTGATGAGGTGTGTTGTAATCAAGATATACCTTCTCAACGTTTGTAAGAATCATCAAAAGCTCTGCATCTATCGCTTCAGCAAGTCGTTCAGACGCGAGATCTTTATCAATCACTGCTTCTATGCCATTAAGTCCCCACCCTTCTTTTTCAAAAACAGGCATTCCACCTCCACCTGATGCGATAACAATAATATCGTCATCAAGCATTTTTTTAATGATTTCTCCTTCAACAATGGCCTTTGGATCTGGTGACGGAACAACGATTCTCCACCCCATTGGT
>JAUWOO010000020.1 GCA_030612095.1 Thermoplasmatota archaeon | reverse complement strand
TAGGAGTTGAAATAGAGTTTAATGGAAAAATATATCAAATTACTATTGAAGATGAGAATTTTGAAATAACTATTGAGGCTCCGCAGGTGTCTGAAGACACCATATTTACAGTAAAAGCATCTAAGACTGGATTCATGTCGGATAATGTAATTATAACTGTATTAAATAAACCTCAGCTGATTATTACACCCGATACTTATACCGTTGAAGCGAACAAGCAGTTTTCTGTTGTAGTAACAGATGAAAATGGAAAATCTGTAGCAGGAGCAACTGTAGGAATACAAAGCTGTACCGGGGAAGATTATATAAAGATTACAAATGACAATGGTCGTGCATGGTTAATAACTCCAGAAGGACACAATGAAATAATTTTAATTGCACAAAAAGATGGATACATAGATGGAAAACCAATAATACTAGGCGTTAACACAAATCCGGGCTTTATAGAATTGATAGTTGAAAATCCGTACGCACCGATTTTTATTGCTGTAGTGCTACTAATATTAGCTATATTGTTTGTAAACTTTAGACAAAAGAAGGCCATGGCAAAAATTCCAGAGGAGATTTTCAAAGAACAACCTTTAAAGAAATATACCACGAACAGAAAAAACGGTTTAATGCAACCCCGCAAAGTAATAAGAAAACCGGTTAACCACCATAAATCAAAAGAAGACGTTCGAATAGAACCAAAACGAGGATCTAAAGTTGAAGAAATCCGAATCAATAGATCCGATAAAGATAAAAAAATAGTATCCATAAGTCGTGAAAGTGAGGAAAAAAGAAAAACCAGTCCCCACAAAACTACTAGAAAACATGAGTACGATTGGTTTGAAGGAACACATAATATCAGATACGAAATAGATAAAATAACAGGAAAGATCGATGAAGAAGGGGTAGATAAATGGTTTGAAGGATTGGATGACATCAGAGCGAAAATAGATGAGAAAGTGAAGAAAAGAGACAAGGAGAAAAGATAGTAATTTCCTAGTGTATTTTTTATTCTTGAGAAAGAAGTTTTTTGACAAATGACCAAATATTAAACAGTAGATTATCAACATACCAACTGGTATGAACATCAAGATTTCCAAAAAAGGGGCAACATATTCAATACCGGAACAATATGAAGATAAATCAAAGCACTCAGATGAAAAATTAACAAATTTGAATTCTTTTATGGAGTATAAACGGAAAAAAGAATCGAAATTGAGAGAGCCCAAAAGTTTATATAATACGGGTGACAAATATTAACATGATTGATAAATTCAATCGTGTGGGAGGTGGTAAAAATCGAAATCAAAATCGCTGGTGTAATTTCAACTATGGATGACATACATGACATTGAAAATGTTGCTAAAGTATTTGTCATGGAACAAAGGATAAACAATTTACAATGCTATGAAGAAACCAAAAATATAATTGGAGAAACACATCCAGAATCCGCTGAAAAATCAACTGCGTCCAGTAATGTTATCCATGGAAATTTACCGATTTTGACAGTTAAAGGATTGGAATAAAAAAAATAATACGGCACATCTCTAGAGTAGCGGAGAGTTACAATGTTACCCTTAGTGGAAAGAAACATAAAAAGGGCACAATGAAAGGAGAGAATATCGATAAATATCACCTAAAAATACAGGTTTGACCTGGCGCACATCAAAGGCATAAAACCAGAAGTAAATTATATTTTAACATTGGAACAGTATGTCTCAATTCTAAATGTTCTACTGGTAAAAACTAAATATTGCTTTTTACTTTATGGCTAATTAGATGGCAAGAGATAATAAGTTAATATCAGATTTTTATGAACTTAAAGTCAAGCAGTTGATGGATAAAAGAGTGTGGGATCTCCCATTGATTGAGAAAAAAGATGACATCCATCACGTCCTATCAATTCTTAGTGGTAGAAACCATATATGGGTCATTGAAAACAAGGAAGATAAAGAACTTGTTGGAATTATAACTGAACACGATGTTTTATCAATACTTGCTCCAAAGCACCTCCCCTCATATGTCTTTGGCATGCCCGATATAAGTTCTATTGAACACGGGACTGCAAAGACTGCAGAGGATGTTATGTGCCACAGAATCATAGATTGCGGCCCTGATGATAAGATAATAGATTCTTTGATGAAAATGGTAAAACACAAACTGAGGAGACTTCCGGTTGTAGAAGATAAAAAGATTATCGGAGAGCTCACTTTACATCAGCTAATTAGGAAATATTATGGTGCCACTCAATACCATCCAATAGTAGAAGAAGACGAAGAAGGTTGATTCCAACGGAACTTGATGTTATATTATTAATTGCTTTAGCTCTAATATTTGCAAGAATTTTAGGACATATTTTTGACAAACTAAAACAACCTGCAGTCATAGGTGAAATACTAGCAGGCATAATTTTGGGAGGATTAGGAATTGCGTTTTTTTCTGGCCAGGAATATTCTTTTTTAAATATTACTTTTTCGCCACCTCAATTAGACTTTACTTCTAGTGAGTTCACACTACTGGCAGAAATTGGAATATTATTCATGCTTTTTATATCAGGATTGCAAACAAGTTTACCAAAATTAAAAAAGATGGGGAAATCATCATCTTTTGTTGCTGTTGGCGGAGTAATTTTGCCATTGATGTTGGGTATTGGGGCTGCCTTGTTCTTTGGTTTTTCAACAAAGGACAGCACCATTATAGGGTTGATATTAGTTGCCACTTCAGTAGGTGTAACAGCTAGAACATTACTTGATCTAAATGTTTTAGATTCGGACGTTGGTACTACTATACTGGGAAGCGCCGTCATCGATGACGTTTTTGGTATCATTCTATTGGCATTCTTTTTGGGAACAGATCCACCAATTTATGTGGGAGTAAAAATAGCAATTTTCTTCATTATATTCTTGTATCTTGGATTAAAAATTATGGACAGAATACTATATCTCGGAGAAAAAATACATCTGCCGAAAGCCCTTTTAAGCATCTCCCTAGCCATACTTCTACTATTTGCATTCTTTGCCGACAGATGTGGAATAGCAGGAATAATAGGCGCATTTATCGCTGGACTTGTAATTGGACATACCATAAAATCCAGGAGGATTATCGACGATGTGAAAACAATAGGATATGGATTTTTTATTCCGCTGTTTTTTGTATGGGTTGGAGCTAGCTTGTGGAGCGGGGCTGGTGAGGACATCTCATCGTTTGCTGCTATTGGTTTACTAGCATTAGTAATCATTACCGTTGGTATTGCCGGAAAAATAGTTGGTTGTGGAATTGGAGCAAGACTAGCTGGAATGAAAAATAGAGAATCCTTACAGGTGGGCGTAGGAATGATTCCAAGAATGGAGTTGGCTCTAATAATTGCGAGTTCTGCAATATCTAGTGGACTATTATCAAGTCCAGAAGTCGAACATCAGATACTTGCCATGACCTTGCTTTTAACCATTGCAACTACACTTGTAGCCCCATTTTTGATCAAGGCTGTATTTAAAAATCGATAGAACATTTCTGAGGGAGCTATGAAGTTCATATTCGAATTATCCAAAGAACATAAAACGTTGCCAGCGGCAGAGATTTTAGCCTGCCTGAGAGCGGAGAAGATTAATTACAAAGTTATAGAATCAAATGAGGATGTTTTGGTTGTAGATACAGATGTTGAAGAGAGCAATATTAAAAAATTGGCTAGTAGACTGTCACTCACGTTTTACATTGACGAAATGTTGTTCTCTTGTCCACCGTCCGCCATAGAGATAAAGAAATATGCTATAGAGAATCATATCAAAAAAAATGGTTCAATAGCCATAAGATGTAAAAACAGATCAAACACTATTGATTCACGGCCAATAGTACAAACATTGGCAGATATCTACTCAAAAGAGAGGAAGGTAACTCTTGAAAAACCAGATATCGAGGTACGTGGATTAATTACCAATTCAACTGCATACATTGGTTTAAAAGTATCAGAGGTAAACAGAAGTTATTTTGAAAACAGAAAAGCACAGCATCGCCCGTTTTTTTCACCCATTTCTCTACATCCCAAGCTAGCACGGGTTATGGTCAACTTATCTGCCATCAAAAAAGGTGAGACACTTTTGGATCCTTTCTGCGGTACAGGGGGCATTTTGATTGAGGCAGGTTTGATTGGTGCAAGAGTGATTGGGAGTGACATAGAAGACAAAATGGTTGAGGGATGTAAGAAAAATCTTGATTTCTACGATATAACAGACTATGAATTGTTCTGTTCCGATATTGGCGATATTGCCAAACATGCTGCCGAAATTGATGCCGTTGTAACCGATTTCCCATATGGAAAGGCAACTACAACAAAGGGAGAAGATATACGTAAGCTGTATGAGCGGGCTTTTGAGAACATATCGTGCGTTTTAAAGGAAAATGGTAGAACGGTCATTGGACTGTCAAATAAAGACATGTTGCCGTTAGGTGAAAAGTATTTTTCATTGGTAGAAAAACATGGCTTTAGAGCCCATAGGAGCCTGACTCGTTATTTTGCTGTATTTCAGAAATAACCACAACGCTTTTACAATAAAGCACAATCCCTTCTTTTAGATGACGCAACTGAGTATCATATTCCTTGGAACTGGTGGCAGCTGGCCAACTGTGAAACGAAACGTATCTTCAGTAGCCATTAAAAGAGGTAGTGAAGTCATATTGTTTGATTGCGGAGAAGGAACACAAAGACAATTTCAGAAATCAAATCTTAGCTATATGCAAATATCCAAGATATTTATTACGCATTTCCACGGCGATCATTTTCTAGGAATACCTGGCCTTATTCAGACAATGCAGTTGAATGATAGAAGTAAGCCTCTGCACATCTATGGTCCAAAGGGAATAATAGAACTTGTATCCCAGCTTTTATCGCTTGGATATTTTAGGCCAGGTTATAAGATATTTCCACATGAAGTAAATAATGGAGATGCTCTTGATTTTGACGGGTATGAGATAAAAATTCTAAAGGTTAAACATGGCGTTCCGGCACTTGCCTACAGTCTCGAAGAAAAAATGCGACCAGGCAAGTTTAACAAGCCCAAGGCTTTAGAACTAGGCATTCCTGAAGGACCCTTGTTTAGTGAACTTCAACGTGGAAAAACTATAACACTAGAGGATGGTAGAAAAATCACCCCGGATGTAGTATTAGGCCCACCTAGAAAGGGAAGGAAAATAGTCATATCTGGTGATACAAAACCTTGCAAGGACATGATCAAATTCTCAAAAGATGCAGATGTTTTGATTCACGATTCAACATTTGACTCCGAACTAGAGGATATCGCAAATGAATATGGACATACCACTGCATTTCAATCTGCAGAGATAGCTAAAAAAGCAAATGTGGGAAAATTATTTCTCACCCATATCAGTCCCAGATACCTGGACTACCGCGTATTGGAAAATGATGCGCGCAGGGTTTTTAAGAATTCTTTTGTACCGAGAGATCTTCAGGAAACCGGAGTTGAATTAAAAAAGTAAAAGGAGAAACTTCCAGTCACTCCCCCCTATTCCCAAATTTTTTATAATCAAGACATCGGTTTTCCAGTAGTTTCCAACGCCAACTTTAAAAAATTACCTATGTTTCTTTGGGCATCTAGCTCAAAGACAATTGGAGCCCCAAATGCCCATCCATCAAATGCCTTAAATATATCCTGTATGGTTAAATCCCTAACTCCAAACCAATTATCTTTCCCTATTTGCTCATTATCAATTAAAGCAAAGATTGTTTTTTTACCTTTAACATCCATCTCGGGTGCAACAAAGAGATTGAAAGTCGACTGGTTGCCATCTTCATCTTCTTTATAAAATATACAACTTGCACCAGAGGACTGGTAAATCCCATATTTGTAAAGTTTTTTGATTGGTAAATTATTATTATTTTCCATATTAAAACACCACTTTTGGGCTATATATTATCTGACTTAATAAAGTTATTTTAAATCCTTTTTTAAAAATTCCTTCATTAATTAACCGGATATCGCTCATTAAATCGAGAAATATTAAAACGCGTGTCTACACGTTTCAAATATAAACGTTTTCTTAAATAGGGCTTTGCACAATAAACCTTGCTAATAGTTGTTTTGCACAATAATTATTTTTATAATGATGTTGAAATATGGGTAACAATTGTTCAATATCATCTAAATATAGTGATAAAAATCAGGTGTTTTTTCTTTTATCAAACCCACAAAGGAGTCTATTAAGAGATGATTAATCATATTTTATGACATTCTAAGCTGAATTTCATAATGTTTATTATCCCATTTTATGAACCAAGTATCATCCAGAAATTCTTTTAATTTACCGTACTCCTCCTCCGTTATCTTTACAGCTTCCTGTGTTTCTATAGTTTCTAAAAGATAGGGGAATTTTTCCGCATTCTCGTCATCAATATTAACATATGAAAAATTCATTCCTAGGTTAAATCTATCCCAATCTTCAATTTCATAAGCTCTTATCCATCTAAAATTTGTGTAGGAATAATAAATATGAACTCCACCAATAACAATGAGGGCGATAATCACAATAAGCAAAATATCTTTTCTACTCATATTTTTTCTCCCCATTTTCAAATCTTTTATTAAATATTTAGTTATATGGGTTTATGAATGAATTGGAAAGAAATAGAAAAATTACTTGATAAAATCTATGAAGGTTATAAAACTCCCATATTTGTATACCATCTTGATCTCTCCTACAACTTTAAAATTAACTTCTGCAGTTTGGATATACATTCCATCCTTTTAAGTTTGATGATGTAGCGCAGTTTAATGGAATGGCATTAAATGGACATTTTAAGAATCCTTAGCACAATATTGACGAAAACAAATAGTTCTAAATCCAAGTATCAATCATTCTGATTCATCGTCGTCTAATGTTTTTGTTTTAAGATTATTTGCAACATCATGAGATATATCCATCTCACCACAATTGCGTCGTGGTTTATCCTTCCAACTAAAGTTCTCTTTTCCATGACGGTCTTCACCAAGTCCCAATACATTCTGTTGTTCTTGTGGCTGTGTCAAAGGAATATCTTTGCTGAAAAGTGTACTTGTACTGAATTCTGGATTTAAAAAATCGGTTCCTAATTCATTCTGCAATCGCAATAAATCGTCTGTTTTTTTATTTAGCTCTATCCTCATTTCCGCCATTTTGTCTTGATTTTGCCCCAGTTCCATCTGTAATCTTTCAACAGCACCAATATTCTCTACAAATTGAGTTTGTCTTTCTGTAAGTTGAGTAGTCATTTCTTTAATTATCTGGTTTCTTGTTCCCAAATCTGCATGCAATGATTCTAACTCCCCTTTCATGCCTTCAATCTCAAGCTTGGCTAATCTCACTTCGTCATTTCTTTCACTCGCCTTTGTATTTATCTTCCCTTCTCTAGCCAACCAGCCTAAAGCAGAGTAAATATCGCTCTCATCCATCTGTGCCAACTTTGAGATATGCAATATGTCCGATTCCCCTTGCGTATGAAGCACACACCACATTTTACCGGCATTTTCTCCAACCTTAACCATCAGATTTGTTTCTCCAAGTTTAAACAATTTGCCGTCTTTGCATATTTTATTTTCTCGTGCTAACCATCCAATTGCAGCATGTACCTCTTTCGCGCTAAGTCTTGTGTTTTCTATTAGTTGAGATTCTGTACGTGATCCCCACGAATTAAGTGCCTTCCACACTTTCCCTGCGTTTATGCCAAACTCTACAATAATATCTCTCATTTGGTGCATCCTCACATTGCATAAACAGCTCTTAGAACTTATATTTTTCCTCCCAAATCACTATTTCCAAATACAAAAGAGGCGAAAATTTGCAAAATATCACTATAATGATATTTTATCATCAGTTTTATTGGATTTATCATAATTTTATTAAGCAGGTCTAGTTATTATCTCTTGATTTTTATGGGAGAGCGACCATCATACGATGAATATTTCATGGAAATGGCCCACATTGTGGCAAAAAGAAGTACCTGTCTGAGAAGAAATGTAGGTGCCATTCTCGTAAAAGATAAGCACATACTGAGTACGGGATACAACGGTGCCCCAAAGGGTCTTAAACATTGTTCAGAGGTTGGTTGCCTAAGGAAAGAACTAGGCATTCCATCTGGTGAAAGACATGAAATATGTAGGGGGCTACATGCAGAACAAAACGCGATTATTCAGGCAGCTGTTTTCGGGATATCAATAAAGAATTCTGTATTATATTGTACTAATACCCCTTGTGTTGTTTGTGCAAAAATGTTGATAAATGCCGGTGTCAGGGAGATAGTTTATTCTGGCGAATATCCTGATGATCTTGCTAAGAAAATGATTAGTGAAAGTAAAATAAAAATTAGAAATTTTGATAATAAGAATACAATGTTATCTAAAAACAAAAAACTCACCAAAAATTGAAAAAATAAGAAAAATATAAATACTCACAAATGATTTATGCTTCGAGGAGAGGAAAATGAAGCGAAAAAGATCATTTGTATTGGATGAAAAGGACGATAAGGCTGTTCAATTGTTTGCTGAACTAGGGATGCCGAAGAATCTTGCCAAAACACTCATGTATATATCACAGGTTGATGAATGCCGTTCTGCAGAGGTTGAGCAAGGTGCAGATTTAAGGCAACCTGAGGTAAGTGTGGCAATGCAAGAATTGAGACGAAGAGGATGGGCAAAAAAAAGAGATTTGAAGAAAAAAGGGAAGGGAAGGCCAGTCCACATTTATAAGCTCACTAAAGCATTGCCAGCAATACTTGACAATTTCGAAGAAGAAAAAATGAAACAGGTCGAAACTATCAAAAACGATTTAACGGATCTACAAGGCTTGGTTAAGCAGTATAAAAATTAAATATTTAATTCTATATACACATAGATTCGTTTCTTTCTATTTATTTTGGGCTGATATATATAGACGATAATCGGTTCGTGTTGATATTATGATATTTGAGAAGAGGATAAAAAACATTTTTAGCAACCTGAAAAAAGAACCGGATGCAATAATAATAAAAAACTCATCCGAACCTTATATTGATGACAATTTCTTTTATGTCACAGGTCTGGACAAGGGTCTTTTTGAAGGCTCAGTGGCTGCTTTGCACCCCACTGGAAAGGTTGATATTATAATATCTGAACTCGAAGCAGAATCCGCAAAAAAATCCAATGCAAATCTAAACATCTACAAAAACGGAGATGAGTTCAACGAGTTTTTCAAAAACACACTCTCACCTCTTAAAAACATTGGTTTAAACTTCAGCGGAATTTCACATAGAGATTTCTGTAAAATCAAAGATAGATGTCCAAATTCGAAATTTGTGGATGTCTCAGAAGCTTTTGCAAAAGCAAGACTTGTAAAAGACGAATTTGAAATAAAAACAATCAAGGAAGCATGCAATATAGCTGATAAGGTAATGAAAATGATACCAGATATTTTGCATGAGGGAATACATGAGTTTGAAATAGCTGCCGAGATTAATTATCTTATGCAGAAAAATGGTGCCGATGAGAATGCTTTTGAAACTATATCATCCTTTGGAAAAAACACAGCGGAGCCACATTATAGTCATGGAAATTATCGGTTGAAAAGTGGCGATTTTACTTTATTTGATTTTGGTGCACGTTTTAGAAAATATAACTCTGATATGACCAGAACGTTTGTATTTGGAAAAGCCAGTAAAGAACAGAAGGATATGTACGAAACTGTTTTAGAAGCACAAAGGACTGGTTTTGATGCGATACGCCCGGGCATAGAGGCACATGACGTGCATGATGCGGTAAGCTCATACATTGATAATACAAGATTTAAAGGCCGTTTTATTCATTCAACAGGACATCCAGTTGGTCTTGCTGTTCACGATGCTGGCGCAGGATTTAACTCTGAATGTAAAGTTGAGTTAAAAGAAAACATGGTACTCACAGTTGAACCAGGCATTTATATACCTGGATTTGGCGGCGTGAGAATAGAAGATGACATCCTAATAAAAAAAGATGGAGTGGAGCTACTTACAAAGACATCTAGGGAATTTATGGAAATATAAGATCTATACTTTTTCGCACTGCGTTGTCTGGGCTTTCCATTACCTTTTTATTGGATTCATAGATTAGGGCTTTTGTGTGGTTTCTATGAATTGGTATAACGAAGTTGAATATGTCAGAAAGCAGGCTATGAACAACAATGAGTTTTTTGCTAACTCACTTCCAATGATAGCAAGTGAAAACGTATTATCGCCCCTGTGTAGGGAAATGCTTATTACAGATTTTCATGGAAGATATGCCGAAGGCACTCCTGGTCACAGATATTACGAAGGATGCAAGTTTTTTGACAATGTAGAGGAAAAAGCAATGGAACTTGCAAAAAAACTTTTCAACTGTAATTATGTTGATGTAAGGCCAACTGCAGGTACAACTGCAAATATTGCAATTTTAAAGGCACTCATGAAACCAGGAGAAACTGCAACAGTTTTAGATCTTGCCAATGGTGCCCATATCTCTTTTGGAAAATGGGGCGCAGCAGGCGTTAGGGGCATTGACCTTATTTCCTACCCATTCAATGATGAAGAGATGAACATCGATGTTGACGGTGCTGTAAAACTCATTAAAAGAGTAAAACCAAAGCTTGCATTAAACGGGAGGTCTGTCTTTTTGTTCCCAAGCCCAATAAAAGAAATCGCAGAAGCAGCACACGATGTGGGTGCATATCTAGTCTACGATGCCGCACATGTCTTAGGTCTTATTGCAGGAAAACAATTCCAAGACCCTTTAAGGGAGGGAGCGGACGTAATGAGTGGGAGCACTCATAAAACCCTACCAGGGCCGCAAGGAGGAATGATCATATCAGACCACAAAGGAGATACAAAAGAGGATAAATCATTTTTGAGAAAATTAAGCTTTGGAGTGTTTCCCGGAGTTACTTCTTCATATCACCTTCACCATGTTGCAGGAAAGGCAATAGCGTATGCCGAACATCTAGAATTTGGTGAAGCATATGCAAAACAGATAATAAAAAATGCACAAAGTCTGGGACAATCACTATGTGAAAGGGGTTTTAAGGTATTTGGTGAAAAACTTGGCTTTACTAAATCCCACCAACTTTTACTTGAAATCGGGCCAGGAAAAGGAAATGAAGCATCAAAAAAACTTGAAGATGCAGGTATTGTAACCAATATGAACACGATTCCCGGTGACAAGGATCCGTTAAATCCATCAGGCCTAAGATTGGGAACACCTGAACTTACAAGAATCGGCATGAAAGAAAGCGAGATGGATGAAATTGCCGAATTCTACGAAAGAGCACTACTGAAAAACGAAGATACAAAGAAAATAAAAGCAGCGATCAAAGAATTCAGAAAGGATTTCCAAGAGCTACACTACTGCTTCAAAGAAGGATTCCATGGATATGATTACCATAAGTTGATATAAAATGCTTATTGCTCTTACTGGCACGCCTGGAACTGGGAAAACCTCTATTTCAAATATTTTACATGAGAATGGTTTTGAGATAGTTGATATAAATAAGGTTGCAGCTGGTGAAGATTTTTTTATTGGCAATGATGAGGAAAGGAATTCAAGAATAGTAGATATCGATAAATTAAATGGACATATAAAGGAGAACTATGAGAGAAAAGACATTGTTTTTATTGAAGGGCATCTATCACATCTATTGAAAAGTGTAGATAAGGTGATCGTTCTTAGATGTCATCCCAATGAACTGAGAAAGCGTCTGTCTCAAAAGGGATGGAAAAAGGAGAAAATAAAGGAAAACATAGAGGCGGAAATATTGGATATAATACTCTGTGAAACGGCATATAATCATCCTGAAAAAAATGCTATTGAAATAGATACAACAGACATGAATATAATCGACGTAGCAGCCTTGATTATGAAAATTATCAAAAACAATTTTGAGCATATGAAAAAACATAATATAGGAAACATTGATTGGTCCGAAGAGATACTGAAAGATTTTTAAAATAAGGCTGAGTAAAATGGTTCTTGAAAATCAAAGGGGAAATATTGATCCCCTCTTATCAGTAATAGCCAAACGGTTTTCAAAGATTAATCCTAATGCTTTAACGTGGATCTCCCTGATTTTTGCTTTTATTGCAGGATTGTTCTTTTATTTCTCGTCTCCAGAGTTGGAATCGATAAATTATTACCTGTTTGGTGCTGCCTCATTTGTCTTTCTAAATGGCCTTTTTGATGCCATCGATGGAAAGGTTGCAAAATTGGCCAACAAAGCGTCGAAAAGAGGGGATTTTCTTGACCATGCAATAGATAGATATGCCGATGTTTTCATGGTTGGTGGCCTTGCACTGAGTTCTTGGTGTGACGTGAGAATTGGCCTTCTTGCAATCGTAGGTATGCTGCTTACAAGTTATATGGGAACCCAAGCACAGGCCATTGGACATAAGCGAGATTATTCTGGGCTATTGGGAAGAGCCGATAGACTTGTACTTTTGATGATTACCCCCCTTATCCAGCATATATTACTCCATTATAATTTTCAAATGCCTTGGGGCTTTTCTCTTTTGGAGTGTGTTCTAATCTACTTTGCAGTAATGGGCAATATAACAGCGGTTCAACGATTCTATAGCACATTAAAATGGTTTAAGGCGAATCCTAAAGGAAAATAATCAATGTAAAACGCTCATTTTTACAGTATCTGGAACAACTCACAAATTGTATTTGTCATTAATTATGCATTATCTTTTGTCAAACTACGACTAAACAATGCACGGATCACTGAAATCTCAACTATAAAATAATAGGAGCTACCAATGTGATAAATGACATTGCGATAAGAACACCAAACAATGATACCGCAATCAAATTTCGCGTTCTATGTTTTTTCTTTTCTTCAATTTTTAACAATGTTTGTGTGTGTTCCTCAACAAGATCAGCATAGTTCTCTGCAAATTTACCATATATTTCTTCAAACAAATCATCTTCTTTACTGCAACATCTCATTTTTCTCACCACGTAATACTTTGCAAGTTTGCTTATTAAGGGTTTATTGTACAACTGTTATCGGGATAAGTGAATTCAAGTTGAGAAAATATTTTAAAAGGAAACAGAGAAGGGTTTTGCGGATTATTTTACAGCCCAAATAGATGTTCTATTATCGAGAACAATCGTGGATGATTCTCCAGGATACTAAAGAATGGTGTGTTGTTTGCTTTGTTCTTTGGCATACTGACTTCAAGTGTTGCCCAGCCGCTTTCAAAATCATGTGTGTCTCTACTATTCCTTTCTAGCTTTTTTAGCAGCTCTCCTTTGCATCTCAGTAACATCCTGATCTGAAAGAACACCTTTGTTGACCAATTTCATCATGAGCAAATTATTATATTCCATAAGAAAGTTGATTTCTTTAGTTTGCTGTACAATTGTTTCTGCTTGCTGCTTTATCTCCCCCTCCCGTTCATTTAAGTAATCTAATGCTTCGTTGATTGTTTGTGCTTTGCCATCTAATGATACATCAACAATACCGTGAATCTCATCTGATAAATCTTCAATGTGTTTTTTTATAAGTCTCTCGTTTTCTTCAGTTATATGACCAATAATTTGGTCTTTGACATTTTGTACATCATTTAGCTTGTTCAACAATTCTTTGTAATTTCCAACCCTCTGACGCAACCGCCTCATTTTAGATTCTTGGATTGAAATCATCTGATCTATCTGTTTACACTTATCATTAAGTTCAGCAATCTTTGTTTGCAAGTAACCTTCTTTCATATCTCAGTATCCCCCTCATGTTATAATTTGACAATAATAGTTTCCATCTGTTTTTTTGTTCACTAGCCAATTAATCTTTGAGGATCATATTTCATAGCTTGTAACAATTATATAAAATGTTCAGTTTGAGGTATGATAACCCATTGGCATCAAACAAAGGCTGAGGGGAAGATGAGTTTTTACAAATCACAGATCCGCAAGTTAACTCATATCATTTAATGCCTTTCTAGCCATATTGAGTGCTCCTTCATAAGTTCCTGTTTTCACTTCTTCTGGTCCCATATTCATTCCAAATATATCTCGTATTTTTCCCATTTTCCCATCTCCCCACAGTTTCATAACACCCATTTATTTAAAAATACATCTTTAAAACTCATAATCTATCCATTAACATAAAGATTTTGATCCAAAAACAAATTTATATAAGTGGCGAATGGAATGCAAGAACATGGCCCATAAAAAGAAAATTGATCAAAAAACAGAATCTATACCATATAAAATAGAAGATGCTATGAAAATCACTGAAGACATATTCAATCTTAGCAAGGAAAGGGAATACAATCCTGGTGCTTTTGTTCACGGGTTGGTTTTTGCCCTTGAGGCCACCCAACAGTCTTATAATATCCCTCAACAGCAACTTGCCAATATTAAAAGAGGATGTCGCAGATATTTTAGAGAAGTTGCAAGTAGTAGAAAAACCAATGATGCACCTTAATTATTGAATAATTAAGGTTATCCCCATGATCTTTGAAAATATGTTAGATCAATTCTATTCCAATCATCAAAATCGTTTTTTCCTCGTGAGCCATCGGAATAATCTACCATGAGATACATGTATCCATAATTCATGACGCTTTTATACGGACGCCATTTCCACCAGTTCTTCTGCCAAATATATTTACCATCTTGATCATCGCATCCTGGAGTATTACTATTAAATATTCCTAATGTATGGCCACATTCATGCATATATGCACTCCCATACACAATAGCTCGTTTTTCCTCATTGCGATTCAATAGTATTTTTTTCTCCATTCCTTTGCTCGATATTTGATATGCATCAGGGCGGAAAACAAAACCAGGACACCACGTTGCATTATATATTACTAAACCATAATGAAAAACGCCTCGCCGCCAATTATTTTCATCACCTTGTAAGAAATAATTCCAATATATGTTTTGGATTTCTTGATAACTTGACACCTCATCGAACGGGATGACATCACTACCACCCATACATCCATCGTCAAGGTGATATACAATATTTCGTCGATCATATGCAGTTCGAAGTAATTCTTTTGACCCCTCTGGTAAGAGGCATTCCTGACCGTCTGGGCTTTCTTCCATCTGATCTAGATCAACAAAAAGATCTTTTCTGAACGGATCGGAACCCCATTGAGAGGTGAGATATTCTTCCACATTATCAAGACCATCTAGATCTGGATCCAGATTCGCATGATCATCCCATTCAAATGGATCATATACCCAAGCATGCTCATATGTATCCTCATACCACTTATACCAAGCATAATGCCCCCATTTGTGTTCCCATTCTATTGGGATTCCATCGTTATCATCATCTCTACCTAGATCACATACCTCAGGATCTGTTCCATAAACATTTACCTCAGTCCAAAACGGAATACCATCGTTATCAAAATCTTCCTGATATATATTAAACCATAATTCACAGTCTCTATCGCGTTCATATATGCTCCCATCATCACATCCATTAAGTCTCCCGTAACCACTGGGATCTGAATTGATAGAATCATAATAAGCAAAATCACCGCCCCACCAATGACCCGTTTTTATACTATAAATAAGTTCTACATCAAAGCTATCTTTATAGCCATCGTGATCACTACTGATATCACAGCGTTTATCCATACCAAGATTCCAATCCCACAGTTGAATCGTTATGTTCACGTATTCTTCATCATCAGGAACATTAAGTTTTGCACCCCACTGTGCATCTTCAACATATTTTGTATTCTTCCAAATAGGACTTGTAAACTCCTTATCATTAATGAATACTTTAACATAAAAATCAGGATCACTAAACCAATCGATTTTCTCAATTGTGGGGATTTGAGTGTCAAATTTCTCAAGAGATCGTATCTTTTGTATTTCTACTGTTACAGTTATATCAACTAGAGGATCAAAATCAGATTCACCCACATTCACTAGAGAACTAGAATTATTTAAGTCTGAGGAGATAACAGAAGCACTAGAAACAATAAAAACAGTTACTAGAAGTAAACTAGTTATTTTTTTTATATGTGTTTTCACAACAACGCCCCCTGCTAATTAATATTTGAATCCTTATCCAATATATAGTATAGTTGACACACATATATATTTTATTGTCTTAATTTAATTTTAGCCATTTCATTCGAATATCGGAAAATCCCGTGAATCTAAATGCATTCTAAAATCGACTCTATCTTCTAAAAATCTACCTGAAATAATCAGACACATTGTCGATAATCATATTTATCTATCTGCGTGCAAAGATATAAACTTACTACATACCTGTTCATAACAGTTAACCATCGTGGTAAATAGATTATAGATTTAAAAAATTAAGGAAAAATAGTAAATATGCTGAAACTATATTTTTCAAGGTAAATCCCTACAATATTTAGAATTATCCTAAGCAATCTAGCCTCTCTTGCGATAGGCACTAAAAAAGTGTGTAATCCCCACGTAGGAACAAAGAACTAGACACAACGGGTATGAGAATTTAT
>JAUWOO010000069.1 GCA_030612095.1 Thermoplasmatota archaeon | reverse complement strand
TCCCAGCCTGGTCATTTCTTGCTACCAGTTTGTGGATGTCATGATCATCTAAAAAAATCTGTTATTTAAATTTGAAAATGTCCGCCGGTCATTAAAAAAAATGGTGTTAAAATCTATCTGTTGGATTTATTGGATGGGCTCGATTTAATAGTAACTCTTATATAGGTTTGGAGATATTAATTATTATCAATTTAAGGGAGAATGTAGAAAATGAACACGAAAAAATTTTTGATAGGCATAATAGCAATCATGCTTGTCTGTAGTATGATACCAAGTCTCATAGGTCAAGCAGATGACATGGCAACATTTAAGGAGAGGAAATATAAAGAAAATAGAGATGTAATTCCTATTTATACAAAAAATGGTTTGGTAAAAGCTCCAAATTCAAGAGGTAAACCAGGGGCTTATGTAACAATTACTAATCCAAGTGATGGTGAAACTGTGAATGGTCTTGTTGAAATAACAATTAATTCAAGTTATAATCCTTCTATTACGATTGATGGAGCAGCAGTTGGAAGTGGTGATAGCTATATTTGGGATACAACTCAATATAGTGATGATTCTCACACGATTCAAGCTTCCGCAAGGGGAGTTACAGATACTGTAACTGTAGCAGTAGGTAATGGCGGTTCAACTAATATTCCACCAACAGCAGATTTCACCTATAGTACATCTGATTTAACAGTTGATTTCACTGATACAAGCACTGATTCAGATGGTACAATCGTCAGCTGGAGTTGGAACTTTGGCGATGGCACTACATCAACAGCACAAAACCCATCACATGCCTATAGTTCAGATGATACCTACACTGTTAGCCTAACTGTTACAGATAGCGAAGGGGCAACGGGCATGGCATCAAAAGCAGTAACCGTATCAAGTGGTAGCAGTGGTGGTGATGGTGTTGTTCGTAAACATGCCCTGATTATTGGTATCTCAGATTATAAAGGAACCGCAAATGACTTAACTTATTGTGATGATGATGCTGATGATTGGAAGAGTTTTTTACAAGGTTACAGTATTACAATTCTAAAAGATAATCAAGCTACAGCGAATAATATTGAAGATGCACTTTACGATTTATTAGCTGCTGAAGATGGAGATGATTATGTTGTTTTAACATATTCTGGACATGGAGCTAAATATCGTAATTATGGATCATGTATCATATCACATGACCTATATTACATGACACATGGCTATTTCGAATCATTTTTCGACATGGCAGAGAGCCAACACATCTACTTTGCTTTTGATGCCTGTCAAATTGGAGGATTCCAAGGATTAGTGGAGACCAACAGAGTCGGTGCATTTGCAAGCAACACTAAATATTCCTACGATGGTGATGGTTCGATGGAAAATGGCGTCTTTACCTATTATCAAATGGATGGATGGGGCAATCAAAATTTTGATAATTTTGAGGATGATGCTACATATGCTGTACTAGGAATGCAAGATTGGGCATCCCAATACGTGGGCCTTAGCATAGATCCTTTCTATGTTGACCAATTTTCTGGACCAATGCTTCCATTCCCATAAAACCTCTTTCTCCCTTCTTTTTTTATATTCTAATCATGCTAACTATTAACATTATATTCTAACAACCCTTACCTATACTATGCCTAAACAAAAACTAACACTCAGCATCGATAGGAAAATAATAACTCAAGCCAAAAAACAACAAATCAATCTTAGTTCCTTTCTTGAAATATGGCTGGTTGATTATCTTAATTATAAGGAGTGCTTCTGACGGGATTCGAACCCGAGTAGCTGGCTCGAAAGGCCAGAAGCATGAATTTAGAAAAAAAGGTACTAATCTATACTTTTATATCAACTCCCACCAGCGGCTTGAAAATAATTTCCATGACCTATTTTTGACAACTTTATACGAATCGAAATGCAGTATTTGTCAGATGGATAAAAGACATTATTTTCCAAAGTCTAAAATATCTTAGCGCCATTATCACTAGATAGACTAAGGTGAAAGTATACTATGAAAGCATTAATATTAGATGGTTCAACAGAAGAAAACTTCACATTAAAAATCGTACATGATGTTATTATTGATGAATTTAAAAACATTGGATGGAAGGTTAATTCACGAGTCCTTCGTGATCTAAAAATCGGCAGTTGTTATGGTTGTTTTAAATGTTGGGTTCAAACACCAGGCATCTGTGTTATTGATGATGTTGAACGTGATATAGCAAAAGAGACGATTCAAAGTGACTTATTGATTTTTCTCACTCCAGTTACCTTTGGAGGGTATTCGTCTGAACTTAAAAAAGCAGTCGACCGGCTGATTCCATTGGTTATGCCATTTTTCATCAAAATCGATGGAGAGGTTCATCATAAATCTCGCTATGAACGGTATCCCAGTCTTATGGGCATAGGGGTACTCCCCAATGAAGACAAAGAAAGCGAACAATCATTCAAGACTCTTGTTAACCGTAACGCTATCAATTTTCATAGTCCCATTCATACCGCAGGGGTGATAATAAGCAATCAAGACAAGGAACTGATTCGAGAGGAAATCAAAACACTTTTAAGTGAAGTAGGGGTGAAAAAATGAGTGCACCGAAATGTTTTCTCCTTTTAGTTGGAAGTCCAAGAGGAAAGAAAAGCACATCCGAATCTCTTGGGAATTATCTTCTTGAATAACTTCGTGAAATGGGTTTAGAAACGGAAAAGATATGGATTTATCCATCAATTAAGTCACAGGAGAAGAGTAGTGATTTAATCTCTGCAGTTGATCATTTTGATACTGTAATCTTTGCATCCCCTCTTTATATAAACAGTTTACCTGCGTCTGTGACTGAGACTATGGAGCTCATTGTAAATCACCGGAAAACTACAAAAATGACAAAAAAACAACAATTACTTGCCATCTCAAACTGTGGCTTCCCTGGGGCACATCACAATGATACTGCTCTTGCCATCTATCGCCTATTTGCTGCAGAATCCGGTTTCGAATGGGCAGGTGGCCTCGCTCTTGGCATGGGTGCAGCAATAAATGGCAGATCACTAAACAAAATAGGCAGTATGGCCCGCAATGTAAAAAAGTCTCTTGAACTCACAGCAACTGCTCTTGCAAAAGGGAAACCAGTATCTCAAGATGCGGTGGATCTTATGGCAAAGCAGCCCATTCCCTCATGGATATATATGCAGATTGGGGAAATTAGATGGAAGTGCCAAGCGAAGAAAAATAAAGTGAGGACAAAGAGCATTTATAATCGACCTTATCAAAGGTAAATATGAAAACAAGGATGATTGGATAATATTACTCAGGCAAACTTGGTAGTTAAAGAATTGTGAGACACTTTCTATCCAGAACCTAAAATATCATTTGCAAACGCTTCAAGCTTTTCCCCATAGCCATCCTCTAACGGCCCTTTCATTCCTGTCACTTTTATTTCTAATCCGTCTGTGATTTTAGTCATACCAGTTGGTTGAAGAAGTTTTTCCATTTTTTTAAGAACCTCTGTTTTATCAGAACTATGGGTTGTTATCAGAGCATATTTTGCTCCCTCTTGTGTAATATTTATTTTTTTCAGAAATTTTTTCATTTTCCGTGCTGGGCTACCTATTTGTGTTGGTGCGCTAAACACATAGACGTCAGCTTGTAGCAGTTCATTTGGTTTTACACCTCGTACTGAAAAGAGATCCACGGCATGACCTTTCTTGCTAATAATATCTTTTAGGCGTTCTACACATTTTTGTCCATTACCATATTTTGACTCGTATGCAATACAAACCTTCATTATTACTCACCAATACCTAAACATCTTTCCTCTTTTTAAAATTATCAGTTTGAAGTAGTGTAACATGAAATCTCCCTACCTTCAACAGAGTGTCAACAGCAATTTTTGGAAATAATATAACAGCAAAGAACAATATGGTGGCTAGCATATTGCACCGATATTACTTACACACATCCACTTTGAATCATAATATATGGCGTTCACATTTTTTAATGTGATGTAAGAAAATTTTAGCAACCATATGTGCCCCCACATTATTCAAATGAACTCCATCGAGTGTCAAATAAAGTTCCCTATTTTTTGATTTTCTCTCAACGCGTTCTGGATCATTCAGCAAATAAGCAGTGATGATGTCTACTATAATCCCATGTGGAATAAACGGGGAAGATTTTTTTGATGACAATGTTGAAATAAAATCCTTACGAATATCAATATATTCCACATTTTCATATTTGGCAGCTAAAGCCTCGATTTCCACCGATAACTCCCCTAATCTTTTGTTCCATTTATTATGTATATCTTCACCGATTATCGACGGCGATACAACAAATGTTTTCTTTGCATTGTATGTTATTGTCTCAAGGAGCCTTTGATAACGATTTATAAAGTCATCTATATTCTTAGTCCAGCGTTGATTAAATAGCAATTTGGTGATTGGAAATTTACATGAAACATGAACAAAAACATCATTTACACCGACCCAGAGAAATGCTATATCGTATGTTCCAGAGATACTTAATTTTTTAATTCTCGGGTAAAGACTGATCACAGTATCACCTCCCCGTCCAGAATTGATTAGGTCATGCTGCGGAAGTTTTTCTTTTAAAATATCAAAGTAGGACACACCAGGAATACCCTCCGTCAGACTATCACCAAAGAATATAATTTTCGTCGTTCTTCACCTTATATGAAATTCATAACCATTTCTTCTTATAAAAATGGTAGCTCAATACGATATCAGTCTTCTGAATCTCATACCTCTCCCCTAGATAGACATTGAAAGGATAAAAAACCTTGTTATAAGGAGAGAGTTTCAAACCGCTGACCTCTATCTTCAATACATTGAAAATGTTTTCAATTAGTATCTTGGCGAAGAAGTCCCAAATCTTTAAGTTTTTCTGATAGTTTTTCTGCCGCTACTGATACATCCGATACCTTTCGAGCGCCAGTACACACAATCTTTCCAGAGGAAAAGAGCAACATAGCCACTTTAGGTTCCTTTATCCTATAAACCATTCCAGGGAATTGCTCCGGCTCATATTCAATATTTTCTAAACCTAGACCCATAGCGATTTCAGTAAGATTGAGTTCTCCCTTCAGGTCGCCCACAGCCACAATATTCTGAACAACTATCTCAAGATCTTTATATACATCTACCCCTAATTTTCTTAATTTCTCTGCTATTATATTGACACTCTTATGTACATCTTCAATGTTCTTTGCACCAGTACAATTTGCTTTCCCACTTTTAAAGAGAAGTGTAGCGGTTTTCGGATTTTTTAATTTATAAACTAAACCAGGGAACTGTTCTGGTTCATATTCAGCTTCTTCAAAAGATTGTATTATTAGGTCTAAATCTAGCTTATCTGCAAAAGCCGTAGATGCTACAATATTTTCCACTTTTATTTCTATCATCTAATGTTCACTTCCCAACGAATATCGTTTTCATTTTATAAATCGAGTTAAACAAGTATGCAGTCACCCTATATGCCATTTTCCGCTCTAAAATGAAGAAATTTTCCAATCAATTTGGTTTTTTCAGGTGATGAGTAAGTAGATGCATGCATCTGCCATTTTGATAAAATATGTGTTTTGTTGGGGCGACATTTAACACAAATTTAAAAACAATCGCCAGAACAATTGAACCCTCCATCAATCTGCTTATTTTACATATTTTGTGTATACTTTTTGTACCAAGAGACCATATCTTTTACCGTCGATTGTAAATCATATTTAGGTTCGTACCAGATTTCTTTTTTTGCCTTCTCACAACTTATTTTTCTTGTTGTACCCAACGATTTCACTCTAAATCTAGTAAGAGAAGGTTCCTTTGTAGCAAATAGTTCTGCAAAAAAAGCAGCACAATAAGCAATGACATAAGATACATGCTTTTTTGGTGGATCTACACCCAATTGATTGGCAACTTCATCAAATAGCTCTTTGATCGTACAGATAAAACTAACAACATTAAAGGTATCATGTTTTCCATCATTTTCAAGAGCTAATCTAAGACATTGGACAACATCATTTGGGTGAACTAAAGAGATGTATTGATCTCCGCTTCCTACATATGCCATTTTTCCTTGTTCTATTTTTTCCAAGATGATTTTTCCTGCCGTTCCCGCTCCACCCAAGACCAAAGGCGGTCGAATAACAGAAATATTCATGTATTCGTATTTCCTCAATACATTTTCCCCATCAAGTTTTGACTTTTGATACGTATTCAACGGATTTTTGGGAGATTCTTCTGTTATCTCATCATCGATATTTGGAAAGCCGTAAACACCGGCAGAACTTGTGTAAATAATTTTGTCAACTCCTTTTTTCTTACACGCTTCAGCAATATTTCCAGTACCTTCAACGTTTGACCTATATATCTCATCCCTTTTACCCCAGTCCACTGCATATGCTGCATTGTGTAATACGGCATCCACTCCATCAAGAGCAAAAAGGAGAGATTCTGGTTTTAATATATCGCCACAAACGATTTCAACATCTTTGATCTTCAGTGATGATTGTCTTGTCAATGCCTTTACCTCATGCCCATGTTCAATTAGCTCATCTACTAAATATCTTCCAATATACCCGCTTGCCCCCGTAATAAGAATCTTCATATTATCGCAACATTTATTGCCCTATTTAATAACTATGTTGTTCTGTTTTGCAGTTTTATTATCTTCCACCATCGTTCAGATATCCAACCAATGAGTATTTATAACAGATTATATTCTATTTTTTCTCTTACATAAGGAGAAAGACACAAAGGAAGTTGATTTAAATGACAAAACTACGATTTGACAAAGGTGATTACCTCAATGTGAGTGGCCAACCATTAGCCGGAACCTCTTTTGTTAATTGGATGAAATTGTTGATAGAGAATAGATTTCATATTGATTGGCAGTTTCTACCAAAGGCTGCATATGTTACTATAATGATTTTGATTACTACCCCTTTCCGGATTTCTGAGAAAAGAAAATTTGATAAAAAATTGGAAGATGTAAAAATTGCCCCACTTCTTTTTATTGTTGGGCATTGGAGAAGCGGTACAACGTTTCTACATTATCTAATGGGACAAGACAAAGGCTTAGCATATGTTTCAACCTTTGAAACAATGATCCCTGGAGTTTTTCTTGGACGTGAAAAAATGTTTAAGGGGATTGTAAAAAACCACTTGCCAGAAAAAAGACCAATGGATGACCTGGAAATGGACGCGGATTTACCGTATGAAGAAGAGTATGCGATAGCAAATCTTAGCCCTTATTCATTTCACCATGGATGGTATTTCCCAAGAAGAATAGATCATTATTTTAAGCAACAGGTTACGTTTGAGGGAGTTGAAAGCGAGGCTATAGAAAAATGGAGACAAGTTTATAGTTATTTTTTGAAAAAAATCACTTACAAGAATAATGGAAAGCGAATAATGCTGAAGAGCCTTGTTAACACAGGTAAAATAAAATTACTTCTGGAGATGTTCCCAGATGCAAAGTTCATCCACATTTATAGAAATCCATACAAAGTGTATCTCTCCACTTGGAAATTATATAAGAAAATACTCCCCATGTTTTCGTTTCAGCATGTAAAAATCGAACAATTCGATAAATTAATAATAAAGTTTTACAAGGAACTTTATACAAAATACTTTGAGGAAAAGAAATTAATACCAAAAGAAAATCTTGTAGAAATAAGATATGAAGATTTTGTTAAAGAACAGGTAAAAACACTTGAATCAGTATATAAAAAGTTGGGATTGAATGGGTTTGAAGAAGCAAAACCAGCCTTTGAAAAATATGTTAGAAAACATAAGAATTACAAGCCAGATACATACAATCTTGATGAAAGCACAAAGAAAAAAATATACAAAGAATGGGAATTTGCATTCAAAGAATTTGGATATACAGAATAGACATGTACTTTTCAGATATTCATCATTTTATCGATCCAGAGGAAAGAAAATGAGAGGGGTCATAGTTGACAGAAAAAAGCATACCAATTAATTTTACAGTAGAATGTTTGGAAAAACCATTGAAACAGAAACAGGTAACAGCAACAATACGAGGCGGGAATTATATTTCGAAGTATGGTTTGAAAGCCGGTGAAAAAATCGAGATCAAGTATAAGAGAAAAAGAATAGGATTTGCAGTCATCAAAGATATATATTTGATTGGATACCATGATTTATTTGATCCGGAAATCGTAAGGAAAGAAGGATTCGATTCGTCTGATGAATTGATTAGTGTTTTGAAACAGTTTTGGAAATGGCATTGGAATAATATTGTAGATGGAAAACAGAAAATGCCCATAATTGAATTTGGGTGGATGTAACAGAAATAAAAATCAAGAAGATATGATCTATCTGCCTGACATAATTGTATTTAGTTGGAATGAACTTAGAATGCCGCGATGACATTCTATAATATTCTTTTATGACCACATTCCAGACATTTTGTCATTCCTTTCCGTTTTTTGTTTGATTCGGTATACTCATGCCAAGTCATTTTTTTGCATTTATCGCAGTAGTTCTTTTCTTTTAGTCCACTCATTTTTCTCCCCGATTACATGGACCAGCGAACCGGAAAATGATTTTTTGAGAACTTTATAGGCATTTCCATATATTGAACCACATGTCGTCTAATTCCTCATCTATTTTGAGCCATTCTGTAGGTATCATTTCATCTGTCTGTTCCAGTTCCCCATTGTATCCTCGTGATCGACTACCAAATCGTCCAAGTTTTTCTTCTTTTCTCAGCTCTTTTACTATTTCCGACTCACCCACCATACGCTCGTATCCCACCTACATAGTTCATAACAACTATTTCTTTAAAAACCTTACAACTATATTCGTCCAGTTAGGTTTGGAAACACTACCAATCTTCTTGAGATAATATATGGAAAACTACAAAAGTTATTTAAACTCTTGTGGTATTACAGTATTAATAATATGTCAAAAAAACCCAAAACCCCAACAAATGAGGAAGATGTTATAGAGAGGTTCTTAAAACTGAACAACTACGCCAAGAAAACCCAGAAACTCTATAAACACTCAATAACAAAATACTTCCGATATTTGAAAACCTACAACCAAAACCCTAAGAAAGAAGAACCACCGGTATATCTATACAC
>JAUWOO010000139.1 GCA_030612095.1 Thermoplasmatota archaeon | reverse complement strand
TTACGTAAATACGTAATATGTAAAACTCATAGCTTCAATTATTCCTTTTAGGAATTATAAGGAGTAGTGATATTATCTGGTTGCAAGAATTAAACATAGGACATAACTATTACGTAAAAAAGGCGGAGTTACGGGTTAATGAATCCACATCATTCTGGGTACAACATAATGAATGTAATCCCATTCCACAAACAAATATTAGTGAAAGTGGAAACATAGTGACAGATACATATTCAGGAGGCGAAAACGGTACCGAAGTTGTTCTATGCACTATTGTAAATGGGGAACATTGGTGGCCAGGATCAGATAAAGATCCATACCAAGAAATCTCAGCAACAGACATTATATGGGATTTCTTTGAAAGTCATCCAAAACAATGAATCAATCTTATTCATATTTCCGTATCCTTTCCACAGGTAAAAATAGTGCAGGGGACGAGATTTGAACTCGCGGACCTCTACAGGACAAGGCCCTCAACCTTGCGCCGTTGACCAGGCTTGGCTACCCCTGCAAAAAGAAACAAGAGATAAAAAGAGTCTTATTTTTAAACAAGACACATTACAGCTCTATTGCATCAGTCGGGCATTCATCGACACAGGTTCCACAATCAATACAGGTGTCATCATCGACAGTAGCCTTATCGCCCACTGTAATAGCATCTACGGGGCAGACTTCTGCACATGCGCCACAACCGGTACATTTGCCAGAATCAATTGTTACAGCCATAATTTTTTTCCTCCATATCTTTTTCCTTTGAGGGGTTAAATCCTAGATGCCGTATTTATCTTTTCTGGTGTTTTGGACTATATGTGATTAACATCCATGCCACAGATATCACTCAACTCCTCATGTAAATTAACAAGACGCTCTGCATATTCCTTATGGCCTTCCCCTAATGCTCTTTTTACTTCTTTTTCAATATTTTGTTTTTCACAGTTATCAATCAAACTGTCGGCATGACAAACAATCTTCTCTTCGAGTGTCCTGGGCACATAATCTCTTGGCGGCAGATTTAATTTCCTTGCCACCTCCACCGATAGTCCCGCCCCAATATGCCTCTCAATAATATTCACTATGCTCTCAGGCAATCTCAACTGTCTAGCGATTTTGACTCCCTCTAAGGCATGAAGAATCCCGTGTGTTTTTGATCTCCCAATGTCGTGAAGCAATGCCCCGGCTTCAACCAGTTCAACATCAGCATGTGCCTTTTTTGCCATTCTTACCGCTACATCTCTAACTGCTTTGCAATGTCTAATGACTTTGTCAGAACACCCACTTTTTTTAAGCAGATCAAGACATTCTTCAGGGGAAGGTATAACACTGCTCATAATAATAACCCTACTTATCCTTGGATACAACCTTCTTTCCTTTATTGCTGGGAATGATTTCTATTTTTCCGTTAAATTGTTTCTCATTCCATCTACCCATATTATATCTATCTAGAAAAACTGCTAATGCAGCAACCTCCGAATGCGGCTGATTGCCTACTGAAACATTAAAATCAGCCATTTCATAGATTTGTGGAGGTACCTTTTCTGCCCCTATAACAATAAGCAAATCCTTATTCTTACCTATTTCATCGATTGATTTGTTCAACTTTTCACCATACATAGTAAGATGAACTATCACACCACCCCATTCTTTAATTATTTT
This sequence comes from Thermoplasmatota archaeon, assembly GCA_030612095.1. GTDB lineage: Archaea > Thermoplasmatota > E2 > DHVEG-1 > DHVEG-1 > JAUWWG01. Next base: position 1,865 of record JAUWOO010000139.1, on the reverse strand, counting down.
TTTCTTATCCACTCCTGATTCTATTTTAAAATCTCCCCCAAAACGTGCGCAAATAGAGCGGACATTGTCTTCAATCTTGTTATCCTTTGTATCTATAATGATCTTATCCGCACCAAAGGCACGTGCCACTAGTGCTACGTGAGTTGTTATACGTTTATCGCGACTGATTCTATGACCTATCCTCAAAACCGTTATCATCCTGACTTCATCCTTTCATATTTTTCAAAAACAAACACAATCACAGTTTAGCTAGCAAAATCAAATGTATTCCCCGTATATAAAAATTTGAAGTTATATGGTCGTTTAAGATATCTACCACATCATTTCTTTGGTCTTGGCTTGAAACCTTCGCTAAATGTCCCATCTGTATTTTGAATCAACACAGTTGCCTTTCTTTCTCTCGCAATATTTCTTGCTTGAGCTATAGCATTTTCCTTTAATCTATGATAGCTGTAAATTTTTCCGTGGCTTCGTACAGCCCAATCACCGCGAACTTGACCCGGCTGTGGTTTGCTTACCACATAAATTACATTTGAGGGTTTTCTGGGCTTTTTCTCAGTTTTTGCTAACTTTTCCTTTGTTTTTGCTAGTATTTTATCAACCGTTCTGTCTAGTCCTGCCTCAGACGTCTTTGGTTCATGTTTAGAAATATTATCCACATTTTCTTCGATAGCCTTCACATCCCTCCAGAATCTCTGTTCAGATAATACAACACCGTCTCGCTGATATGAGGAATCTTTATTTTCAGAAGCGACATCCGCTGAATGGAGCGTCTCATGATACTCTACTAGTGTTGGCTCTTTAGGATCTTGTACAGTTTCCGATTGTGTAACCTCTTCGGATTTAGGCGGTGTTGGTTCTTCATCATCGTACTCTGGTTCCTTTTTCTTAGGCTTTAATTTGTCTAACACTTTCAATTTTACCATATTGACGTTCCCAAAATGCTTTGTTGTTATCTGTAAGTTAACGTTCTTTTTGTTGATAAATCTTTTCTTTATGATAATATGCTTGGATAAATTTTTATTTTCTTGTTTTCTAATTCTATTATTTCCCCCATTCATAAAAAAATTTCATAGATATTTTGAGCTTTCTACAAAAATATCTATTAATAGATGTTGGCACAACAGATTCGCGTTAATTTTCACTAGTAAGTCCTGCTGCAATTGCAGAATCCCTGGATAAATAAAGGGAGAATTATTTGATGGATTATCACCCTAAAGTCGATCAGAGATCATGCGAATATCATCTGTAATATCTCTCTAATCATAGGATAACGTTCAAGCAGCCTTTCCAAAAATAAGAGAAAAGCCCCGAACCATGTATCTTTAAGCAAATCCATTTCTGACGAATCTGCTTCTTCACCATCTTCAACTGTCGTTTGCGTCTTTTTAGTTTCGTTGGAACAATCCGCTTCATCATTTGTGTGGCATGCCTGAGAGATGTTCCCAAATAGCCCCAAAATGACTAATGCTATTGTCAAATAACGTACTAACATTTTCCAATCCATCCTCACCACCATATTGATGTTTTATAAATTATACAACATATAGTTTGTGTGTAAAATTGTAAAAAGGGGCATTTTTTCAAAATGAATGATTATCAGTTTAACGTTTTCAAATTTATAGAAATATGAGTATGTTATACTTATGAAAAAGGAGCATTTGAATCTTTTAATCAGTGAAGAACTAGTAAAAAGAGCAGAAAAGCATGGGATGAATTTGAGTGCATTTTTGGAGATTAAATTACAGGAACATCTGGCGTTAATAGAAGGAAAATCTATTAATCATAATCACTATTCCCAACAGAATAACAAGTCGGAAATAAAGAATAAAGATGATAAGCGGGCTTATGGTCTAGTGGTTATG
>JAUWOO010000100.1 GCA_030612095.1 Thermoplasmatota archaeon | reverse complement strand
GCCATATAATTTGCAAAGACCTTGATTTATTTCCACAACATATTGAGCGGAACCGCCACTAAAGTAGCTTTCAATTTCCTCATCCGGCACATCTATTTCCACATCAGCTTCTTCTACATTGATTACAGTCCCGCTCTCGTTTAAAAATATGATATCCAAAGGTATCAAGACGTTTTTCATCCAAAAGGAAACATTGTGGGGATATTCATATACGAAAAGCATACCTTCATCCACAGGCAATTCTTCTCTGAACATCAATCCCATCAAACGTTCTTCATGAGACGAAGCTACTTCACAAGTCATAACAACAGATGTTGAGTTATTGGGGAAAAAGGTAACAACTGCTAATTGTTCGTTATTTGCATTTTCTGTATTTGTAACGAAAGCATCGGAAAAAACTATCAATAATACAATCAAACCTACAAACATTAAAAGAATCGGTATGCTCCATTTATCCTTTTTATTCATTTAAACTTACCCAGATATCGTTTGTTTAAGTGCATTCATTTTCTCTCTCAGAAATATCGCTTTTTCAAAATCAAGATTATCCGCTGCTTCTCTCATCTCAAGTTCTAGCTCGATTACCATCTTTGGAATGTCTTTTTTAGGAATGTGTTTTGTATCTTTGATATCAACTACTTTTTCTTTTATGGGTTTCACAATGGTAGTGGGAGTAATATTATGCCGCTCATTAAACTCAAGCTGAATGTTTCTCCTTCTGTTCGTTTCTTCAAGTGCCTTATTAATTGAATCTGTAAGAACATCTGCATATAAAACGACTTTTGAATTCACATTTCTTGCTGCCCTTCCAATGATTTGAATGAGGCTTCTTGCATCACGCAAAAATCCTTCTTTATCCGCATCAAGAATGCCAATAAAACCTACCTCGGGTATATCAAGCCCTTCTCTTAACAAATTGATACCAACTATTACATCAAACTTTCCAAGTCTAAGCTGTCTAATAATTTCTATTCTCTCAAGAGTATCAATTTCAGAATGAAGATATCTTGTTTTAATTTCCTTTTCTGCCAGATATTCGCTAAGTTCCTCAGCAAGTCTTTTTGTGAGAGTAGTAACAATTACCCTGTCTCCTCGTTTTACAGTTTTATTAATCTCATTTATTAAATCGGGCACTTGGCCTTTGATTTTTCTTACTTCAACTTTTGGGTCAACAAGCCCAGTTGGCCTGATTATTTGTTCTACAATCTGGCCAGATATTTCAAGTTCATAATCACCAGGCGTCGCAGAAACAAAGATTGCATTTTCCATATAATCTTTAAATTCATTAAACGTAAGAGGTCTATTATCATATGCACTAGGAAGTCTAAACCCATAATCAATAAGTGCTTTTTTTCTTGAAAAGTCACCATGATGCATCCCATGGATCTGAGGGATAGTACGATGACTTTCATCAATAAACATCAGAAAATCCTTTGGGAAATAATCAAGTAAGCAAAAGGGTTTTTCACCACTTTTTCTCCCGTCAAAATGCCGCGAATAATTTTCAATTCCCTTGCAAAATCCAGTTTCCTCAAGCATTTCAATATCATAAAGAGTTCTTTGTTTTAACCGGTGAGCTTCTATCATTTCAAGCTGTGGCAACCGTTCTTCAAGCTCTTGTTTAATTGCCCTTATTGCCCTTTCCTTCTTTTCCTCGGCAATGACAAAGTGTTTTGCAGGATAGATAAAGATATAATCAAGAATCTCTGTTGTTTCACCGGTCACCTTATCAATTTCTTTTATCTTTTCAATCTCGTCACCAAACATCTCAATACGAATGATATTGTCATAGTATCCCGGTATGAGATCAATCGTATCACCCTTTACCCTGAACCTTCCTGATTTTAAATCAAAATCATTTCTCTCGTACTGCATATCAACTAATCTTCCAAGAATTTCATTTCTTGCTACTTGCTGATCCTTTCTTATTTCATAACCAAGCTTTGAATAATCGTCCGGATTCCCAACGCTATAAATACATGAAACAGAAGCAACAACAATCACATCCTCTCTAGAAAGTAGTGATGCGGTTGCCGCAAGTCGCATCTGTTCAATTTTTGGATTTATGTCGGCATCCTTTGCAATATACTGATCTTTCTGAGGAATGTAGGATTCAGGCTGATAATAATCATAATAAGAGACAAAATATTCAACACGGTTTTCTGGAAAAAACTCCTTAAATTCACTATAAAGTTGCGCGGCAAGTGTTTTATTGTGCGCAAATACAAGAGTTGGTTTTTGCACCTTTTCTATCACACAGGCCATGGAAAATGTTTTGCCACTTCCCGTAACTCCAAGTAGCGTTTGATATTGTTCACTACCTTCAAGTCCTTGTACTAGTTTTTTTATTGCTTCGGGTTGTGACCCCCTTGGTTTTAAATCCGTAACGAGTTTAAATTTATTCATGATATCAGTTCTTTTTTGCGAAGTAATCTATTATATTTAATTGCAAAGCGGTGTGCTTCGTCTCGCATTTCCTGGATAAATTTTAGAGCTTTTTCCTTTTTTGCAAGCCTCAGTGGATGAATCATCTCAGGAATATAAATCTCTTCAAACTGTTTGGCAATTGAAATTATTGGGATTTTTAAGTTAAGCATTTCAAGTTCTTGTAAGGCGAAGTTTAGTTGCCCCCTTCCACCATCAATTATAACAAGATTTGGAAACTCATCACCCTCATTTTTCAGTCGGGCGTATCTTCTCCTCACAACTTCAGCAATAGCTGCAAAATCATCAATTCCTTTAACAGTTCGAATTCTGAATCTTCTATAATTGTTCTTATCTGGCTTCCCGTTTCTAAACTGAACCATGGATCCAACCGTTGACGTTCCCGATAAATGAGAGATATCAAAGCATTCAATAACTACGGGCGCCTCATGAAGTTTTAGTTTAGTTTTAAGTGCATCAACCTTATCCGCGTCAGCAAAGAATGCAATCTCGATATTTTTTTTAACTAAATCAAGAAGTTGTTTTTTTGCACCTTTCTGAGGCTTTGTAATTTTTACCTTTTTACTTTTTCTTGTTTCCAGAAAAAAATCAATTGATTCACTCATCTTCTTTGGAACGATAATTTCCTTTGGAATCGGACTTTCCGAATAATACTGAATAATGAATTCCTCTAGGAAATCACCATTATAATCAAAAATGAATTCGTTTTTATTTGAAAGCATTCCTTTGTAGATGTTAAAAAGCATCAAATATACCTTCTCGTCTTTTATTTTGTAGTTGATGATGTCTTCATTATACTGTTTTTGCCGCTGCATGTTTTGATGTTCGCTAAGTCTTTCTATTGCTGCTATTTCGCCTCTAACCCTAAGTGCCTGTTCAAACTGTGATTCTTCTGAATGATTTTTCATTTCTTGTCGCATTTGTTTTAGTAATTTTTTTGCATTTCCAGATAGTACTAGTTTTACCTTCGCTATTTTTTTATTATAATCTTCTTTGTTAATGAGGCCGGCACAAGGAGCATCACAAAGATTGATATGATGCCTTAGACATGGTTTTTTGGGTAATTTTTTGCACGTTTTAAGAGCAAATGCTTTTCTCAAAAAATGAAGAATATAATCTCTTTCCTGGGCAGAAACAAAGGGCCCATAGAATTTTCCTTTTCCTGTTTTTTTTCTCGCAAGAAGGACTCTTGGAAAGTCTTCGTCAGTTAGTTGAATGAACGCATAGCTTTTTGCATCTTTTAAGTCGATGTTATACTTGGGTTGATATTTTTTAACAAGTGTATTTTCTAAAATAAATGCTTCAACTTCATTATCTGTTGCAATGTACTCAACCGATTCAACATGTTTTATGAGACTTTGAGTTTTAGCGTCCAAATCATTTTTTTGAACATAGCTTTTAACTCGTTTTCTTAGGTTTTTCGCCTTGCCAACGTAGATTATTTTACTATTTTTATCTTTAAAGAGATAGCACCCGGGATCTGTCGGAAGATTTTTTATATCAAACATTTTTCCTTCCTTTCAAAGAAGATAGGTTTTAGAATTTCACCAGTATGACTTCTTTTGTTTTGCGCTACTTCTTCAGGTGTTCCACATGCAACAACCTCCCCACCCAAATCTCCACCTTCAGGACCTAAATCAATTAGATGGTCGGCTGATTTTATGACTTCCAAATTATGTTCTATCACAACGACCGTGTTTCCTTTATCAACCAGGCTATTAAGCACGTCAATTAGTTTTTTCACATCATGAAAATGAAGCCCAGTTGTTGGTTCATCAAGTAGATAAATGGTTCTTCCAGTGCTTTTCTTTGAAAGTTCCCTTGTAAGTTTAATTCTTTGGGCCTCTCCCCCAGAAAGGGTTGTAGAGCCTTGACCAAGTTTGATATACTCAAGTCCAACCTGTGAAAGTGTTTCAAGTTTCTTTCTAATAAATGGAATGTTCTGAAAAAGATCTAGTGCTTCTTCAACACTCATATCAAGAACATCTGCAATTGTCTTTCCTTTGTAGGTAACCTCGAGTGTTTCCTTATTGTATCGTTTTCCTTTGCATTCTTCACACTCGATGTAGATGTCGGGTAAAAAATTCATTTCAATTTTTATTAGTCCGTCTCCACGACATGCCTCACATCTTCCACCTTTTACATTAAATGAGAATCTCCCTGGCTTGTAACCCCTTCTTCTTGCTTCAGATGTTCTTGCAAATATTTTTCTGATTTCATCAAATACCTTTGTATAGGTTGCCGGGTTGCTTCGAGGAGTCCTTCCTATTGGACTTTGATCGATTACAATCACTTTATCGATTTTATCGTCAAACTCGATTGAATCGTGTTTTCCAGGATTTATCCTCGATTGATGGAGTTTTTTCATTAAAGCCTTGTATAAAATTTCATAAATAAGAGTTGATTTTCCACTACCAGAAACACCAGTAATGAGTGTCAGAACACCAATTGGAATTTTTACATCCACATCTTTTAGATTGTGTTCGCGACATCCGTTGATACGAATATAGCTGTCAGATTTTCTTCTTTTCTCTGGCAAATCTATTTGTAATTTTTTTGAGAGGTATTTTCCGGTAAGTGATGCCGGATGGGTTTCGATTTCTTCAGGTGTTCCTTCTGCTACTATCTTTCCCCCATGAAGTCCTGCTCCTGGACCCATATCAATGACATAATCTGCATGTCTTATGGTTTCTTCATCATGCTCGACAACAATTAGTGTATTTCCAAGATCTCTCAATCTATATAGCGTATCAATTAATTTTTTGTTGTCACGTTGATGAAGCCCAATGGATGGTTCGTCAAGGATGTATACAACACCCATGAGATTGGATCCAATTTGTGTTGCAAGTCTAATTCTTTGTGCTTCCCCGCCGGAAAGAGTCCCTGCACTTCGTGAAAGGGTTAAATAGTTAAGTCCCACCCTATCAAGAAAATCCAACCGCGCTTTGATTTCTTTTAAAATCTGCCATGCAATCTCTTCCTGTTTTTTGGAAAGTATCAGAGTTTTGAAAAAAATAACACATTGCTTTATTGACATGTCAGTAACGTCAATGATTGATTTATCTGCAATTTTCACAGAAAGAATCTTTGGTTTTAACCTCTTTCCACCGCAAGCAGGACACGGAGAAATAATCATGAATTTTTCCAGTTCTCTTCTTCTGTAATCCGACTCAGTTTGTTTGTATAGTCTTTCAGATTGAGGAATAAGTCCTTCCCATACCCCTCTCCCCGACCATTGCGCTTCTCCGTTTCTCGTAACCATGCTAAAACTGACTTTTTCTGGAGAACCATACATCAACACATCATATTGTTCCTTATTCAGATCTTTTATGGGAGTAAATATGTCAAATCCAAAATGTTTTGCTACTCCCCCAAGATGATGCACACGCCATCCATCTCTCATATTTTTATAAAGTGCAATAGCACCATCTGCAATACATTTCTCTTCATCTGGTATGATGAGATGTTCGTCAAATTCCATTTTAATCCCAAGACCATGGCATACCTCACAGGCACCAAATGGACTATTAAACGAAAACATTCTTGGCTGTAGTTCTTCAAAAAACATTCCACACTTCGGGCAGGTCATCCTAGAAGAATATATGTGTTCAACCTCATTATCATCAAGAACAAGGATCAAACCTTCAGATCTATTAAGCGCATTCTCGCATGCCTCAGCAAGTCTTGATTTATCCCCCACATCCAATCTATCGACTGCAATTTCTATGTCATGTTTTTTGTACCGCTCTAGTTTAATTTCTTCATCTGTCCGGTAGATGGTTTTGTTTACTCTTACTCTTGAGTAACCTTCTTTGTTTAGATCCTTAAAAAGTTGCCCATAGGTTCCTTTTTTCTGGCGAACAACTGGCGAAAGGATAGTTACCAGCCCCTCAAGTTCTTTTGAGATTCTTTTCGCAATT
>JAUWOO010000088.1 GCA_030612095.1 Thermoplasmatota archaeon | reverse complement strand
AAGCCATAATTACAATAAACTCTGATGTTGGCTGGGAAGGTCTTCTCCATCAAAAACCAGTGGTTGTTTTGGATAAACCATTCTATTCACATAAAGGCATTACTTTTGATGTTAAAGATACGTCAATTCTCACAAAATATATCCAAGATGCAATTTCAATGAAAACAATTCCAAAAGAAAAATTATTACGAGTAGTTCATGCAGTTTTAAAATCCCATTACCCGGGTTCTTTTTTCAAAGCGGGTACTGTAGATTTTAACCTTAATCCAGAAAACATCAGAAAGATTGTTAAAAGTGCTATAACAGAAATAGAAGAAGGGATTTAAGTATCTAATATTGATCTTGATAACCATCTCTTTCTTGCATATCCTAAGGCGCCAAAACCCAACCGAATAATATTCTGACCAGTTAATTTACCAAACTGATGTTTTCCTTTACTTTCAGGAATTAACACTTCAAGCTGAGCACGAACATACCCGTCTCTATAAGATTGTTTTATAAAACCTTTCCAGGTACTCCTGTGTTTATGATATACTTTCATCTTTGGGTTGTAATGAATTTTGTAGCCTTTTTTCACACAGCGGTAATTCAATTCAACATCTGCGCCGCTTGGCATTCCCTCTTGAAAAACTCCTGCTGTATCCAACACTTTTTTTTTGTACACAATATTACACGTTGGCCAAGTTATATCTTCACCATCAATCATAATGGATACCCGCGGCAAACGTTTCTTCTGGCCAGGGAGACTAGGCGCAGCGCCAGCAATGACATCATGTTGCTTAATCGACTCAAGAAGCTCCTCAAACCATCCTTCTAACACAATAGTATCTGCATCTAAAAAAGAAAACACGTCACCAGATGCATTTTTAATGCCGAGATTCCTTGCCTCCCCTGGAAACAACCTTTTTTTACTATGAATATAATTGATAAAAGGTTTATCCACAAAAAAATCTGGAGTATCATCACTGCCACTGTCGACAACGATAATCTCCGCTTTTTCTGGAATATTAAACTTCTGAAAAGAAGGAATCAAATCTTCAAGATTCCCTCGTTCATTAAATGCTGCGACGATAATCGATATGTTAGCCATAAAACTTACTTCCACATGTGGGTTTTTTTAAACCATTTGATAGTCTTTTTAAGCCCTTCTCGAATGTCGATTTTGGGTTGCCAATCCAAAATCTCTTTAGCCTTACTAATGTCTGGCCGTCTGCACTTTGGATCATCAACAGGGAGCTCCTTATATGCAAACTCAGAAGAACTTTTGCAGATTTCTTTAACTATGCTAGCAAGCTCTAAAATCGAGTACTCTTCGGGGTTGCCGATATTCACTGGATACTCATAATTGGAATTCATCAAAGAGAACAATCCATCCACCTCATCAGAAACAAAACAAAAACTCCTTGTCTGACTACCATCACCATAAATGGTAATTGGTTCATCACGTAAAGATTGCTTAATGAAATTAGGAACCGCTCGCCCATCATCGGGTTTCATCCGAGGGCCATACGTGTTGAAAATCCGGGCAATTCTAACGTCTAATCCATATTCTCTGTGATATGCCATGGTTACTGCCTCAGCATATCTTTTTGCTTCATCATACACGGAGCGAGGGCCAATAGAATTTACATTACCCCAATAGCTCTCCTTCTGAGGATGAATCTTTGGATCACCATATACCTCTGAAGTCGATGCCAACATAAAACGCGCTTTTTTTTTCAGGGCAATCCTCAACATATTTTCAGTACCAATAGAGCCAACTCGCAAGGTATCAATTGGGTATTTGTAATAATCAACAGGGGATGCGGGAGAAGCAAAGTGAAAAACCATATCTAATTCCTCTTTAAAAGAAAAATCTTGTATAATATCTTGATTAATAAAGGTGAAATTAGAATTATCTATTAAATGTTCTATATTCTTCCTTGATCCTGTAATGAGGTTGTCAATACAGAAAACCTGGTGCTTTTTATGCAGTAGATATTCACATAAATGAGATCCAATAAAACCGGCTCCACCCGTTACAATGCAATTCATTATTTACCCCTATCCCTCAATTTCCTTAATTCTCTTCTTTAAAAATCTTAATAATTCGTCATGAAACTCTTCTCTCATAAGCGCAACATCAAAGGTTGTTTTCAACCAATCCATCTTATTACCAAGATCATATCTTTTACCATAAAACTCATAGCCATATACTTCTTGATTTTTTCTCAATAAATTTAAAGCGTCTGTAAGTTGTATTTCGCCACCATATCCCGGTCTAGTTTTTTTGATACAGTCAAAAATCCCGGGTGTTAAAATATATCGCCCAAGAATCCCAAGATTTGAAGGTGCTTCAGATTTCCTTGGTTTTTCAACAAGATTTAATACCGGATACACATTTTTCTCAACAGATTCTCCAGGGTCAATAACACCATATGTTTCAATATGATTTTCCTCTACCCGCTCAACTGCAATAACAGATGATTCATATTTTTCATAAATATCAATCATTTGTCTCGTACAAGGCTTTTCTGAGAACACAACATCATCACCTAACAAAACAGCGAAAGGTTCATTACCAACATGTTTTTGGGCACATAAAATAGCATGACCCAATCCTAATTGTTTTTTTTGCCTTACATAATGTATGTCAGCTAGATCGGATATCTTTTCCATCTCCTTAAGTAGATCGAATTTCTCTTTTTCTTGTAAGACATTTTGTAATTCATAAGCAATATCAAAATGATCTTCAATTGATTGTTTCCCCCGTCCTGTAACAATTAAAATATCATCAATACCTGATTCCACTGCTTCTTCTACAACATATTGAATTGCAGGTTTATCAACAAGGGGTAACATTTCCTTTGGATTATTTTTTGTTGCTGGCAAGAAACGTGTCCCAAGACCAGCAGCTGGGATAATTGCCTTCATGAAAAATCACCAACAAATTCCTTCATACACACCTTCTCTAGCTTTATCTATTTTTCTCCCATCTATAACAATATTGCCTGTGTAATCTAAATTTTTAAATTCATCCCATTTCGTTAAAATGAGAACAGCATCAGATTCAAGAACCTCCTCTGCACTAGCACAATACGTTATATTTGGAATTATCTTACTACAATTCGTCATTGCCTCTGGGTCATATGCCTTAACAATCGCCTCTTCCTTTAACAACTGTTCAACCACAACAATTGCTCGACTCTCACGCAGATCATCAGTATTTGGTTTAAATGCCAAACCTAAAACACCAATGTGTTTTCCCTTAAGATTTGGTACATGTTTTTTTAACAGATTAATAAGCTTCATCGGTTGCAACGTATTAACTTCAACGACATTTTCTAGTATTCTTGGTGTTTCACCAATTTCTTTTGCCCATGAAATCAATGCGTGAACATCCTTTGGAAAACAAGAACCACCCCACCCCATACCTGAATCAAGAAACGCTCTGCCTATCCTTTTGTCCAATCCCATTCCATCAGCTACCTCGTAAGTATCAATGCCAAAAGTTTTACACATATTTCCAATCTCGTTTATGAATGATATCTTTGTTGCAAGAAAAGCATTGCTGGCACACTTGACCATTTCAGCAGCAGAAAGAGAAGTTTCCACAATAGGGCATGAGAAATCTTTATAAAGTTCTCTAAGTGCATCTCTACTTTTCTCATCATAAGAACCAATAACAATCCTATCTGGTTCAAGGAAATCCCTCACCGCAACGCCTTCTTTTAAAAATTCGGGGTTCATTGCAAGACCAAAATCCTCTCCAGCTTTTTTTCCAGAATGCTTTTCCAATAAAGGCAAAACAATATCTCTTGTGGTACCTGGAAGAACTGTACTTTTTACTACAACAAGGTGCCATTTACCTTTTTTACGAATGATCCTCCCAATTTCCCTTGACACCTCTTCGACAAAAGAAAGATCGATACTCCCATCCCTTCTTGAGGGGGTACCAACACATATGAATGTGATGTCGCTATTTTTAATTGCATATTCATGGCCAGTCGTGGCTTTGATTCTCTTGTTATATTTGGATAGAAGCGCATCAAGCCCCTCTTCATAAATTGGAGATATGCTGTTGTTTATTTTTTCAATTTTTTCCTTATCAATATCTACACATATGACATTATTTCCAAACTTTGCAAAACAAGCACCACTCACAAGTCCCACATAACCAGTTCCAATGATTGATATTTCCATTGATGGGAGTATTAAAAAAGGCGATTTAAATGTTGGCGTCTAGGACATCTCGTATGGCCATTTTTATTACTTCATCAGAACTATATTTTGCTTTCCAACCAAGTTTTCCTATCTTTTCTACGTCAAACTGAAACTGCGGAACGTCTCCTTTCCATCCACGTTTCCCACCGGTATATCTGAACGTAACGTTTTGTAAACCCATTTCCTCTACGACTAACTCAGCAATTCGCGTTACTTCTGTTGTAGTATCACAACCAAGATTAAATAAATTGATCCGTTCGTTTGCACGTTCAAAACCAAAAAACATTCCGTCGACAGTGTCTTTAACATCAAGATAAGGTTTTTTCTGTTTACCATCACCCAGGATTTCAAGCTCGTTTGGATTTTTTCTTAACTTGTTAATAAAATCAACAATTACGCCATGTGTCCCACGTTCGCCAACAACATTTGCAAATCTATAAATCCATCCTTGCATGTCAAAAGTATGACAAAACGAGCTAATCAAACCCTCAGCGGCAAGCTTTGCTGCCCCATACACAGAGATTGGGAGAAGTGGGCCATAATCCTCGGGAAGCGGAAGCGGCGGTGTTTCACCATAAATAACGCTACTAGAAGAAAATACTATTTTTTTCACATCCTGTTTTCTCATTGCATCAAGAAGATTATAGGTTGCTAGAATGTCTTTCTTTGCAATATCTGGTTTTTTGGGACCTAAACGAACGTCCGGATTTGCAGCAATATGAAAAACAACATCATGCCCAGCTATTGTTTCTGTAATTTTTTCATTATCTATTAAATCTGCTTCAATAAAAGTAAATTTATTGTCCCCTAGGTGATGCTTTATGAATTCCCTTTTACCGGAACTAAGATCATCATATACAGTGACAGAGTTCCCGTCATCGATGAGTCTATCAACAAGATGACTTCCAATAAATCCAGCACCGCCAGTAACAAAACTTTTCATATCAAATCACTTCTGGAGTCGGTTTATCAATCTGTTGTTTAAGTAGTTTATCTATTGGGCCCTGAAAATTATTGGGAATGATTGGGATGGTCGGCTTCTGTTTTGAAACATGGACAAACAAAACATTTTATATCGTATTGAGGATTTCGGTTATATGCTGTAGGGGGCACCTATGGTTGGGAGACCAGATGAAAATGCGGATTCATAGAGACCAACTGATGTTTAAGTGGATTACAAAAGATCATGAGATTATAGTAGGCTTTAAACACGTTAGGCACGGAAAATGCAGCGTATGTGGAAAAAGGATACCTAGGGGCAATACCATCTGTGATGGATGCTTTGAAAAAGACAAGAAAATAAGTAAGAGATAATAAAATTAAATTTCGCTCATTTACTCGATTTTATCAAATAGGATCTTAATGTTGTCCAATGAGATGTTCCCTGATAGATTCCACATTGCTTGAAATACTGGTTCCATGTAAAGTTTTTCATTTCTTTTTTCATTTTAGGAACAACAATGCTATAAAAACTTAAGAAAAACAGTACAACAAATACAAGACATATTAACTCAATGTATATTTCCGCTATCCCACCACCACAAGTAGATAATAGCTATTCTTTTAAAAACAATTCTATTCCTTGCTAGACTGAATACTTTATGTCATTTGTTTTTCTTTTAAGGAAAACTAAGATCTGTTGGGAAGCCATGTGGTCCCCCATCCAATGGCTATATAACAAAAAACAGCTATATTTTCATCATTGGAATGGTACTAAACTAGTCATCCCATCGATCTATATGAGTTCTATATATTTTCCTAAATGATTGAAATTTTTAGAGTTTTTTTATGTCTTTTGCGTTAGGTCCTTTATCTCCCTCTTCAATTTCATATTCAACTTTATCTCCCTCATTGAGGAAGATTCCCTCTGGCATGGCTGTACGATGGACAAAGACATCTTTTCCGTCTTCACCTTCTATAAACCCATACCCCTTTCTTGAATTATACCACTTTACAGTTCCTTTCATTTTTTCATCTCCTTAGACTTTGGAGTCTTTACTACAACAAAGAACAAAAAACCTCTAAAAGTTCAAAATATAAACCCTTCGCTTCTTCTCCTTCGTATAAATCTCGTAATAGCCTATGTTTTATATAGGTTTCCGTTCGGGTAATTATCTGGGAATTGTTAAAATCAGGGAGCAGTACATAAAAATTATCAATCACGTCTTTGATTGGTAAACTTACCTAAACTATCAAATAATTTTCAATAATGGGATGATAAAACAGTAGAAATTAAATAAAAGACTATATCAGCGCCCTCATACTCCATATGTTCCCTATGCCGTTTAGTTCTACCTCTTGATCTCCATCATCGTCAGACCATGTTATTTTTCCGCTTATGGCACTCATTCCAACCTTCATTCCTACGTATGTCGGAATTTTCCACACTTTTTCACATGTATTTTCAGATATAATATTTAATTCTAATTCCACGTTATATGTTTTTAATAGCGGTTGAAGAATGCTTGGTTTTGCAGTCAAACTGAACTCAGAAGGCATTTTTACAAATGGGAAGATTTTCCCATCTGATTTTGTAATTTCAAAGTCGATATCATCTAAAATCGTAAGAGTTTCTCCTTGATCTGTTGTTATAACTAGTGATCCAAATGGGTTGATTTTTGTCGTTTTGGTTGATAGGTACTGAGGTGTTAGATAGTAATTGCTGAAGTATATATTCCATCCGTTATCAAGTGTCATGTGACACCAGTCCCACCCATTAATCGATCCCCGTGTTATAATATTGGGTGACCAGGAGTGTTCATGATGTCCTTTTCCCTCTATGTGGTACTCTGTCCCATCTATCTTTACTGTGCCTGTTACATCACATCCGGTGAACATATAGCTTGCAATGTTGCTTTCCGATTTTTGAAAAGCTCTTTCTCCGGTGGTCCATAATGGATCGGAAGGTGAAAAATAATTCAAATCTACGACTATTTCATGGTTTTTGTCAATGTCATTATCTTCTGCATGGACATGCCATTCAGGTGCCCCTCCTTCGGCCCACGAATCCTCGAATTCTATACTTAATCCAGGGGTTTTTGCTTGCAATGTAGGTTGCTTGATTAGTCCAAGCCCCCTTTCTTTGTTTATTATCCCCCCATATTTCTCTCCATCGGGTCCATTGAGCGTTATTACTAACATATCGGGTTTTAACGTTCCAAAAAGATCACCACGTGCCATATGGTTGAAACTAACGGAAACTGTCCAATCTTTCAGTTCACTGTCTTCGCCATCTAAAGCTGCACCGAAGTACCACCATTCTCTACAAATACTAATCTGGTCAAAGTGGGCTCCTTCATCCTCTGGAGCAACCGCCCTCATGAATCCTATATATTCTGGTGAAAGGGATACAG
>JAUWOO010000067.1 GCA_030612095.1 Thermoplasmatota archaeon | reverse complement strand
AATATTTTGCGATAATGATAAAATTATTTGATGTATATCTTGGTAAAATAACCGTATTTTGGGTGAAAATGTTTACGAAATAATTTTTCTAGATTTCAAGATTCATAAGGAGAAAAAAAATCATAATGGGAATTGCTGGTTTTTAACCTTGTTTTTTTCCAAGAAACGATAGAATCTTTTCATAGTATTTGCACAGGAAGAAATTTGCTTGGGCGTCATTTCGGCTTTAATTATCCCTACTTCAAATACCTCTTGGATACTTGAAGCATTAAGATCATGTATACACCCTCCAACATATCCAAGAAGATGAATATAAAAAATAACAAGATTGTCAATATTGCTATTTATGAATTTTGTGGTTTTTCCCTCCTTATGCATTGACTCATACCATTTTGTCATCAGGAAAATATCTCTTGCATATGTTGTAACAAACTCTTCCCCATAATCAGCAATTGCATCTTCAAGATATATTTCTTCTTCAACATTTTTGAAGAGGTTTCTAAACACCTCGTTTTCTTTTAATTCTTCAAAGGATTTTGCCTTCTTAAAACCACTGCAAACCTTCTTTATATCTATCAGCTCTATAAAATCCTTCTCAAAAATTTCCATGTTGTTTGGTTCATCTTCATCCATTTTTTCACCTTTTTAATTTCTATTTAAATTCCATCATATTTTTCCTAATCACCTTCATTTTCAGGCATTCTTTTTTCCCTTCAATCTTTTTACATCATCAATTAAATCTTTTAACTCCACGAGAATTTCTTCAATCGCTTTTTTACGCTCAGGTGAACCAGGTTTATATTTTGCAGGCTCACCCATTGAAAAGGTAATATTCAAGAATTTCTTTACCTGTTCTTTTGGAAGGAGAAAAACTGATTTGTACACATCATCGACATCATCTAAGTCAACTATTTTTTTTCCAATTGCCGTTTCAACTTTATATTCTAATTCTTTTTGTGTAATATCAGGAAATTTTTTTCGCATCTCCAAAGATTTTGTAAAACCATTTTTCGTGCAGTTATAAACCTGTTCAAGAAAATCAAGTACTTTGGAAACATCCAGTTTTTTATTTTTTAAGGAAAGTTTCGTAATGTCATGCCAACTGTCAAAATTATCCATAATATCTTCAGGAGTTATATCTGGAAGATCATCATCTGCAAGAAAATCTTCTAAATCAACATCATCCCAATCATCTTCATAAGCACTCCAAAGGTCATACAATCCATCTTTTTCCCTTTCTAGATATTTTTTAAAAAATCCATAATCAATTTTTTTACTCTGGCAGAAATCACAAAAATCAACGAGCATCTGGAAAAGCATCGAGCATTCACTATCACTTAAATCCTCATAATCCAAATAATCTTCGAATAATGGGCCAATATGTTTAGCATTAAACCCGTCAACATCTATTTTTCCATAGTCAAAAAAATCTGCAAAATCGTCAAAGAAATAAAGCATATCGTCTGCCATATGTCCATATCTATCCTCGATTGTCTTTTCAAATTCTTCAAATAATTTTTTATTGTTCATTTTTACATTTTCTCCGCTCATATATCAACACCTTTATTTTTTTTATAGTCGTATGACATATATATTTTTGTTGTGGGGTTTGCTCCCCTCCCCCTCTAAATTATATCTACATGAAGGAATTTATGAACAACACTCTGCTAATTTGGAGCAAGAGAGATTTTCATTAATCACTTTTTATTTAAACACTTTGTTGATTTCTCCACATAATGTACATTTATATACCACATATTTTGATCTGGATATTATCTCTTTAAAATCATGCTGACACTTAGTTTTTGGTGTTTCTGGTTCATCTACCTGTTCTGTCCCCCTCTTTATTTTACTGGAGGTTTGCATGTCATATATCTCAATAAGTTCCTGTTTAGCAAACTCAGCTAATTTCTTCTCCTCATTGATATCTAACTCTCCCTCTTTTGGTGGTGAAGTAATATCAACCAGCGTCCTCAATATCTCATGATTTTCCAACATCCAGTCGTAATCCTGTCTTAAATTAATGTTTTTCAACACACTATATGCTAAGTTCACTTTTGGTGTTCGTTCCATATTTCTGTACTTGTCACGTAGCATACTTTCAAATCCTTTTTTGTCTAGATGCATTTCATCAATTTTGTTTTTATCAACTCCCAGCATATCATAGAATGTTATTTTATCTGGCGGTAAATACTCATGCCAGTCATAATTCCGCTCTGTAGTATCATACCACCTATCCATATTTTTTCTTATATAATCAGCGTCTTTCAAGTGAACGAGTAATATTTTCTTGTAATTCCTCCAATCGGACCACCGTTTCTTACGCAATTGAATCTTGTGTTTAAAAATATCAATATAATGCTTCTCTGAGAATTTCTGGATAAAATCATACTCCCAGCGTAGTTGTGGTACAGCCAATATTTTATATATTTCATCAAGCAGTTCTTTTGCATCAGGATTCTTTTGCAGTTGATTTTTATATCCTAAATCTATCTGTTGTTGATCTGCAGATGCATCAATACCTAGAATCTCATAAAATGTCGGTGCGCCTAACTCATGTAGATCTACCCAACCACAATGCTTGTTGAGGATGTACCCAAATCTCATGTGGTCTCTCTCACCCTCTAGCCAATTATCATGTTCTGCCGTGATTTCCCTTTTCTCACCGGGAGTTAAGCCTCGGTTCACATTCTCAAAAAGTGATAGAGCCTCATTATAACGCATCTGAAGTTCATGTGAAGTCATAACATCATAGGCGGCATCAATAACATCATCTGGATATATCGAATGCTCTTTTTTTATTTCATATGTCTTTTCGATTTCATGTATACTTGCACCTTTCTTTAATCCCAAAATACCATAATACGTTGGCAGACCTGACGTTAAATCCTCCTCCCACTGAGAATTTACCTCAAAAATTTTGGATAGCGTGCTATATATGCCATCTAATCTATAGGGGGATATGTATTTTGTAGGCATTCGCCAGTAAGTATCTTCATGTAAAATACCTTCATCCCATCTCATAAACTTCTCTTTTGCATTGTGATCTTCTTCATCTATTTGTTCTTTAGCAATAGGTAATGATATTTCATCCTCTGTTATTCCAACATAGTCATCCAAGGTACGCATTCTTGTCAACTGGCCTTTTGACATTGTCCCTCATATCTTGATTCCTTTTATTTCCTACCATTTCTCTTCGAGTCTTTATCACCCGAAGATACAATTGTTTGTTTTTCCACCTTTTCTTTCTTGTCGATCTCGATGGCATCATTAACATCATAATTTATATCTGCAACTAACAGCTTCTCACCCAGTTCTTTATTTTTTAGAAACAGTGAAGTCCCTTCCTCTTCACAAAGGACACCCAATTCTTTCAACTCGCTTCTAAGATCAGATATCCTTGTATCTGGATTAACATTTAGAGAGACTCTATCTCTTGTGAGTTTATTCAATATGTGTAATTCTACCCCCTCAAAGCTCAACATCTTTTTCATCCATCTATTTTTCTCCCTTTTGGATAATCTACCACTAGCCTTCAGTTTTACGGATCTCTTGGAGCCAGAATCACGATCCATGGCAGTTACATTAAGTATTCCAAAGTCTTCACCGATATCAAAACCTATATCGATATTGTTTGCAAAAATAGGCTTGGGCTCAACAGAAACCCAGAATTCACCTAAATGCTCGCACTCCCAAGGATATAGCCCTTCACCTTGGTATACTCCCACCATAACCTCAGACATGAAGCTTTCTGGGTTGGTATATGGTTTCTTTCTTGTAATTGGAACTTTTGTGTTCCTATTCAATATTTTACTAATTGTACCATCTGAAGTCAGTACCCCCAACGACATTGATACAACGTCACTAACATCTATTTTGCTTTTTTCTTTACTCTCCCTGGTACTTGCAATGGCTGTACCCAGCGCGACGGCTTCATATGGATCTATCCCACTAGATGGCTCTTTATCGAAGAACTTCTTAACAAAATCTTTAACTAGTGGAATCTTTGTGGTGCCCCCAACAAGTATTACGTCATCAACTTCCGACTTATCCAAACCTGCATCATCCAACGCCTGTGTAATCGGCTGAGCGGTATTCTCAATTAGGTCAACAATTAACTCCTCAAATTTTTTTCTAGTAATCTCCATTTCAAATGGAGGATGTTTAGTATCTTTCCCAATAAACGGTAAATTGACAGTGGTTTTTTCAGTAGTTGATAGTTTAATTTTCGCTTCTTCAGCCATTTCTTTTAAACCTTGATACAATGCTAAATCCTTTTTTACATCGATTTTTCTCTCTTTTTTAATCTTTTTACAGACGAAATCTATGATTCGCTTATCTATATCATCGCCACCTAACCGATGCTCCCCGCTTGTTGCATCTACATCAAAAAAACCTTTACCGACGGTCAGTATAGAAACATCAAATGTCCCTCCACCGAAATCATAAATTAAAATCTTCCTATCTTCATCCTCTTTATACCCATATGCAAGTGCAGCTGCGGTGGGTTCATTAATCATTCTAAGTACCTTCAAACCTGCAATTTCTGATGCATCTTTAATCGCCTGCCGCTGCCCATCCGAGTAATTCGCTGGTACTGATACCACTATATTCTTGAATTTTCTACTTGTCTCGCTTTCTGCATCCTTAGCTAGTTTTCTCAATATATGTGCACCAATATACTCAGGAGGATAGCTAGCCTTACCGATCCGCTTCCTATATTCAGTACCCATATGGCGCTTGATTGAATATACCGTCCTGTTTGGATGTAAAATTATGTGCTGTTTTGCTTGTTCACCTACAATTGCCTTTTCATTTCTATCAAAATACACAACCGATGGCGTTATTATCTTTCCTTCAGAATTCCGAATCACTGTCGGCTCATCCATTATCATATACGCCATCTTAGAGTTGGTCGTTCCAAAATCTATGCCCAAAATATTACTAGTTTCCTCCAATACTTCTTTCATTTTATCCCCCTCTAGACTCTATCAGTATCTGCCAGATGGTTTATATTTCATGTTCCAAGGTAAGGTTTAATGAGTCTCCCTCAGAAGTATCACTACACCCCCCTGCCAATAAACATCCTCACTATGGATGGTACCGAATAACTTCTGAAGATATCAAATGTTCATCCTTGAGATGGGGACTATATTTTGATACAATAACCTCTGCTGGTCTTACAACAACCCCATTCAATAGATATCCCTTCCTTACACACTCTATAATCACATTATCAGGATATAAACTATTCCTTTTTTTTATTGCAATATGTTTTTCATATATTAACTCTTCACCTATCTTTGGATTAATCTCCACGATGTCTAAGGATGATAATAATTGCGTATATGTGGTTTCCATATTTTTTTTAATATTATCTAGTTTCTTCTGCCCTATTTTTAAAAAGCCATGATTGTTTATTCTTATTGCTCTATCCAGAGTGTCTGCAATAGGTATTAATTTTTTCACTACATCTATCTTCATCTTTTGCTTGTTTTTTTCTTCGTTTCTCTTAACACTCTCACAATACTGTTTAAACTCCTGTTTTAATCGTTGAATTTGCGATTCCAACTCCTTATTTCGTTCAATTAATTCATCCGAAGCAGATCTGTTATTCAATACGATTGTATCCATTCTTCTTTATCTCCCCTTCTACGGTTTCCTCTTTCACATGATGCTTTATGGTGTGCCTGAAGTTCGTTTCACAACATACGTTGTTTAATCAAATGCAATTTTTCGGCGTTTATCCGGATCATCAAAGTGAACTTCCTCTGGGTTAAAATGTTCTGGATCAAATTTCCCTCCAATCCACACCAGTATTTCCTCGTGTTCCTCATGTTTGGGATCTTTTATAGCTTCCAAGAATTCTTCGTATCCCCAAATACCTCCACAATCTTCAGGTGGGCATGCTCTTTTTCCTTTAATGCATATTGGGTATTTGACACTTTTTTCCCCAGGGAGGACCTTTTCCAGTTCTATCTTATGTTCCCAATTATCGCCAAAATCGTAGGTGTAATCAGCTTTCCTGTTCTCTATCGTGAACCATTCCGCTATCTTTTCTTTCCACCCTGGGAGTGTTTCTCCCCACTCCCCATATACTTCTTCAGGGATACCTATCTCAATTTTCATTCCATTGGAAGGATCAATCATCTCAAATAGATGGAGATGATAATCTTCCCACCCCATGACATCCTGGATAGCAACATGCAAATCCCAAAGTGTGTATGTCTCTGGAACCTGTATCCGACGCCAAACCGGTGGTTTTGAATCTCTCAGCGTTATCTTAAACTGATATACCCTATCAAATTGCTTTTTCATTTCAAACTCTCCCCAATAATATTAATTTCTTTATTATTCAATCCATAACGTTCGTAGACCATATCATTAATCTCCTGTTCCAACTTTCTAGTTTGTTCTTCAATTTGGGAATGATCGACACTGCCTTTGCTTATTACTTCTTTTAAAACTTCCTTAGATTTTGGAACAGCAATGTTGATGATCCTGCTTTTGACATCTTTGACTCTTGATACCTACTATAACCTTCTTTATATTCACCAAAAGATTTTAACGTATATCCATAAAGCAATGTGTCAGCAATGTAATTTAATCTATCGAGAAGTTTTCTAAATCCCGCTTCATTTGTTATGTCTATCCTTGCATATGTTTCATCAAACTTTTCATATTTACTCGGATCAAAAAGACTTTGTTTTGTAAGATTGTTCAAAAACAATATTTGTGACTGTTCCTCGGCTGAAAGTTGTTCAACTGTCTTTTTTTGCTCAAGTATCGTAGAAAAATCAAGATTAACTCTTAATTCTCTCTCTTTCTTTTTAACCCCCCAGAGTCTGAATTGCAAAAAATTAGTAAGACCAATAAACCTAGTTGCTTCTTCCTCATATTTGAACGCTTGTTCTTTATATTGTGGTTTATCAATATTTTCCGTTGGTCGTTTTGTCTCAATTTTAATCACAGCAAAATCATTTTCATCAACTATAGTTAAATCAGCTCCCTTCTTCTCCCGTTTAATATACCTAGGTTCATAACCAAGAACTTCTTCTACAAAATATTTTACAAATCTGTATCTCGCATCGTGTTCTGATGAACCTTTTTCAATTTCCTTGGTTATATTTTTGAAAGATTTCAAGACTTTCTCTGTAAAACCCATTTCACTAGCCATCATTCACCTATAGAATATCAAATTAACTCCCACGTGTATAAATAATACCAATTTACGAATACCTGTATAGCACTTATAATTTATTCTTTTGCTGCAGTTACTGAAAGCGGTTTAATTTTGTATTTGACCGGATTCGACCGATAAAAATAAATGCTTCTTTGTTCATGCTGAATATAAAGTATTCAAGAAGGGGGTTTTGACGATTCAAAAAAAGGATGTTGAGATTATGAAAGGAGGATATTTTTTAGACAATGGCACAGAGATTGATCCGGCATCAGTTCCAATTCCATTGTTATGTATGTCATGTTTGAAAAATAACGATGCAAAGGAGGAAATACCCTGTATGCTCAACCGGATAGATCAGATGAAAGAAATTCAAAATGGAGAAATGTTCTGTTGTTTTGCCTATGAGCCAATTGATCCTTCTGTGAATAAACAACAGATATTTGATGAAATGGAAAAGTATCTCATCAAAAAGAATTCTAAATGACAATCCTTCTCGATAAAAAATCCATAGGAGCAATGTGATAGGCATCAAAACTGTTAACGGCATAGAAATTGAGGATACTCGTGATCTCCCCCCTACAACCATTCTAATCTACGGATTCCACTTCCACACTGTTTTACCCCTATGATCCCCCAGTCAGTATAATCAACAGGAGAAAAACGCAGAGGAAAGATAGATCTATTAATGCTGCAATTACGAAATATGCTATTAAACTCAACACGGTCAGTTTAACTATCGGTTTAAGTATGGTAAATGCCAGGGCGATTATCTTACCTAAAATTACACTAGCTACATCTACTATTGCACTAACTGCAGCAAATATTGAACCTATTATTGCACCAAGTACCATGAGTAGTATAATTAGTGCCATAAGAGTAACAATACACTGAGGCTGAGCTGGATTGTCTTTGATTTTTTCTTTCAGCCCCTCAACCGCACTTCTCATATCTATGTTTTTTAGTTCTTCTCTCCATTCATGTATATTTATTTTCTGAATCCCTTCTTTAAAATCTGTCACATCTATGTCTTGTAACTCATCAATAAGACTTGACTCATTTGCCTTTACGGCAGCATCATATTCCACTGCAGGTATAGACGGCAGCACCATTAGAATAAAAACTGAAAGTATACTTCCAAATATTATTCCCTGTTTCATTCTTGCATCTTCTTTATATTGATTTTATAATAATATTATAACATTTTAATCGAACTTAAATGTTTCCTACTAATTTCTGTACGAATCCATGATCACGTTGATGCTGTAATGCCCCCTCTTAGATCAAAATAGTATCCAAAACGAGACACCGGACATTAATTACAATATTAAGTATACCTGTATATCCCTGCCATTGACAAACAACTTAGAAATCTAACCACGATATTATAACAACGCTTTTGGTAAAGTGAAATCAAGTCCCACGACATGACGGGCTGTACCCATAAAGAACGTATAACTTTTTTCAGGTAAGGGTCGAGCAACATAAACATATATGCCTCTGAAACGAGTCATCATTCCAACTTGGATTCCACGTAAGAGTTTGGCATCCGTATCGAAAAGGCGACCATGTCTCAATATAAATGTTCCACTTGGCATCCCAAATTCGGATCGATTAGTGTAATGCCAGAAGTTAAATAATTTGTATATTTCCGCTGAACTATCCTTGAATGGATTCAGTTTATGACCCCACCCTTGACTGACAATAAACGCACGATTGCGAAACATTTTATGGTTGCTTAGTGTTTTGAGGATGAAGGATAGAACTGGATGTCTATTCCTTAGGAATGTATTGAGGACATTCATAACACCATCATGATCATTTGCAGACTGTATTTTTTCCATAAATTCTGACAGCATTACTTCCAATTCTTTGAATTCTTGTTCGGATAAGGTAAATTTTTCTATGGTGACAGTACCATCTAAATCAACCAAAGCATATTCTATATTCACAACTTCATCTTGCATTTCATCTTCTGGGAACTCTAGCGCGTTTACAGGACTAATAGAAAGTCCAACAAAAAGAGCTATTACACCCATCACAACCATTTTACGA
>JAUWOO010000033.1 GCA_030612095.1 Thermoplasmatota archaeon | reverse complement strand
TTTTTATTATTCCTTTTTATTCATCGTAATTGTCTTCTTCTTCGGATAATTTATCTGTATTTTTTAAATAAACTTCACTTATAGGCTCTGATTATGAATCTGCATCTGTTTTCTTTTCTAAATCGGTTGGAGTTGTATCCCTTAGGGTGTCATCATCCTTTTTTCCTAGCCCTTTAGATTCGAGGAAAATCTCTTCTGCTTCGGTTAATTTCTTGGGAGGTGTTATAGAAACTTCACTGAGTTTGTCCGACTCGGAAAGGCCATCTGTTTTCTTCTCTAAATTGGTTGGAGTTGTATCTTCCTTATTTTTCTTTAAATCTTCACTGCCCTGCTCTTGTTCTTTATTGAAAACATCTCTAGACATAGGACTTATATCTATTTCTTCTTGTTTTGAATCTGAAGTGGGTGGTTCGACTTCTATTTTTTCTGGATTGAAATAAAATTCTTTAGAAAGTTTATCAATTTTTTTTTCTAGGCTGACCGAAGATTGTGAGAGAATATCAAAAGCTTCAAGAATGGAATCCATTTCGTCAGCTGTGGGACGCCACCTCATTTTGTTTTCATTTGTAAAGAAATTAGGTGCATTTTTGTCAAAATATATATCCAGTAATAAGTCCTTAAAACTCTGATCGCTTTCTACATGAAGTTGTATATATGCCTCTTTATTTTCCCCATATTCACTCTTTGTCTCTTCTGACCATTCATCAGGTTTTTTCCCACCTAGTGTCTTCTTTGATTTATTCAGTTTTACTTTCCTTTTTGGATGTAATGCTTTTTTCTCTTTCTTTTTTAATTCTTTCTGTTTCTTCTTCGCATTTTTTTCTAATGTTTTTGATTCTTTTTTCTTTTTATAAACTTCTTTATTGACATCTGCCAAATCCTTGCTTTCTTTTTCCTTACTGTCCCCAGACCTCTTTTTTAGAAAAACTATTTTTGACATTCTTATCAAATCTCCAACGGTTTAGTAGATGCACTAAAGCAATTATTCCTATGGCATCCCGTTTCACAGATGTGTAAGACAATAATGATTTAATAAACGTTTCTGTTCATCAAAAACGATGATTTATTCTCCTTAAAGGAAAACACTGTACGAAACGCTCCCTCTTATAAAAAATCCTAGTCACTTCGACCATATATTGTTCAGAAATAGCAGCCTGTAGATAGAAAACATTCTTTTAAAGACATAAACAATTACGATACATATGAAAGAAAAGATACCTGATGGAATAAAACAATTTTTCGAAACTATTCCAATAATGGCATTTTCGACAGTAGACAAAAATGGAACGCCAAACGTTGTACCAATTGCATCTAAAAAAATAGTAAATGATGATACAATCTTGGTAATTGATACGTTCTTCAAAAAGACGAAAGAGAACATTCTGCAAAATAAGAACGTCTCAATTGCTATGTGGGAAGGATCGAAAGGTTATCAAATCAAAGGATTGTCAATATATCACTCTAAAGGTGAAACTTTCGACGAAGCTAAAGATTGGATATTAAAACTAAAACCTAATAAAATTATTAAAGGCGTTGTCGAAATAAGGATTACGGACATTTATTCTATTACACCAACACGTGAAGAAGCTGGCACGAGGATTATATAAAATCAGGTGGTTGGCACTGATGAAAGGTTATCCACACAAAATGAATGGGTTGATGATGACGAGGTATTTCCAATGAAAAACAGTTATGGGGCCGTATTTGATCTTGATGGTGTATTGCTTGACTCAGAATCAGATCTGACTTGGCTGTATACAGCTTTGGAAAAAACACTAGAACATCTTGGAATAGAATCTTCTGAAGAAAACCTGATGAAGATTCACTCTAAAAACGTTCACAGATTCAATGAGATGAGTATCGAGTTAGGTGTAGAAGCAGAAGATCTGTGGGAAACAAGAAATAGAGAGTATACAGAGGAAAAGATTAGGGCAATGAAGAATGGGATGATTAAACCTTTTTCTGACGTGAACTGCTTGTATGAATTGAAGGGGAGATATGGACTAAGCATAGTAAGTAATTCCCCTCAAGAAATTGTTGATCTTTTTATTGAAGAGTTTAACTATACAGATCTGTTTGATTGCGGCATTGGGAGAGGTGCAAGTCTTATAGATTTAAAAAAAATAAAACCCAATTCTCACCTATTAGAAAGATTGAAGGAAAGGATACAGGAAGAAAAATTGATTTATATTGGCAATAGCGAAAATGACCGTAAATTTGCCAAAAACACAGGGATGGAATTTATGTTTCTTTCTAGAGAAGGAGCAAAAAGGGAAGAATTTGATACCTTAGATAAAATCGTTAAATGTCTTTTGAATTCTACAAATACAAAGACAGCAAAAAGCAACTAGCCCTCAGTGACTATGGATAACCATTCAAATTTTGAAAAACATCTCCGACTATCAAGAAATTGTTATTAATTTTCCACCCCTAACTCTTTTTTCGCCGAATATTTACCTATTAAACATTTGAGGTATTCCCGCTCTTCTTCAGATTCGGGCCTAATTGCTTTTTTCACCACAGCATGTCACCTTTTGACCTTTGTCATTTAATGACATGATATACTCTGTTACTCACCACATATAAAGGTATTGTGACAAAATGTCAAAATGAAAAAAATCCAAAACATATCAGATCAACTTACTACCTTCAGTAGTCACATATCACGTAGAATCACACAAAAAGTATTGTTTATTGTTCAATTTGGTCGGTGTTTTTTGTCTTGGCATTTTTTTCATACATGATGGTAGCTCCATCTCTGTCCTCTTGGATACCAAATCCGGGCAAATACTTCTTTACCAGATACATAATATATTTCTTCTCTTCATCGGAGTACGGTTCGAGCATTCTTTCCCAGCCTCTTACTTCTGTAACATCTGCTCTTTTATAAAGCTATATCCTCAAGAATGAAAAAATTGTTTTTTACCTTAAAATAGGACAAGATGAGATAAAAATTATAGTTTTATATATCAGCTGGCATCCATTTACTTGTAAAACTAATTAAGAAAGATAAAAATGTCATATCGACCTCACCATAGAGTTGAAGTATATCATGTGGCTAAGCATAAAATATTGTTATAAAAGTATATGATGACATAAAGAATTAAGGAAATCTACTGATTACTATCTAAAAGCTTATCGATTCTTTTCTTTAATTCTTCTTGGTCAAATGGTTTTTCGATATAGTCATCGCCTAAAAAATCTCCGGCGCTCTTGGCAATTCTGTCTGTTCTTGCTGTTAGAAAGATTATCGGAATTTTTTCCCATGCAGGATTCCCTTTTAACTTATCATAAACTTCCCAGCCGCTCATATCAGACATCATAATATCTAGCAATATAATATCTGGGACCCCATTGTTTTCTAATAAATCAAGGCATTGCATACCGCTTTCGGCAGATATAATTTCATACTCATCATCAAAATCCGCTAAAGTCTGTTTAACGGTAAATATTTGATCCGGTTCATCATCCACTACCATAATCCTTTTCAAGTCCATCTCATTCCGTATACTAAAATTATAATATTATTATAATTACATTGCAAGATATGTAGATTCTTCTTATCAATCTTTCGTTTCATTTTGCTGTTTTTTAGAGGACGAGGAAACGGTAAAATACAGGAATGAACCTTTTCCACACCACGAATTGTATTTATTTAGCTTAGGATAAACAAATACCATCCATCAATCCCATCCAGGTTAAGTCCGCTATATATAATCCTTTTATAGCATATAATATTACTGAAAAATGCTTTTTTAACCTGGAGTTTGGCTAAGTGGCCATATCTGCAAAAATCCACTGGTTCCAAGAATCTGTTTCCCAATATCTCCCGTCATCTCATCAAACTGACCTCTTTTTATGAGATTTACACCATTAAAGCCATGATTATTCCGTCTTCACCAGACAGATTCTTTGGTTAATTGATTTACCCAGAAGAGATACGACAAACACACACCCCATTAGGATTACAATGGTTGCCCCAGGTGGAAAATCATAGTTGAGTGAGAGAAGAGAACCACCAAACGTTGTTATGACACCAACAAACACAGCAAGAATCATCATCATCTTCAGATTATGTGTGAACAGGCCAGAGATCGCAGCAGGAATTGTAAGCATGGCGATTACTAGTACGACACCTACTACTTTGATCAATACGACAGTGGTGAATGCAACAAGAACAAGCAGGAGGATGTTCATTGCATTAACATTTACTCCAGCTATCCTTGCAAATTCTTCGTCAAACGTCAGGATCTGCAGATCCTTATACAACAGTATTGTAATGAAAATAATGGCAATTACCAGCCCTACCATGAGATATAAGTCCTGCAGTTTGATGAGGAGGATGTTTCCGAACAATATACTTACTGGATCTTGAACTAGAATTTTACTTCTATCCACAGCATGTATAAAGAGTATGCCAAGAGCCATACCAACGACCCATAACACACCAATTGTCGAATCCTCTCGAATCCGGTTTCTCATCAAAGGTGAACCGAGAATGATCGCAGCAATGAGGGCGAAAATCAAAGCCCCAACTAAAGGATCAAACCACATCCACCCCAACATAAATTGTAAATAATAAGCAAAGCCGATGCCCCCAAATGTAGCATGGGCAATACCACCACTAACAAACACAATTCGTTTCACCACAACATAGCTACCAATAATTCCACATGATATGCTTGCAAGGAATCCAGCGATAAACATACGCTGGATAAACGGCAGTTGTAATAATTCGACTAATTCCCCAACCACTTCATCACTCCAAATTTAATCAGGATTTTTTCTTTTTTTGATGCTCACCCAAAACCCGGTGAGGGACACCATGGGCAATAATATCCACTGGACAATGGTAACTTGCTTCTAACATCTCCTTTGTGATCAACTTTTCATCATGAGTAAACATATATCGATTGAGACACGCCACGCGAGTAACATATGAGGAAATTACTCCAATGTCATGTGTCACCAAAATAATAGTGATTTCTTTGTTCAATTCCTTGAAAAATTTATACAAATTCTCCTGCATTGTCTGATCCACACTCGCTGTTGGTTCATCCAATAACAGAATACGCGGCTGTGATACCAATGCACGGGCAACAAACACTCGCTGCCGTTGACCGCCAGAAAGCATACTAATGTGCCTGTCTTTAAAGTCCTTCATCTTAACTGTTTCAAGCGCATTCATTGCAGCCTTTTTATCCTCATTTGAATACCAAGGAGAGGGACCACGTACACTACGTCGCCCCATCAACACTACATCCCGGACAGAAATGGGATACACCTTATCATACTCAGCGTACTGAGGTACATATCCTATATAACGACGTCCGGTTTCCGGTGATTCCCCATAAATGCGAATATCGCCCTTCATCGGTTTTAATAACCCAAGCATGACCTTTAGTAACGTTGTTTTTCCGCCGCCATTCGGCCCGATGATGCCGAAAAAATCTCCATCTTCAACACAAAGATTTACATCCTGAATAACCAGCTCTTTTCCATATCCTGCAGTGAGTCCAGTGATTTCGATAGCCGATTTGGTTCCCATTTACTCCACCTTTTTAGGATCACCCATACTATTTTTTTATAATAATGTTTTTCCAGATGAAATTTCCATGTCTGATCTCTATTTAAATCCCCTAGATTGGAACTCGTCCATGTATGTTTTTTCCAAGTAGGATTAATTTCCCTCAAATCCCGTAACTATATCTGCTGCGATGTTGAAAAGTGTTGTTTCATAATCGTCTGGCAGTGGGTTTGCAAAGACGACACGGCCACCGATCTCCTGAGCAATAACTTCGGCACTGGATGTATCAAATTGAGGTGCAACAAATATAACAGTGATGTTCTCTTCTTTTGCCTGATCAATAATAGCTGCAACACCTGCAGAACCTGGTTGTTTTCCACCTTCCTCAATAGCGATTTGTTTAAGGTTGTAGGCATCGCCAAAATATCCCCACCCTGGATGATATACCATAAATGATTTTCCACTATAGGGCTCAAGCATGCTTGTTATATTGGCATCAAGATCATTAAGCTTGTTACTATAGTTCTGATAATTTGACTCATATTCAGACTTGTGATCTGGATATATTTCTATCAAAGCATTGTAGACATTTTCAGCCATAATCTTCATATTTACCGGTGAAAGCCACATATGTGCATCACCACCAGAATGATTTCCCCAGTGCTCCTGACCATAATGTTCATCAAGCGCCTTCAATTGAATGCCAACATGAGTATCAACTATCTCAATGTCTGGATTTTGTTCAATAATAGTATCAACGTGGTTAATCTCAAACTCCATCTCAGAACCCAACGTAAAATATGCTTTTGCATTGGCAACTTCAATCATTTGACTTGGTAATAACTCATAGTGATGTGGATTTTCACCTACGGGAACCATCACAGTCACATCAACACAATCGCCACCAATTGCTTCCACCATCTCTACTTGAGGTATAATAGTTACGAGGATGTCCATAGCCCCATCGTCAGATGTTTTCTCCTGACATCCCGCTATGAGGACTGATGAAACCATTATCCCCGTTACAACAAATACAATTAGATTTTTTCTTACTATTTTCATCATTATCTTCCCTTCTGATTATCAATACCATACTCTTTTATTTGTTCTAGAGAGATTCGTTAATCCAATGACAGCCTTTCAAATCATTAGGATTCAGTGGTGTTTTCATACGGCACCCACAACTGCCGTTACGTAATGTTCCCGTTTTATTGTATATGCTCTGCATTAAATATTCACTTACAAATGGATCAATGCGACTAGACTCGTGACAAGCTTCTTCGTGAGTCATACCTAACGTTTCCTGCAAGAATTTTTCGAAGAAGTGATGCTTCTTGAAATCATTCTCAACGATCGATATAGCCAACTTATTCAGTTTTAGACCTTTTCTTAACACATATTCGCCATAGCCTAAAACATCCAAACGTCTCATTTCTTGGAAGGCGCACTCTTTGGACACACCCATTTTATCAGCCAGCAAGACTGGACCCACTGGTTTCTGGGACCCAGAAAGAGCAAATATTGCCCTCAAATATTCTCTATCACGAACCGTTAACATCTGAAATACCGAGTTAAGCATTACTTAACTAATACTTAAAACTTGTTTTTATTTTTAATTTACATTAAAACTGTAAAAAAATGAACACACCATTTTTCCATCAAGGAACACTTTAAATATACATATAGAAGATAATGAACCGTGGATCATAGAAGTGGATGCCTCATTTGTGGCAAAGAAATCGTATATCTGAAGAATGAAAAGAAACAACAGTGTCTGTATTGCCGTGAAACATATGAATCAGATGTAACATGCATAGACGGGCATTTTGTATGTGACAAGTGCCATAGTCTACCGGCAAATGATCTCATAGAACAGACTTGCATTAACAGTAAACTGGAAGATCCGCTAGAGTTGTCTTTAATTTTAATGAAAAATCCAAAGATAAAAATGCACGGACCAGAACATCATTTCCTCGTTCCAGCAGTATTGTTAACAGCATACTATAACAAAAAGGAAGAATACGGAAAAAAAGAAAACAAAATCAAAGAATCAAGAAATAGAGCTGAAAAAATACTTGGAGGATTTTGTGGGTCTCATGGAATCTGTGGCGCCGCCGTCGGTACGGGTATTTTTATCAGTCTGATCACAGATGCAACGCCGTTATCTGAAAAAGAGTGGAAATTGAGTAATCAGATCACTGCGGAGAATTTACTTACCATCGCAGAATGGGGTGGCCCCCGGTGCTGTAAAAGAGATACATTTCTATCAATAATTGGAGCAGAGAAATTTTTACGTAAGCATTTTGGATTCACTATGAACATTGACAAAGACATACATTGCGAATTTACAAAACTAAATCAAGAATGTAAAAAAACAGATTGTATGTTTTATCCGAGATGATTGAAGAAATTATGTAAGCGGGACATCCTTTCTTAGATCACTTTTCATTGTTCTTCCTGTTTTTTTCTCCCACTCTTTAATCGGAATGGAATGTTTCTCACGTATCGCATCACCATAGCCAAGACCATTATAGGCACAGAACGGTATGATTCCCTCAAGGGTAGAATAATGGATAACACAACGTTGCAGACGATCGATATTAAGATTAAATGCATCTTGGAACCACATTGATCCGATAAAAAGACTTTTGTAGTGGAATCCTCGAAGTGAATCGTAA
Source organism: Thermoplasmatota archaeon (assembly GCA_030612095.1). Classification (GTDB taxonomy): domain Archaea; phylum Thermoplasmatota; class E2; order DHVEG-1; family DHVEG-1; genus JAUWWG01. Next base: position 5,319 of record JAUWOO010000033.1, on the reverse strand, counting down.
CTTCCACCTAGAGCAGCATCTTTCAGGAGTTTTCTCAAATCAAAACCATGCGGTGCTTTTTCATCATCAACAAAATCGTTAATATGTCTAAGAAATGCACTACCAACTCGAAGTTTTTTCAGAGGCCCAGTCATTTTGCTTTTTTCATCAATAAGACTCAATAAACCTTCGACATCGATAAAGCGTGTAACTGGAATTGGTTTTCCGTTTTCGTAAAATAGATAGGTTGCACCACCGCAGCCAGGATGAGCAGTAAACTCTACCTGGGTTTCTCCTTTAAGCATTTCAATTAGTTTTGAAATAGGGTTGACAAAAGGAACTGGATAGAAATCTTCCCGCGATATCTGCCCATCGAACTCCTTTTCTATTTCCGCCATCATTTGAACATAGTCCACTCGTTGTTTATCCCGTTTTTCATCTTTTAATTTTGTAACTCTTCCGCAGAAAGAAATTGGTTGGAAATTTAAACCTCTAACAATGTCCATATTATCAAGAGCGAACCGAACGATCTTTCCAGTCTCATGAAGATTTTTACCGCCAATTAAAACCGGAACCAGAACAACTTTTAAGTTTACCTTTCTAAGGTTTTCTATTGCCTTTTTACACTGATCTATCCAAGGATTGGTCTCCTTTGTCACTCCATCAAAACTCATGTAGATGGTGTTAACCTTTTCATCTTTGAGATGCTTACAATACTCGGCACTGTCGGCAAGTTTCAAGCCATTGGTATTTACTTGAACATGAGAAAAACCTACTTCCTTGGCCATTCTGACAATATCAAAAATATCGTCTCTAATAGTAGGCTCCCCACCAGTAATCTGAATTGCTTTGGAACCCATGGGTCGTTCGTTTCTCGCTTGAATCATTAATTCCCTGAGTTGATCGAGGGTTGGTTCATAGACTACACCAGATGCCCCAGCATTCATAAAACAATAGCTACACCGTAGGTTACATCTGTTTGTGATTAAAAGATTTGTTAGAACACTCTGAGATTTATGCTCATCATATAAGGCAGGATAATCGAACAATTTTGTTTTAACATCAGGTGACGTTGTACCAGTAACTTTGTATTTTATCCACTTTTTATAGAGATCGGCATCGCTAAAATAGATGTCCTTGAAGGAACCATGTTTCTTGCATTTCTTGGTGATCCATACTTTTCCATCTTCCTCAACAATTTGCGCGTCTATCTTTTGGATTTTTCCTCCCTGATAGCATGCAGGACAGATAGATGTCGTTTTTTCTAATTCTTCCATGATTCCTCCCTCTGAGTGAATTCTGAGGGATTATGTATCTTTTTCTTTATAGCTTTATCTATTTGATTTAAGAGAAAATTTATAATGCTTTAGAATATAATATCAAAATTGTGTGTTTAGCAATCCCTGGAAAAATAGTTGAAATTGACAAGAACAAAGAACATAGCATTGTTGACTATGGGGACGGTACAAAACGTAAGGTCAATATCTCTCTTGTTGAAGTAAAAGTCGGCGATTATGTTTTAGTCCATGCAGGTTTTGCAATAGAAGTGCTTGATGAAAAAGACGCGCAAGAAACACTCGATCTTTTTAGAGAGATGTTATCGGCAGGCGAGGAAGACTAATGTTTTCACTCAAGGATAAAAAATTAGCTGAGGAAACCATCTCAAAGATTAAAAAGTTAGATGTAAAACTCAAATTTATGCATGTATGCGGAACACATCAAGATACCTTGGTAAAATATGGTTTGGATGCTCTACTTAAAGAATGTGGCATCGAAATTGGGCAGGGGCCTGGCTGTCCAGTGTGTGTCACTACCCCCAAAGAAATTGAGGAGATGCTACTGCTTGCACGAAAAGGCAAGATCGTTGCAACATTTGGTGATATGGTAAATGTTCCAGGTGAAACACAGTCATTACAAAGCATGAAAACAGAGGGATATGACGTCCGGACAGTATATGGAATAGAAGATGCTGTGAATCTTGCTGAAAAACATAAGGACAAAGACATTGTTTTTATGGCTGTTGGTTTTGAGACAACTGCTCCAACTACTGCCTCAGTTTTACTGAAGAACCCCCCAAGCAATTTCTCCATCCTATGTTGTCATCGCACCATACCATCTGCTTTAAAAGCCATACTTGACATGGGTGAAATCAAAATCGATGGTCTTATCGAACCGGGTCATGTTTCTACAATCATTGGGACCGAACCATATGAATTTATTTCAAAGGATTATCGTGTCCCCCAGGTTATTACTGGTTTTGAACCACTAGATCTTCTAATGGCCATATGGATGCTTGTCCAGCAAATTGAACATGGAAAAGCTTGCGTTCAAAATGAATATGCTCGTGCTGTAAACAAAGAAGGTAATGTAAAAGCCCAAAAGGTGATTAATGAAGTCTTTGAACCAGGAGATAAAAAATGGAGAGGGTTTCCAGTTATTCCCCAGTCCAGTCTCGAGTTACGTAGCAAGTTTGAGACGTATGATGCCCGAAGGAAATATGAAAATGATTTAAAGGAAATCAGCAACAAGGAGTTTAAAGAGCCAGAAGGTTGCCGTTGCGGAGAACTTCTCAGAGGATTGTTATTACCACAGGAATGCCCCCTGTTTGGTATACAGTGTAAACCTGAAAGCCCTGTTGGACCATGCATGGTAAGTGTCGAAGGCAGCTGCAGCATAGAATATCGATACACAAAGAAAAGATGAAAAGTGACAATGGGCAAGTTTCATAAGGCGAGTAATCATTACAAATAATGGGAAATCTTCAAAAGAAGGGCTCTATAATGTCAAAGAAAAACGATAGAAAAAAGGAACTTGATAAACAAAGAAACGAATGGAGAAAAAAACATAGAACCCTCAAGGGGAGAATTATTTTACATCCAGATAAACCTCCAGAACATGTTAACGCACGAGGGAGCAAGACATACAATTGGTTTTGGAAAGAAATACTTCTAGCAATAAAAACACAAGACATTCCAGCAATTATATCCACTATCAAGAATCAAATCAGTTCTGAAAAAGATACCCATAAAATACGAGTCTATCGAACAATGATAGGGATGGCAGAAGATGCTTACCAACTCAAGAGGTTAGATGACATCATGGATTATGACCCAGACATACAACTAGGTAAGAATCCAGTATACAACACAGAACGTGGGGTGATCTACAAGGACGGAAAGATATATACAACCGATTATAACGAAGATGAAAGCAAGATTATTGTAAGAGACGTGGAAGGCATAATTGTTGATGTACAATACTCAGAAACTGGTGGACAGGAAACATCGAGAGAAGCCATCAGAAATAATGCATACAGAAACTGGAATTATGTAGTAGAAAATTAGTTCGCCAACATATATTATAGTGAGGACCTCGGTCAATACTTTTTTTGATTTTAATTTTGTGATCTTTACTATTTTACATACATCCACCATTTACACATTTTTAACCTATGAATATGCTGTGGATCACAACGATGACAAACCATATCTTATAGAAGTGTGATGCTGCTACCAACATGCAATACGAAGAAATTCTAAAACGGCTAAAATCTCTATCTGACCCAGAAGCAGTAACGGGTATGGCAAGATTTGGAATTAACCCTAAAAATAATCTTGGCGTTTCAATTTACAAGTTGAGACCTATTGCTAAAGAGATTGGTAAAGCTCATGAACTTGCTTTGGAGTTATGGGATTCGGGCATTCATGACGCGCGGTTACTAGCTTGCTTTATCGATGATCCGTCTAAGGTTACAGGAGAACAAATGGATTCCTGGGCAAAGGATTTCGATTCATGGGATATTTGTGACCAAGCATGCACTAGTCTTTTTGATTTAACTCCCCTTGCATGGGAGAAGGTTTTTGAATGGGCTGAACGAGATGAAGAGTTTGTTAAACGGGGTGCATTCTCATTAATTGCAGGTCTATCGGTTCATGACAAAAAAGCCAGTGATGAGAAGTTTGAACAATTCATTCCCCTAATTAAAAAACACTCAGTTGATGGACGTAACTATGTTAAGAAAGCCGTTAACTGGGCTTTAAGAAATATAGGTAAACGCAATTTAACCCTCAATAAAAAGATGATAAAACTTTCAAAGGAGATTTTAAAAATTAATTCAAAAACAGCCAAATGGATTGCTACTGACACAATTCGAGAGTTAACCAATGAAAAAACCCAGGAAAGAGTAAGAAAGAAAAAACACTAATATATCCTACTTTTTCTTGTATTTCTCGATGTTTTTGTTAGCCACCCGATTACTTATTGTAAAATACAGATAAACTGCTCCAAGTTCAATCGCAAAAATTAGTAAAAAATATCCGAATGTTGATCCTATCTTTACTAAATCCAACCCATAATTTATTATTATTGAACCAAGAAATGGAATGAACATTCCAACTACTACAAGTGATAAGATAATTATCAAATCTCTATTTTTCCCCATGATACTCCACCGATAAATAATTCATTATTAAAAGTTGCCACTCATTTTGAAACTATGAAGACAATTTATGACCAGCAATGGCGTTTTGACCTACAGAAATACCACCGTCCCCATTAGGAACGGTAGTATGAACAGCTAATACCAACCCTGCTTCTTCCACTCTTTTTTCCACCATCTCCGTAATAGGAAGGTTATAAGAAACACCGCCAGTCAAACCTATGTGTTTAATGCCCTCACTTTCAGCATGTTGAATTGCGATATCTGTAAGTTCATCTACGATTGTTTTGACTATCGAATATGAAAGATCCGCCCTTTGTTTCTCTGTAATGGGGTTTTTTACTTTTTCCTCAAGCTGTCTAAAAAGATCAGTTGTACCAACGACACCATTTTTTACTTCGACATCAAAAGAATATTTTGCCTTGCCGTTTGCAAGATATTTCTCAAGTTTCATAGCAGGTTCACCATCATAGGTTCTTTTAGTACAAATATCGAGATAACAAGAAAGTGCATCCATGACCCTGCCAAGGCTGCTTGATAATGGCGCTTTATTCATCATCTTGTTTAGAATATCGGCTTCACTTCCAGTAAAATATTTTTCTTTGCCGAATCTACTGAAAATAGCAAAGACAAGTCTTCGCGGATCAATTGTAGCCTTATCGCCACCAAGCGGCGGAATGTTTTCCAAATGTCCAACACGCTTAAACTCTTCAAAATTGGAAACAAGAACCTCCCCGCCCCAAAATGTGCCATCACTACCATAGCCCAGTCCATCAAGTGCCAAGACAACACTTTCGCCTATGTTATTGTCAATCAAAAGTGATGCAGCATGCGCCCAATGATGCTGCACCTCAAATAAAGGGGCCGAAAACTCCTTTGCAAACTGCTGAGCTACGTTTCTT
>JAUWOO010000093.1 GCA_030612095.1 Thermoplasmatota archaeon | reverse complement strand
AACCAGATAATATCACTACTCCTTATAATTCCTAAAAGGAATAATTGAAGCTATGAGTTTTACATATTACGTATTTACGTAATAACGAAAATGGGTGTAAAACAAGTTGACTAATACAACAGAAACGGAAGAAAATCCAATTGAAAAGATGATTATTAAACCATCATATTCCGTAAATTCGACTGAGTTACGGTTTAATATTTAAGACTAATTTGCTTTAAATCTTTCATTATTGTGTTGAAAAAACTGATGGACCAGTTATATTTAAAATATATTATATTTACTCATAAAATTAAAAAATCTCTCTAGAATAAATGAGAAAACATAACTTAGATTATAACTGGGTTTACTAGCGGATATTTGTCTTGATTTCCCCCAGAGATGTTATATGGCGTATTCCATATGTCATCTAATTCTGTAGCATCTGGATATTTTTCTGTATAATCATCCCAGTAGTTCCCAACACTCCCATTATTACATTGATTGCCAAGTGAATCATAAGCATTATACTCGCTATTCTGTTTAAATATATTGTAGTACATTATATTGTTTCGTGCCCCACAGCAGAAGTACAGTCCTCTTTGATTGTTAATGATTAAATTTCTAAAAATTTCGTTATTTTTTGAGCCCTTAATTCTAATGCCATAATCACCATCTGAGATAATGTTGCCAGTAGCAATATTGTTGTTTGATGAATATATATACATGTTATATAGGCTGTTTAAAGATATATTATTTTTTGAAATATTGTTACCATCTGAGTACTCTATATTGATGCCGTATTGATTATGTGAGATGTTGTTTCCTAAGACATTGTTATTCCCTGAATCCCTCCCAATGTAGACACCTTTGGTGGCGTTTAAAATTGTATTGGTTGAAATGACATTATTAGATGATTCAATATTTATTCCCATGGTGTTTGATGAATCATTAGAATTGATTATCTTGAACCCATTGATTGTGCAGTTATCTGCGGTAATAAGAACTATGTAGATTTGATCAGATTCATTTCCGTTGTAGTCAATGATTTTTTCGCCATCGCCTGAACCAACCAAATTGATCGATTTATCTATTATCAATGTTTCATAGTAAGTTCCATTGTACACAAGGATTGTATCGCCATCAGATGCATTATCTATTGCATTTTGGATGGACGTATAACTTCCTTTGCCTTCAATAACTATCCCACTAGATTTTTCTTCTATACATCCACTAAAAACCACCGCTAATGACAAGACTGTTATACCAGTCATCAACAATTGTTTATTCATTTTTCTTCATCTCCTTTATGTCATAATATCTTCTATAATTGCAGGATATTTTGTGATCGAGTTTAATGCATCTTTCATCAATGTCTGTTTCTGCAGAAGAGACATTATTCTCATTTCATTATAAATATGTTATATAAGTATTATTCTAATGTTTTAAAAACATGACATCATAAAATTAGAACTTGCTAAAAAGTATCAGTTACTTCATTTACTAAAACTAAACTTTTATTTTTCAATTATTATATCATCTTCCACAGATCTTATAGATTCAAATGAAAATACGAGATGTCCTGTATCATCCAAGGTATACAATTCCGGATCTATATCTACGGACGGCTCTACAAGAATACTAAAGGGCATTCCTGTTTCTCTGTCAACTAGTGAACTCTTTAAGATGCCTAGGTACGCCCCTTCTTTATTCATCACTTTTTTCCCTCTAATGTCGCTACTTTCAAGAGTCTTTATTAATTTACCTTGTTTTACTACAAAATATAGGGATACTAAACCAACCAAACATATAATCCAAATAAGAATAAGAGCGATTATATCGGCATGATGTTCCCCATATCTATTAACATATATAGTTACTGCTTTACTCTCGCTGAAAAAAGCTATCAATGTTCTGTACGTTATTATACACAGACTACCTATTCCTGCAAAATATCCAGGGATAATGAGTAGTTTATTTTTTATCGATCTTCCCCCTTTTAAATTATAATCTGAATACTAATAGTTTAATTTAAATGTTTTGAAGAATCTTTAGTGCTGGTTAAACAATCGAACTGTATTATTAACTATGCCCAGTCTAATTTTCTGATTAGAAGTGTCTATTATTTGAAACATAAAAACACCAATCCAGTCGAATTAAAACTTTATTCCAATTGGGAAAAATCGTTTTTCATGCTTTTTATACATTTATCTTTGATATCTTTAAATTTGAGATCAAGATAGTAATCACTAGAAATCACAAAATTATGTTTCAGATTGCCGTTGGAAAATTCACCTCTCAATTCCTCTATAATCTTGTCAAAAAGGGAGTCTGTTGTTTTGTGGATTACTATATCGATAAAATCCCCTATATCTGGATTTCCATCTTGATTTTCATACCATTTCAAGGCTTCTTCCAAGATCTTATCTTTCATCTTTCCCTCCTTCAACCACTACTCTTATAACAACTGGCTCTTTATAAATTCTGTCTCTGTCGATTATATCAATGGTGGCGGGATCAGCATAGAAATCATAAAAGGAATAATCAGAAGAAAACTACAATCTGTGTGTTTCCATTTTACATTCTGAATACACCAGGTTTCCAGTCTGGAATTGGGGCGTTAAGTGATGCTGAAATGCCAAGCCCCAGTACTAATCGCGTATCCACTGGGTCAATTATTCCATCATCCCATATTCGAGCCGTGCTATAGTAAGGATTGCCCTCTTTTTCATATTTGTCCAGTATGGGTTCTGTTATTGCTTTTTCCTCTTCTTCTGTCATTTCTTTGCCTTTTCGCCATAGTTGGTCTTTTTTAACGGTCAACAGGACACCTGCAGCTTGTTGACCGCCCATTACTGAGATGCGTGCATTTGGCCACATCCATAATTGTCTTGGCCCATAGGCTCGCCCACACATACCATAGTTACCTGCTCCAAATGATCCGGCGATTATAACAGTGAATTTAGGAACTTGGGCAGTTGCTACAGCGCTAACCATCTTGGCACCGTTTTTTGCGATGCCTCCCGCCTCATATTTCTTTCCAACCATGAATCCGGTTATGTTTTGTAGGAAAATCAGTGGTATTTTTCTTTGACAACATATCTCTATAAAATGTGTGCCTTTAAGTGCCGACTCTGAAAATAAGACTCCATTGTTTGCAAGTATGCCAACGGGATATCCCATTATCTTTGCAAAACCACAGACTAGGGTTTCACCATATAATGCTTTAAACTCATGGAATTTTGAACCATCTACAATCCGGGCAATGATTTCCCTAATATCAAATGGTGTTCTTGGATCCTTTGATATTATCCCATATATTTCCTTGATATCGTATGCTGGTTCCTCAGGCTTTCTAACATCCAATTGTGTTTTCTCAGGCCTATTTAGATTTTCCACAATGTTTCTTGCCATGTGTATGGCTTCTGGATCATCATGGGCGTAATGGTCTGAAACTCCACTTTCTCGGCAGTGAACATCTGCACCACCTAAATTTTCTGCGGTTACTTCTTCACCAGTTGCTGCTTTGACAAGTGGTGGTCCGCCAAGGAAAATAGTACCAGTTCCTTTGACAATTATTGTTTCATCTGACATAGCAGGAACGTATGCCCCACCGGCCGTACATGAACCCATGACAACTGCTATCTGTGGTATGCCCTTAGCTGACATCGTAGCCTGATTATAGAAGATCCTTCCAAAGTGCTCTCTATCTGGAAATACTTCATCTTGCATAGGTAAAAATGCGCCACCCGAGTCGACTAGATATATGCATGGGAGATTGTTTTTCTTAGCGATTTCTTGCGCTCTTAAATGTTTCTTGACAGTCATTGGATAATATGTCCCCCCAGTGACTGTTGCATCATTAGCGACAATTACAACCTCGCGCCCATGTATAATCCCAATACCTGTAACCATACCAGCACAGGGTGACCTATCTTTATACATGTCATATCCTGCAAGTGAGTTAAACTCCATGAATGGGGTGTCAGGATCAAGAAGTGCATCAATACGTTCACGAGCAAGCATTTTATTCCTTGATTTGTGAAGTTTTATTTTTTCTTCACCGCCACCCTTTGCCGCGATTGCAATTTTATCTTTAAGATTTTTTACAAGTTTTTCATAATGAGCAAAATTTTCTTTGTACTCCTTGCTGGAATTATCTACATGACTTTCAATAGCATCCATATTTTTAATCCTCCTTATTCTTTGTAATTTCTACTGTATTTTGACCAATTTCAATTTGGCCATTCTCCTTAAAATTAACTTTTTTTACTTTGCCATTGTACGGTGCTCTTATTAGGTATTCCATTTTCATGGCTTCGATAATCATAAGAACGTCTCCTTTTTTGACCTTATCTCCATCTTTTACCTTTATACTCACTACTTTTCCGGAGATTGGTGAATTGAGAGCCCCCTTCTCCTTTTTCTTGGTTTTCTTTGCTCCAGTGAGCTCTATATTTCTAACCTTAAATACATCCCCCTCTACAAATACAAATTTGTCTTTGTCGCCCTTGGTGATCACGCATTTAATAACTCTATCGCCAAGTTTTATTTTTAGATATCCAGGTTTTATTTCGTCCGCCTCTACTTTATACTCTGTATTGTCATATGTTACAAAATATTGATTTTTTCTACGTTCAACCGACACGTTGTACACATGGTTTTCATGCTCATAGTTGATAAACATCTACGAATCAACCCCCATTCTCCATCTTCCAACATGTTTCCAAGGTGAATGTGGATCAGATTCTTTGTACCTTACAATTTCCTGTGTCTTGGAATGCATCGAATCATATACTGCAAGAGCAATGAGTGCTTCAACAGGTAATCCTTCCTTGGCGTTCATCCAGTCCTTAAAGTGATTATCAATAAAATGGGTGGTTATGTTTCCCTTTTTAAACTCGTCATGACTAAGTACTTTCTTTAGGAAAGATATATTGGTTGTCACTCCTAAAACTACATAGCGTGATAGTGCCCATATCATCTTGTTGATACAGTCTTCTCTGTTCTCACTGCTTACTACAAGTTTGGCAAGCATCGGATCATAATATGGAGTTATCTTCATACCGGCATAAATACCAGTGTCATTTCTTACGTTAGGTCCAGTAGGTGATTCTACTTTTGTTAACGTTCCAATGCTTGGTAGAAATCCATTCGATGGATTTTCTGCATATATACGACATTCAATGGCATGGCCACGTTGGATCAACTCTTTCTGTTTAAGCGTAAGTTTCATGCCGCTGGCAATTCTCAGTTGCCATTTAGCAAGATCAACACCAGTAGTCATCTCTGTTATCGGATGTTCTACCTGTAATCTGGTGTTCATCTCCATGAAATAGAAGTCAAGGTTTCCATCAACCATGAATTCGACAGTTCCAGCATTTGAATAACCTACTGCCTCTGCAGCTTTTATAGCTGCTTTACCCATTTTCTCTCGCAATTCTGGAGTCATAACTGGTGACGGTGTCTCTTCTATAATTTTCTGATGTCTTCTTTGTATGGAGCATTCTCTCTCGAAAAGATGGACGATATTTCCATGTTCATCAGCTAGTATCTGAAATTCTATATGTCGAGGTTTATCAATGTACTTCTCAAGAAATACAGTATCATTTCCAAAGGCAGATTTCGATTCACGTTTTGCACTTTCTATGGAATCTTTAAGCATATCCTCAGAATGAACTATTCTCATTCCCTTTCCGCCACCACCAGCAGCAGCTTTAACCAAAAGAGGAAAACCAATTTTCCTTCCCTCTTTTACCATTGAAGAGTTATCCTGCTTTACTCCATGATAACCAGGAATTACAGGCACTCCAGCTTTTTCCATGATTTTTTTTGCCGCTATTTTATCTCCCATCAGGCTTATAACCTTAGGGCTAGGACCAATGAATTTCATTTTCTTATCATTGCAGGATTTTGCAAAATCAGGGTTCTCTGCAAGGAATCCATATCCTGGATGTATGGCATCTGCACCGACATCCTGTGCGACCTTTATTATTTTTGGAATGTTCAGGTAACTTTCAATAGGTGTTGGATCTCCAAGATTAACTGTTTCATCAGCAAGTTGGACATGTGGTGCATTCTCATCTACTTCTGAGTACACTGCTACAGTTTTTATGTCCATTTCCTGACAGGCTTTTATAATCCTTACAGCTATTTCTCCACGGTTAGCTATGAGTACTTTTTTAAACAAAATTATTCACTCCATTTTGTTTTTCTTTTTTCAAGGAATGCGCTGATTCCTTCTTGTCCCTCATCTGAGATTCTTAGTTCGGCTATTTTTTCTACTGTGAACTCTTTATACTCCTCTACATCCATTTTTTGACATTTGTCTACTAGGTTTTTTATCTCCGCTATGGACTTTGGACCTGAGGAATGAAGCCATTTAGCATATTTTTGTATTTCAGCATCGAGATTCTCTTCTGGTACAACATAATCTATAAGACCAATTTCTTTTGCATATTCTGAAATGAATCGTTCGCCTGTTATGAAAAGCCGCCTCATGTTGAATAGGCCTATGCGCCTTACAATGTATGTTGATATAACAGAAGGTATTATCCCAAGGTTTGTCTCGCTGAATGCAAATTTTAGTCCAGGTGATGCTATTGTTATGTCACATACAGCAACAAGTCCTATTCCTCCTCCAAATGTGTGACCATTGATACGGCCTATTACTGGCTTTGGACAGGAATAAATCGTTTCATATAAGTCTAATAAAAGTCTACTATCTTGGATGTTTTCTTCTTTTGAATATTTAGCCATACTTTTCATCCAGTTAAGATCAGCACCAGCGCAGAAGGATTTGCCATTGCCAGTGAGTACAATTACTCTGATGGCATCATCAGAAGATAATTCTTTAAAACAGCTTGTCAACTCTTTCATTAGTTTCTCGTTCACTGCATTGTGAACTTCTGGTCTGTTCAGACGGACCGTAACAACGTCTTTTTCTTTGTATATTTCTAAAGTTTTATATTTCATAGTTTTATCCCCTTAATAAGTTGTTATGGAGGTTCACTATCAGATGTGCGTTGGCGATGCTAGGCAGAATAAATAAAGGTTTCTAAAGTTTTTACAACAATTGCCGATAAATTCTATTTACCTTTGAAAATAGGTTTCCTTTTTTCGACAAAAGCTGCAACTCCCTCTTTGAAATCCATTGTTGCTGCTGACTGTGATGCTGTCTGACTTTCTAGCTCTAGGTGGGTGATCATATCATTATCCTGGCTTTTAT